>DASSGJ010000253.1:0-2450 GCA_035693545.1 Candidatus Acidiferrum sp.
GGTTTCGAGAACGATGGGAGCGGCGGTGGAAGGAACGGGATCCTCGGGGTTATAGCGCGATGGCGGAAGTTTGCCAAATTCCTTTTCGACGAGATCGAGGACTTCCTGGTGCGTAATGTGGCCGGCCGCAGTAACGATCAAATGATCGGGAGCGAACCAATCCTGGAAGCGGGTGCGCAGAGGTTCGCGTTCAAATTTGCGGACGGTGTCCGGTGTACCGAGGATTGGCCGCCCGAGAGAGTGCTCCGGCCAGAAGCCGCGGGTGAAGATGTCGTGGAGCAGATACTCGGGATTGTCCATGTCCATCTTGATTTCTTCGAGGACGACCTGGCGCTCTTTTTTGACGTCTTCGGAATCGAATTTGGGGCGAAGGACGAGGTCGGAGAGCACGTCGAAGGCGATGGGAAGATGGGCGTCGAGGACCTTCGCGTTGAAGCAGATCTGTTCCTTGGACGTGAAGGCGTCGAGCATGCCGCCAACGGAATCCATTTCGCGGGCAATGTCTTCGGCGGAGCGGCGCTCGGTGCCTTTAAAGACCATGTGCTCGAGGAAGTGGGCGGTGCCATTTTCGGCGGGGGTTTCGCGGCGGGAGCCGTGGCGAACCCAGATGCCGACGGATACGGATCGGACATGCTGCATGGTCTCAGTGATAACGATGAGGCCGTTGGGAAGTGCGTGACGTTGGATATCGCGCGCGTTGGAGACCATAGTGGTCATGCTGGTATTGTGGCATAGGGTGGGGGAAGTGGCGAGTGGCCCTTCGGATTTGCTCAGGGCAGGCGAGTGACGAGTGGCGAGCAAGAAGGGCAAACTTATTATTTTCTGTAATTTGGAGGATACCTAGCGAGAAGCAGGAAATGGCCGAAAACCCGCCTCGGGTGAGAGAATGGAGTAGTTGAAGGAGAAGAGCTTGGATTTGCTGGGGAAAAGCCGGGAAGAACTGAAGGCGTACTGCCTGGCGCTGGGTGAACCGGCCTACCGCGCAGACCAGATCTTCCACTGGCTCTATGCAGAGAGCGAGTTTTCGGTCGAGAGGTGGACTAACCTGCCCGCGGCGCTCCGGGAAAAGCTGAATCGGGAGACGAAGATTACCCTGCCGTCGGTGCGGCAGCGGTATGTGTCGTCGGACGGATCGGTTCGGTATCTCTTTGGACTCCCCGCACAGGAAGAGAAATCGCTGAAAAAACCGGCGGCGGTGGAAGCAGTGTTCATGCCGAGCGAAGGCCGGCAAACCATCTGCATTTCGACGCAGGCAGGTTGCGCGGTGGATTGCCAGTTTTGCCTGACGGCGCAATTGGGATTGATCCGGAATTTGACGGCGGGGGAGATCGTGGCACAGGTCTTGATGCCTTTAAAAGAGATGGAAACCGCCACTTCCCTTCCTTCGCCAGGGCCAGCAAGAGGCGGCCAGGACAGTGCAGAAGAGAATGCTGGTGGGTTGGCGGCGAGGACGAATGTGGTGCTGATGGGGCAGGGCGAGCCGCTGCTGAATTTTGAGAATGTAATGGGGGCGCTGCGGATTCTGCTGGATGCAGAGGGCGTGGGACTGTCGCCAAAACATGTGACGCTTTCGACGAGCGGGATCGTGCCCGGGATTGAACGGCTGGGGAAAGAGGATGTGCGGCCGAAGCTGGCGATTTCACTGAACGCTTCGTGCGACGAGCAGCGGGACGTGATAATGCCCATCAATAAAAAATACCCGCTGAAGGCGTTGATGGAGGCTTGCCGGAATTACCCGTTGCGGAACTGGGAGCATTTGACGTTTGAGTACGTGATGCTGGGCGGCGTCAATGATGCGGCGGAGGATGCACGGAGAGTAGTGCGTTTGCTGGCGCCGTTGACGCGCGTTAAGGTAAATCTGATTCCCTGGAACCCGGGGGAGTTGCCGTACAAGGAATCCAGCGCGGAGGCGATTGAGGAGTTCCGGCGAATTTTGACGGAGAAGGGCGTGCCGGCGTTTGTGCGGTATTCGCGCGGGCGGGATGTGATGGCGGCTTGCGGGCAGTTGGCTCTGAAGGAAATGCGCGAGTCGCCGTTGCGCGTGGTCGGATAGCAAATCAACGCGGAACTGGTTCAGTTATCGGCTCTGGGAAGTGCTTGTGGAACCAGAATGAGTATGGAGTGGGACCGTGGGTCTGATAGTGTTCAAGACGCTCGCGCGCTTCCGTGACGGTCGGAATATGGCCCGCTGGAATCCACCACAAGCAGTAGTGTGGCTTATCCATCTTTTCAAACCAATTAGCGCGTTCGCGGAAGACTTCGATATGTCTTGAGGTATAGACGTATTTGCGAAGGGCGTCGAGCGATTCCCAGACGGACATGTTCACGAGCACGAAGGGGTCGTCACTGTAAGGAACATCCGTAGCATTGCCGGTGGCAGACTGGAGCCTCCAGACAAAGCCAGGAGCCGCATCAGCGAGAGCGTTGATGGAATCGAGCTGGGCAACAAA
>DASSGJ010000254.1:0-5829 GCA_035693545.1 Candidatus Acidiferrum sp.
CAAATCGCCGGGGACGATTCGCCGGAAAGCTCCAAAGTCGCACGGCCGGAGATTCCTCCTGCCATGCATGCGACTCCCCCGGCAATTCCCGCGCCCCGCAGTGTCGAAACGCCTGCGCCGGGCAGCGAGAAATCTTCTGAAGTCTCTGAAGCAAAAAGTGCCAACCTTCCCGCCGCGGCGGATTCGACACCCGCTCCACAACTAAAAGACACCGCTCCGGGATCCCTCGTACCACTGACGCAGGTCACAAAACCCTCGGCACAGGCTTCGCCTGCCGATAACTCCGCCGAAGCGGGGCAACAGGAATATCTGGAAGCCTTGCAAATCCTTCGTTCGCCCAGCCATGCGTCCGAGTTACCCACGGCGATTCAACTTTTGTGGGCGGCCGTGGAAAAGGGAAACACCAGCGCGGAGATTGATCTCGCCGAGCTTTTCCGCACCGGCAAGGGTGTTGCGAAGAATTGCGACCAGGCGCGAATATTGCTTTCTGCCGCGTCCCGCAAAGGCAGTGTGGAAGCTCGAAAACGGCTGGAAGCGTTGCGTCGCGAAGGCTGCGGCTACTGATTTTCCGGGCAAAGTGTTCTTGCATTAAAAAGTTTCTTCGCCAAGAATGTTCCGCTGAACGGATCGGAGGGCTCGAACTGTGTACTGCTCCAAGTGTGGTGGAAATCTCGCCGCGGGTACGGCATTTTGCGGTTCGTGCGGCACCCCAACGGGAACTTCGGCGCCGGCCGTCGCCCGGCCGGCTGCTCCTTCTTCCACGTATGTGGGAGGATCCAGTTACGCGGGCTACGCCGACCCCGCGGGCCTGGTCGCTTCGCGCGGATTCACGTACGCCGGCTTCTGGCTTCGCGTGGTCGCCGCGCTCATTGACAGCGTTCTTGTCAGCATTGCCCTCGGTGTGTTGTTCGTACCGCTGTTTTTTCTGACTGGAGCGGGAGCGCTGCTCAGCGGGATGGCTGCCCGCCACGGCCAGCCGGACCCCGCCATCGTCATGAGCTTCGTTGCTACGATCCTGGTCTTCGCATTGTTGTCAGTCCTTGTGCAGTGGCTGTATCACGCCTATCTCGAAAGCGGTGAAAAGCAGGGCACCTGGGGGAAACAGGTTTTGGGACTCTACGTCACCGACTTGGTGGGCAACCCAGTGACTTTTGGCCGAGCTTCGGGCCGCTTCTTTGGGAAGATCGTCACCGGCATGATTCCCTTGGGGATCGGCTACATCATGGCCGGATTTACCGAGCGCAGGCAGGCTTTGCACGACATGATCGCCAGTTGCCTGGTTCTCCGGCGTTAGACTTCCTGCGGAATTCCCTGCGCGTGACCCGCGCCCGGAATACTTTTTACTCTACGCGGTAAACTCGTTGATTTTTTGCTTCGAAAACAAGGTGGAGGTTCGCGGCCGGTTGATGCACTTGAAACGGCGCGACCTCGGAGTTCACATCCAGCACGTGGGTGATGGAAAGCCTGCCCATCGCTGCGAGAGCGTCCTGAGGGCTGGTCACTCCAAGTACCGTCAACTCCCCCCATTGCCCGAAAGGCTTGACGTAGTTCTGATCCAGATAAAATGGCGGAACGCTGCGGTCTAGGATTAGCACCCTGTTCATGGAAGGATCGCGATTCAGAAAGTCAAAACTCTCCACGTACGGAATCTGTTCCGCGCGGCGCTTCGCGGCGTACGGCGTGGAAAAAACGGCGTGAATAGAATCTGTTTCCACCTTCACAATCATGAATAGGCCATATAGGACGGACACGCCGACGAGCAAGCCGGCCACGAACCGCCGGATGCGGCCGCCAAACAGTTCACAATGGTGCCAGCCGATCACACCAAACACTGCGGCAATCACATAAACGTGAATCAAGAAGCGCGATTCTTGCTGCGTCAGGAACCAGGCCAGGGTTAGCAGCCCCGCCAGAATCACCAGAAATTTCGCTGCGAGGCTCTTCCGCATCGTAAAGATGCCGATTGGAGCAAGCCCCAGCGGAACAAGGCCGATTCCACCCGCCCCATGAAAATTTGCAGTGTGGTAGGTCAAGTTAAATGGCAGCAGTAGAAGCGCCAGCGGGCCTCGCCCAAGTCCTGCGCCGCGGCGGAGAATGTATTGGTGAAAATCCAGTACAGCCTGCGCGGAGAGGTATTTTGCTTGGCACAGGTGCACCAGGCCGGGAGGCGGCGGATAAATGGGGCAACCGAGCAGCAGCCAGTTCCGCACATAGTAGCCCGCGGCGACCGCCAACGTCGCGATCCCCGCGAAGGCGAACCCCTCCAAAGACCGCCCCCATTTTTCCTGATCGCCTTTCCTCCGAAGAAAAGCAAAGCCAACTGCGAGCACCGGTACTGCCAGCAATCCCGTATACTTTGTCGCAACCAGCAGTCCGCGAAAGATTCCCAAGGACGTCCACTCGAACAGGTTTTCGGCGTCCAGCGCAATGCGCACCACGGCGAGAAAAAACGCGGCGTATAACCCGTCCACAAATGCGAAATGCGCCCCTGAGAACACTGCGGGCATGGTGGCGACGATCGCGGCGACCCACCAACCGCTCTTCGCATCCAAGCCACAGCGGGTCGCAAGCGACGCGGCCACGGCGAGAAGCAATCCAAAGGTAAAAAAATCCGCGAAGCAAGGCGCAGATGGTCCGCCAATCGCGAAAAGGGCCGCATACATCGTCTCGGCGGTTTGTGGAAATGCGGTGTGGCAATTATCCGCCACCGGACGGATGACTCCCGCTCTGAGCCACACTTTTGGGCCGAGCAGGTGATAGGCGACCGCATCGGAACCCCAATCCCCGGCGACAGGTGCAAGCCCTGCGACCGCTGTCACCAATAATATGAACATCACTAGAGCCGCTGGGAGCAGCGCGCGCTTCTCCACCCGGGGTCCAGGCGTTTCACGATGCCGCCACCCTTCCCAGATGAAACGCAATCCCAAGGCTGCAAATCCGCATGTAACAACGAAAATCATCCACCGCGAAAATGCAACCTGCCCGATGAGGTAAAGCACCAGCGAGAGCATGCCCCACCCACCCAAAAGGGAAAGTACCACACGCTCCCACGGATGAAATGCTGTTCCGATCCGCCGGAACACGGGAAATCCCACACCTGCCGCGGCAAGACTCAGGAGCAGCAATCCCCATGCGGCTTGCAGTGCAAGCAAAATCATGGACTAAAGAGCTTTCCCAAACAGGTGGAGAGAATGGAATAAGTGCGAACCGAGCACACGAATCACCAGAAAGGTCAGTAGAACCAGCAGCATCCAGGCCGAGGGAAGCAGGGCTGAAAAACGGTCGGTTACGCTGGAAATGCGTTTCATTCCGGCCTCACTGTATTCCAGACTTGAGGCGCAGGCAAGTCTTGCGGATTGTCGGCTCGCTCGATTGTCGAGTACTGGGAACCCTGGTTGCCTCAAATGCTTCGAAATCCGCACTTTTGCGCCCCGTTTTCTTGACTTAGCCGCCTTCTGCCCAAATAATGGATAGACATGAGCGTACGCGCCGGAGGCGCTGAAGACATGTTCCTCGACGTCAAGGACCTTGCCGTCCGCAAAGTGCGCATCCGGAAAAGTTACGCCCCGGGCAGCATTGATTACGGCATCAGTGAAGTGAAACAGGCAGGGCCTCTGGAAGTCACCGCCCAGGCGGAGCTTCTGGAAGGGCAAATCCGCATCACGGGAGAGCTGGAAACCAAGATCGAGATGGTCTGCGCCCGTTGCCTGGAGCCCGTAATCGAGGAAGTTCACAAGGATTTTGACCTCTTCTATCAGCCGCTTCAGAAGGCCAGCAAGCCCGAAGAAGAGCGGCTGAAAGATGACGACACCGAAATCGGATTTTTTCAAGGAGAAGGCCTGTTCCTCGCGGACGTACTGAAGGAACAGGTGTTGCTGTCACTGCCGATGAAAGTAATCTGCCAGAGCGATTGCCGCGGTTTGTGCCCTACGTGTGGCGCGAATCTCAATCACGAAGAGTGCCGCTGTGAAAGGCACGCCACGGACCCGCGTCTGGCTCCCCTCGCGCGGTTGAAGCAGGACTGGCTCAAGAAACAATAGATTTCCGGGCGGAAAGCCCATAGAATCCGACCTTGTTCGGACTGGCGGAGTGTGTTTGCCACGAATGAGGCGAGAACCAGGAGTGATGTAATGCCTAATCCAAAACGTCGACATTCCAAGGCGCGCAAGAACAAGCGTCGTGCACACGACCACTTGTTCTCACCCGCCATGGCCAAGTGTCCGAATTGCCACGAAATGAAGCAGCCTCACCAGGCTTGTCCTCATTGCGGTTATTACAAAGGCCGGCCGGTTCACGACGTCAAGTAAGGGATCGAGTTTTTGCTCAGGCTCGGAACGGGCGTGACCGCTGGTGTGTTCCGCCGTTTCGGGCTTGCCGGAGTCGCCGGAAGATAATCCCATGATCACAATCGCCGTCGATGCCATGGGGGGAGACAACGCACCCCGTCCGGAGGTGGAGGGGAGTGTTCGCGCCGCGGAAGAGTACGGCGTGCGCATTCTGCTTGTGGGGCAGCCTCAGGTGATCCGGGGAGCTTTGGCGAGCTTTGGCAAGCCGTCGCTGCCGATCGAGATTATTCCGGCGACCGAAGTGATCACGATGGAGGATCACCCGGCCCAGGCCTTTCGCCGCAAGAAGGATAGTTCAGTGCACGTGGCGGCGCGCCTGGTGAAAGAAGGGAAGGCCGATGCCATCGTCAGCGCCGGAAACACCGGTGCGGTGATGACGACGGCTCGATTCATCATGGGCACTTTGAAGTCGGTGGACCGCGTGGCGTTGGCCGCGCCGTTTCCGAATGCCAAGGGCGGCGTTTCCGTGCTGCTGGATGTCGGTGCGAATGTGGATTCGAAGCCGGAGCACCTGCTGCAGTTCGGGGTGATGGGCGAAATTTATTATCGCCTCACCTTCGGCAGCCGCAAGCCGCGCGTGGGTTTGCTTTCGGTGGGTGAGGAAGAGATCAAGGGCAACGAGCTGACGCGCGCGGTTTACGAGCGCCTGAAGGCTTTGCCCGTGCACTTCGTCGGGAACGTGGAAGGCGGGGATCTTTTTTCCGGCAAGGTGGACGTGATCGTCTGCGACGGGTTCGTCGGCAACATCGCCCTGAAGATTTGCGAGGGGCTGGCGATGGAGATCATCAAGTATTTGCGGAAGACGTATAAAAGCACTTTCGCATCGCAGGTGGGCTATCTGTTTTCGAAAGGCGCGCTGAAGGGTATCAAGCGCACCATGGACTACGCGGAATACGGCGGGGCGCCACTCCTCGGGGTCCGCGGCGTCTGCGTGATCGGCCACGGCCGGTCCAACGCCAACGCCGTGAAAAACGCCATCCGTGTTGCCGCGGGACTTGCCCGCGCGCGGGTGAACGAGAAAATTGAACAAGAGCTCTCCCTGACCCACGCGCAGGCGTGACGTCCGGAGAGAGGAGCAATTATGGGCAAAGTAGCATTCATATTCCCGGGTCAGGCTTCGCAGTATTCCGGCATGGGCAAGGAACTTGCCGAGAAATATTCCGCGGCCCGCGCCATTTTCGATGAAGCGGATAAAGCGCTGGGCTTTTCCATTTCGAAAATCTGTTTTGAAGGCACGGAAGAAGAGCTGAAGTCCACCGCGTTTACGCAACCCGCGATTCTCACCGTTTCTGTTGCCGCGATGTGGGTGCTTTCGGAGAAGCGCATCGGCGCGGATTTTGTTGCGGGCCACAGCCTCGGCGAATATTCCGCTCTTGTGGCCGCCGGCTCGCTGCAATTTTCAGACGCTGTGCGGCTGGTTCACAAGCGCGGAACCTATATGCAGGAAGCTGTTCCGGCAGGACAGGGCGCGATGGCCGCGATT
>DASSGJ010000255.1:0-4306 GCA_035693545.1 Candidatus Acidiferrum sp.
GTCCTCTCGCTGCTGCCCGCGATCATTAGCATCCTGCGCGCGCGCCGCGCCGAGCAACTTGCGGCTTCCGCTACTTCGGCCACCTCAGAGAAGCTATAATCCATGCCCAAATTGCGCGCCGTCATTTTTGATATTGGCCGAGTTCTGATTCGCGTGGACATTCAACGGGTGAAATCGGCCCTGGCCCAGGGACTTCCCTTCACGCCCGAAGAATTGTGGTCCGCCATCGAAAAGGATCCGCGGTGGCCCGATTGGCAGGAAGGCCGCATGGCTCCGCGCGACTGGCACTTGCACCTTTGCAAGCGCTTCAACCTTTCCCTTGATTTTGAGCAGTTCAAGAACGTCTGGAATTCCGCTCTCGACCCCGCGCCAATCCACAAAGCCTCCGTGTTCGCCCGGTTGGCAAAAAGCCACCGGCTGGGACTGCTGTCGAATACGGATCCGATCCACGTGGAAAAGCTGGAAGCGACCTATGATTTCTTCGCCTACTTCCCAAAGGCGGTCCGGACTTACTCCTGCTCCGTAGGGGCAAGCAAACCGGACCCGCTAATCTTCCGGGAGGCGCTTCGGGCCTGCAAGGTCCGTGCCGAGGAGACGGTGTATGTTGATGACATCCCGGCCTATGTGGAGGCCGCCCGCCGCCTGGGCTTCACCGGGGTACACTTCCAGTCCCCAGCGCAGCTGTACGCCGAGCTGGGGCAGGCGGGCATAAAAGTGGAAGATTCTTGCACTACGTAGGAATTCATCGCCAAAGTTCCCACTCGCGTAAAGATTGCAGGACCTAGTACTTCCTGCTCCTACGGGCAGGTGAAGTAACTGTCCGTTTGGCAAGTACTTAGAACCGTCAGGGTCGTCGCGCCTCGCGGCACTTCGCTTGCACATAAACGAAACATATACAGCATTCGGCAGCCGCTAAGCGCTGCCATTCTGAAAGTCGAAACGGTTTACCCGAATTGGGTGAGGAGAATAGATAACTATGTCTGAGATCCCCGAGTACACAACTGATAAGGGCGGTTCATCGTGGCAGATGCCGGCGATCGCCATTCTGGCCTTGATCGCGCTGGGCGGGCTTTTCTTCGGCTGGTCGAATTCGGCCAAGCTGGATGCCGCCAAGCAGGCCGTCACGGATCAGGTTAAGACTGTGCAGACGACCACGCAGCAAGACCTGAGCGCGATGAAAGAGCGGCTCGCAGTTGATGAAAAGAGCAACGCGGACCTCCAGGGCGACCTGAAGGTCGTTACCGACAAATTGAAGATTACCCAAAGCCAACTGAAGAAGGCGCGCACCGAAGCGGCGAAGCTGAACAGCGAAACTGCAGACAAAGTGGCCGCCCTCGACACCTCAGTTCACACCGAACTTGCCACCAAGGCGACCAACGACGACGTCAAGACGGTTGACACGAAAGTCACCACCGTCAGCGACAATCTGGCCAAGACCAATAACGACCTCTCGATGGCTCGCAGCGAACTGGGAACCTTGATCGCGCGCAACCACGATGAGATCGATGTTCTTCGCCGGATGGGCGAACGCGATTACGTGGAATTCACCATCGCCGGCAGGAATAAGCCACAGAAGGTCGGCAACGTCACCGTGGAACTGAAGGGCGTCAACGAGAAGCACAACCGCGCCAGTGTTGTGGTTGTTCTCGAAGACAAGCGCGTTGATGAAAAGAACCGCAACATCAACTCGCCCATCATTCTCTATCCGACCGGAAGCCGCGCTCCGCAGGCGGAAGAACTGGTCATCAACAAGATCGGAAAGAACTCGATCAGCGGCTACCTGAGCGTGCCGAAGTCGGGCGCGCAGCCAGCGACGTCGGCTTCCTCCAAGTCCGGTAACTAACAGAAGCAAACAAATCGAACCGAGGGCGGGGAGCAATTGCTCCCCGCCTTTTTTTGTTTTGGGGCTCCCACGCTTGCCTTTGTCGAAGGCAATCCGCACACTGGTCGCAGCCCTATTCGATTGCAGGAAGTGCGGCCGGGACCGCCTGGAGTCTGCTTTTGCGTTCGACCACAACAGTCGTTTATTGCTCGACCGACAATCTGATTACCCTCACAAACAAGGCCCTGACCGGTTTTGCCGGCTTTCTGGAAGGCCTCGGCGAGGCCAATATTCCGGTCGTCCCGGTAACCAATCGCAGCCGTCTGCAGTTCGACGCCGCCCTGCGAAAATTTGGTTTCGGGCATCCGTTTCTCGCAGAGGGCGGCTGTGGCGTTTTTCTTCCCGAGGACTACTTCCACTTGAACCCGCCGCGAAGCATGCGCCTGGGGCGCTTTACGTGCATCCCAGTGGCATCTCCGCAGCCTGCTTCGTCCGAGATGCTCGGCGTGATCGCCGAGGAGACCGGGGTCGAGGTGGTGCCGCTGAGCGATCTCTCACCGCGCGAACTGTCCCAGAACACCGGATTGCCGCAACGTGAGGCGGAACTCCTCCGGCAGCGGGATTTTGACGAACTGTTCTTCTTTGCCGGGGCGTCGGACGCTGATATCGAGCGATTCCAAAAGGAGGCTATCGGGCGAAAAGCCGAGGTCCGCCCTCGGGGCGCGTTGTGGTCGCTGGCCGTTGGCGCGAATCTTGCTTCCTGCGTGCGCGACTTGTCTCGTCTCTACCAGCGCTCTTTTCGCGCCAATCCTCACAGCATTGGAATCGCCACCTCGGACGAAGCCACCGAGCTGTTCCCTGCCTGCGACCGCTGCCTGCTGCTTGCGGGACGTGACGCTGGGGCTGGCGAAGCCGGAGGCAAATGCAAAAGCTTGCCGCTTTTTTCTCCGGAAACATGGTCCTTGGCGCTCGAAATGATCCTGAACCGCGAAATTTAATCAGACATCCAGTCGAACGCCCCACCCGAAATCGTGCGCGGTCGGAAACAGAAGGGAGAAAGTGTGCTCAAATTTACTCGCCGGATGAATCAGGCGCTGGCATCGGTGTTTGCGCTAGCTGTAAATGATTGAGAATAAATAGTCATGAGGGTACTAAAACCAGGCACTTGGGTTGGACTTCCGATTGCTCACCACTGTATGTTCGGTCCTATCATCTTTACTTGGGAGCCCCTATGGCCTGGTTGCGTCGTGCATTCCGTTTGCCTGCTTCAGAGACACAGTTGGGGCTGACGCTCGCGCTCTGCATCTTCTCCATGAGCCTGATGGCGATCGCGCTGGTTTGGCAAGCGCAAGTCATCGCGAAACAGGAC
Organism: Candidatus Acidiferrum sp.; assembly: GCA_035693545.1. Taxonomy (GTDB): domain Bacteria; phylum Acidobacteriota; class Terriglobia; order Acidiferrales; family UBA7541; genus Acidiferrum. The sequence goes on from DASSGJ010000255.1 coordinate 3,192, forward strand.
GCCGTCATTCAAATGCTCGAAACGCGATTCGGGAGCTGAACGTTCGCCGTTTTCTCTTACGCAACCCGATCCCCGGCTTCTTCTTTCTTTCTCCTGACATTCCGGCCGTATTGTGCTTGAATCCTTCTTACAGGGGATTTCCCAGGGGAGATTCGAGTGAAGCGCATCCTTTTAGTTTCCGCCGCAGGTCTTTTGCTTTCGACACTCTCGGCCGGCCAGCAAGCCGCGGCGCCGGAGTCGTCGAACAATCCTTCCACGCAGCATGCATCGAAACACCACCGGAATCGCCACCACTCAAAAAAGCACAGTAGTAAACACCAGCACTCCACGCACAAACCAACGGCGTAAACACCTGCGGATCCGTCGCAATTTGAGGATGGGAGATCGGGCAGCAAACGGCAGACCAACCGGCAATTCCAATCTCATCGAGTAGAAACACAGAGAGGGCCCTACAAGAGGGCCCTCTTTTTTCTTTTGCTGCGTCGCTTGACGAGCGGATTAGAGTTCAACCGGTTCGTTCGCGACTCGCACCGCAAGAGCGGTGTGCTCAGCTTTCTTGCGCTTCTAAGCCCGGTGGATTCATGCAACCCTCCGGAGCTCGAGGAGCTCACACCCTGCTTGTACGCCCGCGTAATGCGTGGTGCAAGGGAAAAGAGTTGGAAAATGAAGTCCGGTGTATCCCGTCCATTCTCAGCAGATTGTCTTGTGGATTTCTTAGTCCAGGTAAGGTTTCTGGGATCTTTGGAATCAGCGCGCTCGCTGATTGATTTGCCCATGCTTCGAATGTGCCGGATAACGCAAAATTATTTCTTGCACCCTCCATTTATGATGGTCATCTAACCATACGCAGGACGGGCATCAAAGCCGATTCCTGTCCTCTTGGCGAATCGGATCGATTCAGTCAAGCGATTGGAGGATGCGATGGACGCGTTCGAGCAACCGATGACAACGCACCATGCCGAAACGGGCGGCCAGGGATCGCTGGAGAACTTCAGCAACCGTCGGCGGGCGTTTCGCGCTCTCCACGAATCAGGCTGCTTCGTGATTCCGAATCCGTGGGACGTCGGCTCTGCACGCTACCTGCAGCACCTCGGATTCCCCGCTCTGGCGACGAC
>DASSGJ010000256.1:0-17740 GCA_035693545.1 Candidatus Acidiferrum sp.
TTGTCCAAGGAGAATCTCATGAGGGTTCGCACGATGTTTTGCCTGTTGCCGGCCATGTTAGTTTCGGCTGCGATTGTTTCGATGGCCTACCCGCAGGCGGCCACGAATTCCGCGCCGGTCAAGGAAGGGATTCTCGCCGCCTCCGAGGTGGGAAATAAACTTTTACCGGAGAAAGTGTTTTTCCGTGGGCAGATTGCGCCGGTTCAGGCTCGCAACACCGGCGGGGTTCGCTACGCGGACGGATTTCTCGTGTTCGCGGGACTGGTGGACAGTTCCGGTTACTCCACGGGGATCCGGGAAAAGTATCAGGCCTATCTGATTAACGAAGTGACCATTGAAATTGGCGGACAGACGCTGAAGCCTGGCGCGTACGGCATAGGGTTTCTGGACGGCAACAAATTCGTCGCGATGGACCTTGGCGCGAATGATGTTTTGCAGGCAGCTTCGACGAAAGATGCGGAGATGAAGCGGCCCGTGCCGCTGCAATTCGTGGCCGCGTCCGGGGCAGGGAACTACCGGCTGTACCACGGGCGCGATTACGTGGAATTTCACCGGGCAAAATAATTCCAAAGCATTCAGCCTTTGATTTGGCCGCTGGTGGCGTCCCACGTCACGCTTGCCTTGCGGAAATAGGACTCATTGGCCATGTGGCACGCGAGGGCGGCGTTGTGGCCGAAAAGGGCATCCTCGACCACCGGTTTTTTTGTTCGCACGGCTTGCAGAAAATTCCACATGTGCGGGCGCAGGTCGTCCCAGGAATCGCCTTTATAGGTGTAGCCTTCAGCCAGCGGTTCCTTGCCGGGCGCCGCATCATTATCTGCGTGCCACTTCTTGAAGTACGCGTCGCGCATTCCGCGCGGGAATCCAGCCGAATAATAACTGGGTGAGGTGTCTTCACCGCTCTGCGGGTAGTAGGCAATCGTGAATTCGGTGACTTCCAGAATTCCTTTCGAACCCTGGAACCGGTAAACCTCGGGCGTTTCGCAGCCGAGATTCAGGCGAAGGTACACGGGGATTCTTCCGTACTCGTAAATCACGGCTTGCACGTCTGGCATGTTGCGCCCGTCATTCCAGCGTAGAATTCCGCCCGCCGCGGTGGCACGAACCGGCGGTTCATTCCATCCGAGCATGTAGTTCATTCCGCTGACCAGGTGGACGAGCAGGTCGCCGGCCACGCCCGTGCCGTATTCCTTCCAGCAGCGCCAGCGGGCGAAGAGCTTGGGATCGAATTCGCGTTTCGGCACGGTGCCTTGCCAGGTGTCCCAATCAAGCGTTTGTAGAGAAAGATCGGGCGGGGGAGGGTATTCCCAGGCGCCGGTCGGGTCGTTGCGTCCCAGCGAGCCTTCGACGAGATTCAACTCGCCGATGATTCCCTTGGCGAGCAATTCCTTCGCTTTCGTGCAAATGACGGAGCTCACGCGCTGCGAGCCGATCTGCACGATCCGGCCCGTTTTTTTGGCGGCCGCCACCATGGCGACGCCGTCTTCCGCGCTATGCGACATCGGTTTTTCGCAGTAGATATGCTTGCCCGCATTGACCGTATCCACCACCACCTGCTTGTGCCAGTGGTCGGGGACCGCCGCGATGATGCAGTCGATTTCCTTGTTGTCCAGCAGTTCCTGGTACCGGCGCGTGGTTTTGATTTTTGGTCCCGCAATCTCTTTTGAAAGGGTGTGGCGCCCGTCATAAAGATCGCAAGCCGCCAGGCATTCCGTGCCGGGCAAGGAGACCGCCGTCGCCAGCAGTTGGGAGCCCTGCATCCCGACGCCGATGATGCCGAAGCGAACGCGCTCTACCGCAGTTCCTTCCAACGCGCCGGGAATCTTCATCGGTTCCAGCGCAATGCTCCTCGCCGCGACCATTGCCCCCGTCGTGCCGGCGCCGGCCTGCAGAAACGATCTACGGCTCCACTGTTTTCTGCTCATGATGTTCTCCGTGTTTCGAGATTTGCATTGCGAATCGTACGCTACGGCAGCGGCTGGACACTAACTTCCTTGAAAAACACCACATCATCCTTGCTGTGATTCTGAAGGCCGAAGTAGCCTTCGTCCGGCCGCCGGCCCCGCTGCGGTTCGAAATCAAATTTGCGCGCCGGGACCGGCTCGCCCTCGCGATAGTCGGTCACCTTCACGCCGTTTATTTCGACGATCGTGTGCGGACCGTCAATGGTGATGAGCATTGTGTTCCACTCGGGGCCCGGCTTGGTAGGCTTGGCAAGCGGTTTGGTGAGCGAGTAGAGAGTTCCGGTGATGTGGTAGTCGTCTTCGCCGGAGGTTTCGGGATGATTATCAATCTGCACTTCGTAGCCGTAGTGGACGGGCATCCATTCTTCCCGCGGCTCAAGCGGGATGCGGACGAAGACGCCGGAGTTGTCGTTGAAATCGCGCATTCTGAAAACGATGCGCAGCCTGCAATGGCCAATCTTGCCGCCCGCCCAGTACAACAGGCCCATGCCGCCGTGTGTCTCGATCAGGCCGTCAGGGGTTACGGTCATCTCACCGGGCCCGACATGCTTCCATCCAGCAAGGTCCTTTCCGTTGAAGAGTTGCTTCCACTCGGGCTCGGGCTTACCCGCTCCCATGAGCAACGAGGCTACGGCCATCACCAGCAACACACGCACACTTTGCATTTCGAACCTCTTCAAGGTTCAGGAAGCAAACAGATTTCGCGCCATGAACCACAAATTTGCCGGCCGCTCAGCCAGACGCCGCACAAACCAGGGATACCAGTAAGTGCCATACGCGACCAGTACCGCGGAGCGATAGCCTTCGCGGGCCAGGCGTTCCTGTTCGTCGCGCTGGATCCCGTAGAGCATCTGCACCTCGAAATCGCTCTTGGGAAACCCATTTTGTGCCGCGTGGTGCGCCAGCCGGCGGATCAAGCTGACATCGTGCGTTCCAAAAGCCGCGCGAAGGCAGCGGCCTGCCGCCTGGGCGGCCATCATTTTGGTTGCCAGCGCGAAGTAACTTTCATCCACATCCTGTTTTTTCGGGTAAGCGATTTCCGGCGGCTCTTTGTAAGCGCCCTTGACCAGGCGGATCGAAGGCCGAAGTGGAAGAAGTGCTTCGATATCTTTTTCCGTGCGATACAAATATGCCTGAAGGCAAATCCCGACGTTCGGATATTTTCCGAGAGCCCGTTTGTAGATGTCGAGGGTGGCGCCAACGTACGGGCTTGCTTCCATGTCCACCCAGACAGTCGCGTTTTGTTTTTCCCGGGCGATAATCCGGTCCAAATTGTCAAAGCAGAAATCCGGCGAGAGATCCAGGCCGAGTTGAGTCAGCTTCACGGACACTTCGGCGTTCAAACTGGAATCATGAATGCGGCGCAGGACCTCCATGTAGTGTTCGGTGACCTGCGAGGCTTCGGCGCGATCCTTGACGTTTTCCCCGAGATTCGTAAACACACTGGCAATTCGCTTTTTCTCGAGGCCGCGTGCAGCTTCCATGGCGGCGTCCAGGCTCTCGCCGGGCATGAATCGCGAAACGCTTCGCCGGACAAACGGGTAATTGACGGCGTTTTCCCGCAGCCAACGGTTTTGAGAAGCGGCGAGTAATATCGAACGCATCAGCGCCATTTCGAGCGGCTCTCCTCGTCGGGTAAATACAATCGCGATTCGCGCACCTATTCTAATTCAGATTTTGCCGGACGATGGCTTGCAAGTTTGAGGAGCGGGACCGTCGAGGAATAAGAGCGGCTTACGCTCCTGGCAGCCGATCTGTCGTGAAGCGCCATCAAATGAATGTGGCCGTTTGCCGCAGAAGCGACATCGAAGGAGCGTACTTGGAGTGGTCCTTAACAAGTTAAAACACGGAAATACGCGAAAAGTTGCGGTGCGGGAGAGAAAAACATCATTCATCGCGCGAGGCCCGCGGCAGCAGACTTTTTACCAAATCGTGATGTATGCTTTTTACTCTTCATGCATCCAACTGGGTAGATAGTCGAGAGGAGAATTATTTATGAAACGACCCAGACTGAGTACGTTTCTTGGTGCGGTGGTTGCCGCAGCTTTGTTGATCACACCATCGGTAAAGGCTCAATCGCAGGCGGGTGCGGGTAACGTCACCTTCACCGTGACCGCGGTGGGCAAGAAAGACGCCGAAGTTTCGAATATCCCGAAAGACGATGTCCAGCTGTTTCAGGGAAAAGACCGCAAGCAAATCGGCGATTGGAGGAAAGGCGATTCGCTGTTCCTGGCAATCCTGATTGACGACTCCATTGATAATTCGGCCGGGGGCCAGTGGGACTACCTGCGCGAGTTCATCATGGCGCAGCCGCCCTCCACATCCATCATGGTCGGCTACATCATGGATAACGGCACGCGCGTGCTTCAGGACTTCACTCCGAACCACGAGTTGGCAGCAAAGGCTCTGCGCCTTCCCATCGGTTTCGGTTCGATCGGCTCCAGCCCTTATCTTGGCACGCTTGACCTGCTGAAACGCTGGCCGAAGACAGGCCCGCGACGTTCGGTGATTCTGGTCACCTCGGGCATTGATTTTTTCCGCGGACCGGGGTTTGGACCGTTTTATCCCGATCTCGATCCGTTGATCTCGCGCGCCGAGAAACAGAACACGAATATCTGGACAATCTACTATCCGAGCGCCGGACATCGCGGGCGTTCGTTCTTCCGCACCAACAACGCGCAGAACAACCTGGACAAGCTTTCCCAGGACACCGGCGCGGAGTCTTACTTCCTGGGCGGGCAGACTCCCGTTTCCATCAAGCCGTATCTGGACGAGATCTCCGTGCACCTGAACAATCAGTACCTTTTGACCTTTGCCGGCAGCGGTGGAGCAAAAGGGAAGTTCCAGAGCGCGAAGGTGAAGAGTGAAGCCAAGGAAGTGGAATTCATCACACCGGCGGCGGTATTTATTCCACCGACAGCGCAGTAATCGCTGAGAGGTCGAAAGGAAGAAAGCGCGGGAGGAAACTCCCGCGTCTTTTGTTTCGCGCGTCGGCGCGACTGTTCAGATTGCCTGCGTTGAATCGCGGATTACGAGTTCCGCGTGGAGTTTTTGCGCCACCGCTCCCCGTTCACGATTCTCGTGCCCGGCTTTGATGGCTTCCATCACGATGTTCACCGCCGCAGCTCCCATGGTTTCCAGAGGCTGACGCACGGTGGTCAGCGAGGGAACCGAAAGTCCGGAAATGGCGATGTCGTCAAAGCCGACCACCGAGCATTGCTCCGGAACGCTGATGCCGGCTTTGGCGAGTGCACGGATTGCGCCGAGCGCGGTCAGGTCATCGAAAGCAAGCAGCGCCGTGAACTTTTTTTTCTTCTGCAGCAGCTCTTCCGTCAGGCGATAGCCATGCTCGAAACTGGCGTTCGCGTCGAACACATCCGGCAAGCGCGTGACCAGCGAAGGGTCCAGATCAAGCTTCACGGACTGCGCGAATTTCTGAATGCCCCGCCACCTTGGCGCGCTGTCAATCAGGCGTTTGGGTCCGAGGATAACCGCAATCCGGCGATGCCCGAGTTGATAAAGATGTTCCAAGGCCAGCCGCCCGCCTGCTTCGTTGTCAACCATTGCGAAGCTGACGCGGTTTCCGGGGATCTCCCAGCCGATGGTTACCGTGGGAACGTCTGCCTTGTTCAAGTCCGCAAGAACGTGGATGTCCACCAGAAGCCAATTGGCGACCACGATGAGCCCGTCCACGTGGCGCTCCAGGAGCATTTCCAGGTAGCGCTCGAACCGCTCGCGCTGGTTGTGGGCGTCGGCGAAGATCGGAAGATAAGCAAGCGGGTAGAGGGCGTTTTCGATGCCGCGCAAGATTGGCGTACAAAACGGGTCGGTTACGTCGGTCAGCATCACGCCGATGCTCTGGCTGCGTTTGCTGCGAAGAAAGCGGGCCATGGCGTTGGGCCGGTAGCCGAGGCGCCTGGCAGTCTCTTCAATCTTTTTTTTTGTGGTGGAAGCGATGTACCGGGCAAGCGGGGCGTTGTTCAGGACGATGGAAACCGTCGCCGGAGAAAAGCCCGTCGCTTTGGCGACATCCCGCATGGTCACCAGCCCGCGCCTGTTTTGTGCCTTCATACCCCGTCCTCGCGCGCCTATCATCCGGCGACAGGACCTGAAATAGCAAATCCAAAAGATCGCGGATCAGTAATTTAACGGACGAGAGAGCAGAGCCGGCTGTCCGGCAAAATCCTGCAGGACACTTTAGTGAGGGACTTCACTCTTCCGGAGGGACTTCAAACGACATTTCCTTGCGGAACCATGACGTTTTCCACGCGCCGTAAGCGACACCCAATGCCAGCCAGATGCTTCCCGCGATTTTCGCCGGCGGACTCAGGCTCCACCAAATGCCGGCGCACACCGTGAACCCGATGACCGGCATAAGCAAATCACCGATGTTCTTTTCCTTACCGCGCAAGTAGTAATGGGTGAAGTAGGCGGCGTTCACGCCCATAAAGGCAATGATGGCGCCAAAATTCAGCATTTGCGCCCCGCGGTCGTAACTGAAAATGACGGGCCAAACTGCCAGGAGTCCGCCGAGCAGCGCGAAAGCGCCGACGAAGAACACACTGTTCGCGGGAATCTGGTGCTTCGCTTCGACCTTGCCGAAAAAGCCTTTCGGAATCGCGTCATTCCGGCCCATGCCATACAGCAGGCGGGCGGCTGCAAGTTGCGATGCGATGCCCGAGCCGATGTTGGCAATCAAAACCGTGAAATTCAGGAGGTGAAAAAGAAAGAAACCGCCGATTTGCTGCGCCACGATCGGAAATGCGGATTCGACTTTGTCCTCGGGAAACGGCTTGGAGCCCCACACCAACTGCGCGGCGTACACTTCCGTCGCCGAGAGCACACCGGCGAGAATGCAGACAATCACCGTGGCGATCATGATGTTGCGACGGGGATTTTCCACTTCTTCGGAGAACGTGGAGATCCCGTCGAACCCGATGTACGTGAGGACGGCCAGCGAAGTTCCGCGCCCGATTTTCGCGAAATCGAATGTCTGCGGGTTGTAAAAGGGTTCCGTAAAGAAATGCATTCCGCGCTCGTGATAACCAATCACGAAGCGAATCACGAAGACGAAAAAAACAACCACGACGACCGACATGCCCGCCGCCAGCACCTCGTTGATGCGGGCGGAGGTTTTTACTCCTCGCAAGTTCAAGACCGTGAAAAATCCGGCGTAGAATATCGCCAAAACCCAATAAGGCGCTTCCGGCAAGATGTTCTGCGTGAGTTTGGCGCAGATGATCGTGCAGATCATCGGGTTCAGGATGTAATCCATCACCATGGCCCAGCCGGTAAGGTATCCCAACCCGGTGTGAATTCCCTGTCCCACGTAAGTATAGGCAGAGCCCGCGCTCGGGTAGATGCGCGCCATCTTGCCGTAAGCAATGGCGGTGAAAAACATGGCGACCATGGCGATCAGGATGGTGGTGACCACGTGACCGCCAGCGGCGTTGTTGATCACCCCATAAATTCCCATCGGGGCGATCGGCTGGATGATAACGATGCCGATGACAATCAGGTTCCAGAGGGTGAGGGTTCGCCGCAGGCGTGGGCCTGCGCTGGTGGCTCCAGCAAGGTCGCTCAAGCACCTCTCCTTTTCGGGCGTTTGCCGCCGATGGAATCCAGCACTACGGCACGCGTGAGATTTCTCGGCGCGTCCGGGTTAAGTCCCTTACGCAGGCCGATGGCGGCTCCCAGCAAGTGCGCAGGAATCGCGGTGACAGCGTATCTTGCAAACTCCGGTCCATCAAGCGCTAGTTCGATGAGCAGGTCGCTGTACTTCTTGAGTTCCGGCGTCGCCCGGTTCACGATCACGCAAATCGCCGCGCCCAGCTCCTTGAGTTCCTTCACAAGAAGCGTTTCTTCGTCAGCGGCAGCTTCGGAGACCAAAAAGGTGATCAGCGTGTCGGGCCCCGCAATCGAGCGCGGCCCGTGGCGGAATTCCATCGAGTGAAACACCTGGGCATAGGATGAGGACATCTCCGTCACCTTGAGGCCCGCTTCCTGCGCCAGCCAGTAATGCGCGCCTTGTCCAAGGAATATGTAATCCGCAAACAGTTTTTTGCCGGCGAATTGCTGAATCTTTTTTGTCTGACTGTCCAGCAAATCCTGAGCCTGGCGGGGCAATCGATCAAGCGCGCCGGAAAATTCGCTGTCGCCCACAAACTGCAGACCGAGTCTCTGAAACGCCAGCAGGATGGCGGTAAACGAGCGGGTCATTACCGGGCTTTTTTCATCGGCCCAGGTCAACTTGAACGAATGGGTGGACAGCCCTTCGAGAGGGCTTTGCGGATTGCAGGTCACCCCCAGGGTTTGCACGGTGTGGTGCTTACGCAGCAATTCCGCCGCGCGCAGAACCTCGGTAGTTTCGCCGGAACGCGACATCAGCACGACTTGTTCGACGCCCAGGCGGCGGAGCGTTTCATCGGGAGCAAATAGAAATTCGGAGGCGGGCACGCCGGTCGCGGGAATATAAAAATGTTTGGTCCAAAGGGCGGCAATCAGGCGGGAAAGGTAGTAGCTGGAGCCGCAGCCGACAAACAGCCAAGGGCTGCGTGGTGAAAAGAGGTTTGAGAATTTCTCGAGCAATTGCGATTCGCGAAGTTGAGCCTCGGTTTCACTCCAGACGCGCGGTTGGGAAAGGATTTCCTGCAGGGTTTGTTCGCCGGGCTTGCTGCGCCGGTCTTGCGCGGACGGCTTTGTTCTGGCGGACCGCTTCGTCAAGGAAAGCCTCTTATTGAATCGTTTCAATACAGCTATATTGCGCAATGTTCTTTTTCGGCGCAAGCTTTAATTTCAGGCTTCGCACCGCGCCGCCGGCCGGGAAAGGCGTTCACCCTGTCCTGTGGTACAGTGCGGCAGATTTTCCACAGCGGCTATCTCTTGGCTAACAGCATGTATTTCGGGGGTAACACCCATTGCCGGTTTGGCGTCTAATAGAATATACAAAGGATAAGGTTGGCCCGGCTTTAAACCGAGCCGCACCATGAGCGATATTTCTTTCATCTTCGAGCGGCGGCAGTTTCAACGCATCCTGCTGCATGGCGCCGGCTTCCTGCTGATTTTCCTCGCCGCGGACTGGCTGCGTGAAATTTCCCTGAGGCCCAACCCGATCCTGCAGGGTTACCTGCAAATCACCACCGGGATTTTCGCCTTTGTGTTTGCTGCCGTAGCGCTGGTCCGGTTTCAGGGGACACAGGACCGCATCTCGCTGATTCTCGGGTCCGGCTTCCTGCTTTCCGGGGCGACGCTGATTGCGTCGAGCATCCTGTTTTTTCAGCTGATTCACGAAACGCAGATCTGGTTCCTGTGGGCTCCGGTGGCATGGTGGATCAGCCGTTTGCTGCTGGCCCTGCTGTTTGCGATGGCTTTGCTGGTGGAGCATTTCCTGCCGCGTTCGCGTCATCCGAAGCTGGAAATTGCCGGCGGGTTGTTCGCCGTGCTGGCGCTGACGTACCTGATCACCGCGATGCTGCACCGGCTTCCGCCCGAGGTTTCGCGTCAGCCCGATGCCTTCATTCCGAATCCGCTGCAACTGATTCCGGCGGTAATCTTCCTGATTGCGTTGTTCGGCTACCGGCGGCGCAAGTATCTCCAGAATTCGGGTTTTGACAAGTCCGTGTACCTGGCCGTGTGGTTGAACCTGGCGGCGCAGCTGGCGGCTTGCCAATCGGTGAAGCTGCTGGATGGGCCGTTCGTTTTTGCCCAGTCCATGAATGTGATGAGCTACGCGATTCTGCTGGGCGGCTCCCTGATTGACAGCGCGAAAGTTTTTGAGCAGGTGCGGCACCTGGCGGCAAGCGATCCGCTGACGGGTCTGGCGAATTATCGCAAGCTGCTGGACGTTCTGGATACGGAGACCGAACGCACGTTGCGCACCGGCCGCCCGTTTGCCGTGCTGCTGCTCGACCTGGATGGGTTGAAGAAGATCAACGATACCTACGGCCATCTGGTGGGCAGCCGCGCATTGTGCCGTGTGGCGGACATCCTGCGGTTCCACTGCCGCGCCATAGATACCGCCGCGCGTTACGGGGGCGACGAGTTTGCCCTGATCCTGCCCGAGGCCCGCGAAGAAGAGGCCGAGCGCGTGGCCGTTCGCATCCGCGAGACGCTGGCGGCCGACCAGGAGCATCCGCCGCTCTCCGCCAGCATCGGCGCCTCGGTTTATCACGGCGAAGGCGAGCGCGTGGAAAATCTTCTCAAGGAAGCCGACCAGAACCTGTACATAGAAAAAGCGAAGCGGAGAGAAAGCGCCGCTCGTGCTTCGGACGCTTCCCGCCGCCGCTTGAAGAAAACCTAGGCCATCGGCCGCAGATCTATTTTGACGGTTGAAACTCCGTCAACTGATCCGCAATCTTTGCTTTGTCGCCCACAACCACGATGGTCATTTCCTCCGGCTTGATGTATTGCTGAGTCATTTTCTGGACGACGGCCGGCGTGACGGCGTTGACTCTGGCCACATACGTCTTCAAGTAGTTTTCTCCCAGACCTTGAAAGTCCACGTTTTGAAGTTGCCCGATCAGGGCACTGCGGTTGGAATTCTGGATGACGAAGAGGCCCGAAAGGTAGTTCTGGATTCCTTTCAATTCCGGTTCAGTGGCGGGTTCCTTCTGCAGGCGAGTCACTTCGCCAAAAATCTCTTTCAGCGATGGCCCTGTGAACTGCGTGGTCACGTCAGCGGTTTCCGCCCAGTATCCGTCGTGGTAGCGGCGGGAGAGTTCGCTGCGCGGAGAGTACGTGTAGCCCTTGGCTTCGCGGATATTCGCGGTGATGCGCGAATTGAAGGAGCCGCCAAGCAGGGAGTTGGTGACGATGAGCGAGACGGTATCCGGGCTGGTTGCGGGAGGAACGGGCAACCCCACGATCAGTGTGGATTGCGGAGCGCCGGGGCGATCGGTTACATCCAGCGTGCGCTGAGGCTTCATCACCGGAACATTTTCCATCCGGGCGGGGCCCTTGCTCCAGCCTGAGAAACTTTCGGAAATGGCTTTCTTTACCGCGGCCGAATCGAATTTCCCCGCCACATAGAGATGCGCTCTCTGTGCGCCAAAGTTTCCAGCGTAAAAATCCTTTACGTCCTGCAGGGTCAGTTTCTTGATGTCGGCTTCGGTCGGCACAACCGTTGCGTAGGGGTGGTCGCCGTAGAGGATTTTGCGGAATCTCACCAGCGCGATGGTTTGCGGCTGGGAATTCTGCAAAGCAATCTGGCGCAAGGCGTCATTCTTCAACCGGTCAATTTCGGATTGTGGCAACCGTGGATGCTGGACTACGTCAGCCAGCAGCTTCACCGCATCCGGGGCGAACTCCTGCAGGACGTCGATTCCGAGTTTGGTCTGGTCCTGGCCGGCGTGAATTTCAAGTGTGCTGCCCATGCGGGCGGCGGCTTCCGCCACCTGCTGAGAAGTCAAGGTCTCGGTGCCTTCCTTCATCAGGTCGGTGGTCAGGCCCGCTACACCGGTGCGGCTGGTTCCCCCATTGGTCTCGCCCGCGTCCACGGCCAGGCTGATTGCCGCTTTCGGAATAATTCCATAGGGCACCAGGGTGACTTTCATTCCGTTCGGCAGGGAGTAGGTCTCGTTTGCCGGGACAGTGAATCCTTTTGGCGGACCGCCTTCGGGCGGCGCTTGTCTTTGCGCCACGGCCGGTGAAATTTGCAGAATCAATCCCGCGGTTGCCAGCAGGCACAACTTTTTCATTGTCATGTTCATTTGCATTCTCCTTGCCTACTGGTTTTTCGCCGGCGCGGCGGCTTCCTGCGGCGCGGGTTGCAATTCAATGATGGTGCGGTTCGTGGAGCGCAGATAATCCTTGGCGGTTTTCTCCACAAGGTCCGGCGTTACTTTGTTGAACTGATTCACAAGGTCGTTGACCCGGGCCGGATTGTCGTCGAAAAGAGCAAAGCTGGCGAGGAGATCCATCAGGCCGAAGCCGCCGAATTCGCCCATGGTGTCATAGAGGCTGGAGCGGAGTTTCACGCGGGCGCGGTCGAGCGTTTTCTGGTCAACAGGCTTGGTGCGCAGAGGTTCGACAACGGAATCGATGGCTTCGATGACCGTTTCCGGTTTGGTCGTCGGGTCGTAGGTGACGTCGGCGGCCAGCAGCATCGGCCCTTTGTAGTTGAACATATTGCCGAGCATGTTGATGCCGCCCTCGATGCTGTCGGTCAGCCCGCGTTTCTGCACCAGTTCCTGGCGGAGCAGGCTGTCGTCGCCTTCGATGAGCATCTGTTCCAGCAATCCCATCGCGTAATATTCCGGCGTGTTGCGCTCCGGCATCTGATAGCCGATGGCAATCGCCGGGCGCGGGGCCAGCGGATCTTTCTTGATGACCGTCTTTTCTTTTTCCTGACGGGGTTCGGTCAGGTCCGGTTGTGGTGGAACCTTCGCCGATTTGATGCCGGCGAAATATTTTTCCACCAGTTTCTTGGCTTCCGCGTTTTCGAAGTCGCCAACAATCACCAGCACCGCGTTGTTCGGCGCGTAGTAGGTGTCGAAGAACTGTTTCACTTCGTCGAGCTTTGCGGCTTCGATATCCGTCAGGTCGCCGTAGAAATTGTGGGCGTTGTACCAGTTGGTGTTTGCCGCCATCGGCAGGTCAATCCACGGGAAGCCACCGTAGGGGCGGTTGAGCACGTTTGCTTTTACTTCGTTGCCCACCACGCCCTGCTGATTCTTGAGATTGTCTTCGTTGACGGCGAGGCCGCTCATGCGGTCGGCTTCGGCCCAGAGAATCGTTTCAAGTTTGTTTGAGGGGACAACTTCAAAATAGTTGGTGAAATCGAAGCGCGTGGAGCCGTTGAGGATTCCTCCGTTGGCCTGGATCAGCTTGATGAATTCCATTTTTCCAAGGTTCTTCGAACCCTGGAACATCATGTGTTCGAAAAGGTGCGCGAAGCCGGTGCGGTCTTTCGGTTCGATGCGGAACCCGATCCGGTAATAGACGCCCACGCAAACCGTGGGTGCAGTGTGATCCTGGGAAAGCACCACGCGCAACCCGTTGGGCAGCTTGTAATACTCCACCGGCACATGAAACTCTTCCGCGGGCGCAGCCGCCGCGGCGGCCGGCAACGCCAATGCCAGCAGCAGGCCCAGCAAAACCAGCACACCCTGCCCGGCTTTTTTTCGTGCTCCTTGCATGCTTCCTCCTAGATCCGAATCGTCGAAAAGACTGTGGGAAAGGCTTGAGGCAAACCCCTACTTTGATAAAGACGCAAACGCCTGGGGAAAGTTTCGTAACTGCGCATCTCGGCTAGAAGACCGCTCGTTTCTGCTGCGTAGCTTTGCTGGCAAGGGAAAAGCGGGGTTCCGCTTTTCCTTCGCCGCAAATCTGCGCGGCGAGGTATTCGCCGAGGGCGGGGCCGTGCTTGAAGCCGTGCCCGGAACCGCCGCCGGCGAGCCATACGTTCGGCATTTCGGGGTGGCGGTCAATCAGGAAATCGCCGTTCGAAGTGTTTTCGTACTGGCAGACGCGCGTTTCCACGATGGGCGCATCTTTCAGGGCAGGGAAGCGCCGGGCCACATAGTTGCGAGCCCACTCCGCGCCTTCGGCGCTGACGATGCGCGATTGCGTGTCGGGGTCGACGGGCGCACCGTGAGTGTCGCGGGCCATTTTCAGACCCCGCGATTCGATGTCGGGCATTCCGTAAACTTCGTCGTGGTTGAAGAGCCAGGTGGGCAGATCGGGCGGGGAGAATCGCGCGTCTCCCGCGGGGCTACCGAAGAAAAAAACTTCCTGGCGAGTGGGAAAGATGCGCTGCCCGAGGACTTCGGGAAAAACTTTGCCGAGCCACGGGCCGCAGGCAAACACGAATTGCCCAGCGGAAAACGCGCCGCAGCGGGAGGTAGCGAGCTTAGTGATCGTTCCGCCGCCATCCGGCGTGATGGCCTGGGCGATCAGGAACTCGGCGTTTTTCTTCTTTGCCTCTTCCATCACCGATTGAACGGCACGGCGCGCGAGCAGAACGCCGCTGCCGGGTTCCAGCAGGCCGCGGCTGACGCCGTCGAAATTTACCTGGGGATAGCGCTTGGAGAGGGCCGCGTTGTCCATCACTTCGTGAGTGATACCGCAACGCTCGAGGGTGGCTTGCGATTCCCGCAGCCGGAGCTCGTCCGCACCTTCCAGCCACAACACGCCGGTTTGCTGAAACATCGGCTGGCCGCATGACGCCGCAAGTTCTTTCCATTGCACCAGAGATCGCTGCGACCAGCGGGTATAAATCTCATCTTTTGCGTAGCTCATGCGGATGATGCGCGTTTCGCCGCCGGAGCTGGCCCGCGCGTGCGCCGCGCCGTAAGCGTCCAACACCAGGACTTTCAGTTTGCGTTTCGCAAGGTGCCACGCCGTCCACGAACCAAAAACGCCCGCGCCGATTACGACGACATCGTAAGTAGAGGATTCCGGCATCGCCCGTGTATTCTACCGTGCTTATTGATTTTCGTCGGAGACTACTTGGCTGCGAGCAACTTTGCCCAGTGGCTCAGATGATTGAGCGATTCCGTGTGGGTGGGGTCGAGATGCAGAGGCGTGACGGAAGCTTCGCCGGAGAAGACCGCGGCGTAATCCGTCTCGGCGTCGAGTTCCATTCCGCTGTCAATGCGCTGCTCGCTCAGCCAGTAATAATCCTGGCCGCGAGGGTCCTTGCCTTCGCGCAATACGGTGCGGGTGATTTTCTTCGATTGCCGCGTGAACTTCACGCCGCCGTTCCAGTTTTCGGGTACGTTGACGTTCAGCAGCACCTGCGGCGGCAGACCTTCTTTTAGAATCAGTTCCGCCGCGCGGCGAGCAACTTTCGCCGAGGGTCCAAAATCCGATTTGCCGCGTTTCGAGCAGAGAGACATGGCGATCCCCGGCACGTGATGAATCACGGCTTCGCGCGCCGCACCGACCGTGCCGCTGTAGTAGACGTTTTCGCCGAGGTTGGCGCCGTGATTGATTCCCGAAATCACCAGGTCCGGCGGCTCTTTCAGCAGTTTGTGCAGCGCCACGATTACGCAATCCGCCGGTGTTCCGTCGATGGCCCACTCGTTTTCTCCGGTTGCATGGCACACGATCGGCTGGCGCAGCGTCAGGCTCTGCGCTGCTCCGCTGCGCTCCCAGCTCGGCGCCACGATGCTCACGTCGGCAATCGCGCGCAACTCTTCCGCCAGCGCCTTCAGCCCGGCTGCCTGGTAGCCATCATCATTGGTCAGCAACACCCGCGCCTTTTTCACGTTTGCACACACTCCAGCCATCTATTGTAGTCGGAACCGAGGCTTTCACAGGAAACAGTTGGGGAGAAATGGTCGGGACGGCGAGATTTGAACTCGCGACCTCACGCACCCCAAGCGTGCGCGCTACCAGGCTGCGCTACGTCCCGACCGGAGCGGTCACGCTAAACGGCCGCAAACTAACCAATTCAACGGTATCACTTGCCTTCGAGCAGCGTCAAGAAACTGCGCAGGGAGTCGCGCAGGTCGAGAAGCATTTTGCGGTTCAGTTTCACCGCTTCGCCCTCGGCAACGGTCGATGCGGTCAGATCTTCCACCGCTGCTTCCAGGCCTCCGCCGTTTTCGAGGTCACGCAGGTGGCGGCGTGCGCCGGCAATGGTGAAGCCTTCGTCGTAAAGCAGGCGCTTGATTTTCAGCACCAGGTCGACGTCCTGCTGGCGGTAGAGGCGGTAGCCCTGGCGGCCCTTCACCGGCTGCAGCATGGGGAACTCTTCTTCCCAATAACGCAGCACAAAGGGGCGGATTTCCGTGATGCGGCTGACTTCGCCGATGCGGTAATACCGCTCGTCGTCTTGTTCTTCGGAGACCGCGATGGAGGCTGCGCTGCTCATTCTGAAGTTCGGTTCACCTGCAAAAGAGCGGGGAAGGGGACTCCCCGCTTTCACGGTGTGAGTTTATCAGAAGGTTTTACGGGCAGCCACAGTACTTGCTTGCGTTGCAACGCGGACCTACTCCTCGTCGCCGCCGGCTGGGGAGCGATCTTCGCGCTTTTTCAAACGCTGGATGAAGCGGACTGGGGTGCCGGTGAAATCCCATTTTGCGCGCAACTGGTTTTCCAGGAAGCGCTCGAAGTTGAAGTGCAGCGGCTTCTTCTGGTTGGTGAAGAGCAGGAAAACTGGCGGCGCTGTCTTCGCCTGGGTCATGTAATAGATACGAACCGGCCGGGCCTTGGGGTTGGAGGCGCGCTGCAAATCCACGTCTTCCTTCAGCCAGCGGTTCAGCTCGCCGGTGGAAACCTTGCGATTGCGCGACTGGGCGACATGGTCAATCAGCGAATAAAGTTTCTCGGTGCGTTCGCCGGTTTTTGCAGAGAGGAAAATAATCGGCGCGTAACTGAGAAACTTGAATTTCTGCTGGACCATCTTCTCGTAATCAAAGAGCAGTTTATGCTTGTCCACGGGCCGTTGCTTCACGCCGGCTGTGGCGCGCTTGGCTTTGCCGCGGGCGCTCTTTTCGGAAGTGTCCTCGGCCCGCTGAGCGGCTTCAACGGCGAGGTCCCATTTATTCACAACGATAATCACGGAGCGGCCGGACTGCTCCGCATACATGGCGATCGTTGCATCGCCCTGGGTCACGCCCTGTTCGCCATCCACCACCAGCAGGGCCACGTCGGCGCGCTCCAATCCGCGGCGGGCCATTACGACGCTCAATTTTTCCGCGATCAGCTTGGTTTTGCCCTTGCGGCGGATTCCGGCCGTGTCCACAAAGCGGTAAGTGCGGCCATTGCGCACCACGTCGGTATCCACGTTATCCATCGTGGTTCCGGGAATCGGGGAGACGATGGAACGCTCTTCGCCCGCCAGGCGGTTCAGCAGCGTAGATTTCCCCACGTTGGGCCGCCCGATGATGGCAATCTCGACTTCTTTCTTTTCGGCGGGTTGATCGGCGACAGCGTGTCCTTGCACCTGCTTCAGTGCTTCGTCCAGAAGGTCGTCCACGCCGGTGCCGTGCTCGGCTGCGATTGGAAATACAGGCACGCCGAGAGAGTAAAACGTTGCGGCGTTGGCTTCCTGCATGGCGGAGTCGATCTTGTTCACGGCTACGACAAACGGCTTGCCGGTGCTGCGCATCAGCCGGGCGAGCTCTTGATCCAGCGGCGTCAAGCCTGCCTGGCTGTCCACCACCAGCACCAGCAGAGCGGCGTTTTCGAAGGCCACCCGCGCCTGGCGGAAAATCTCAGTGGGGATCAATGCCTTGTCGTCGGGCACGATTCCGCCGGTGTCCACAACTTCCAGAACGCGGCCGTTCCATTCGGTTTTGCCGTACATGCGGTCGCGGGTGATGCCGGGCTCGTCGGTGACGATAGCTCGCCGCGTTCCGGTCAGCCGGTTAAACAGCGTGGATTTGCCCACATTGGGCCGCCCCACGATAACCAGGGATGGTAGTTTCTCCGCCATGATGTTTTGCGCGTCGCTACAGGGCGCTCTTTCCGTGAAACCCTAATCTTCCAATCTACCGTATCCTCACCCAACTAGCGAATTGCCCGGGCCCGCCTGCCAGCGGATTTGTGACCGGCGTCACTCGCTTTGCTTCGATTTCCCCCGGGGTGCTTCATAGTTCAAATAGAAACATTTTGTTCTGAAGACCTTGCTTCTCTTCCGTTCTCTGAGTATGTTCATTGGCAATGATTCATGGTGTCCTTGGGCGCTGCGTCGGGGAACGCGTCCGCAAAACTCTCGGGGTTTCGAGATGACTACAGAACCAATCAAGGAGTAGCTGATGAACAGCTTTTTCCGCGCTACACGCACGTTTGCGCTGGTTGTTTTTGCGTTAATACTTTTTGCGGGAACG
>DASSGJ010000257.1:0-38756 GCA_035693545.1 Candidatus Acidiferrum sp.
CCAAGTCGCGGTTTGTGGCAGCAATCAATCGAGCATCGGTACGCAGCGTCCGGGAACTGCCCAAGCGTTCGAATTCTCGCTCTTGTAGCACGCGCAGCAGCTTGGTCTGCAATTCGAGCGGAATCTCTCCGACCTCGTCCAGAAAAATCGTCCCGCCATTGGCCACTTCGAAGCGGCCGATGCGTTGCGCGATCGCTCCCGTGAAAGCACCTTTTTCGTGCCCAAAGAGCTCGCTTTCCAGCAAGCCAGTCGGTATGGCCGCACAGTTGAGTTTCACGAACGCCTTTGATTTCCGGGTGCTCAAATCATGAATCGCGCGCGCTATAAGTTCCTTCCCAGCGCCCGTTTCCCCGCAGATCAGCACGGTGGAATCTGTGGGTGCCACGGTTTCCACTCGCTTCAGCACTTTGCGCAGGGCGGAACTCTTCCCGACAATTTCTGCGAAGTTCATCTCCGAGCGGATTTCTTCTTCCAGATAGAGCTTTTCCTGCGCGAGTTTGTCTTTCAGCTCGGAGATTTCACGGTAGGCAAGGGCGTTTTCGATGGCAATAGCGATCTGGCCCGCAGCCTGGCTGAGGAAGTTGATGTCTTCTGCCGTGAAGGTTCCCTCCGTTGCACGCACAATCATCAGGTCCCCCAGAGCACGGCCGCGACTTACCAGCGGGATAAAACAAGCGCTCTTCATGCCTTCCGCCGCTGCGAGTCTGTACCCCTCGCCGCCGCCGGGCCAACCAATCTCCTCAACCGTCGCGACCATCGGCTTCATCGTCTCGAATGCTCGTTTGCCGGGATCGTTCTCAGCCGGAGTGATGATCAGCTCCTCCCTGGCGAAGCCCTTACTGACGGGGGAATCGAACGCATATAACTTGAACGTTCCCGCTTTTTCGCCGGGCAACCAGATACCGGCTCCGTCGCAGCGCATCACCTCGCGAAAGTTGGCGGAAATCGCGCGCAGCACTTCGCGCAATTCGAGATTCGAGGTGATGCGGCTGGTCAGGTTCAGGAGTAATTGCAGGCGTTCGTTTTGTTGCTGTAAGGACGCCGGTGGATCTTGCGCCAGCTGGGGACCCAGATTGTCATCGCCACTTCCGCTCATGTCGTTTTCGAAGAAGGTCGCCCCATTATTTGGGACAGTGTATCCCAAAAAACACAATGGAATCATCGCGCGATAGGTTGCAGAGTTTTCAGCCAGTGAGTAGCCGCTTTGTTCATTGCGATTACGAGATCGGGCTGGCCGGATATCATTGCGCGTGCCATCATCGCAGCCTGGAACCAACGGCTGAGGTAGATCTCGAGCTTTCGGCTACTCACTTACGCTCACCGTGCAACCGCGTGAGCACGGCATCCAACCGTTCGAGTGAACCCTCCAACCATCGCCGATGTTTGGCGATCCAGGCATCCGGACGCGCCTCCAACCGAAAGCGATGGAATTTCCCTCGGACCGAGCGCTTGATCAAACCAGTGTGTTCGAGAACAGCGATGTGCTTCGAGCAGGCTGGCGCTTAAACGGTCCGCGATCTCGTCATTGATTTGTGAGGAGGAAAGGCGACCCTGGTCTTCAAATACTACGTTTGAGGTATTCACCAGGGTTGGCCCCGACAACTCGCTTGAACGCTTTGCTGAACGCAGCGTCGGACTCGTAACCGACCGACCGAGCGACGTCAATGAGCTTTTTGTCACGCTGTTCGAGTAATCGCATCGCCTTCTGCATCCGCCACCCAGTTACATATTCCAGTGGTGTTTGTCCGAGTAGCTCTTTAAAACGTGCTGCGAACGCGGAGCGAGACATGCCCGCCGCTTCGGCCAAGGATTCGACAGTCCAGGGTGTGCTCACTCTGTCGTGAATGGCGCTCAGGGCAGTGCCCATTTGAGGATCGAAAATCGCACGAAGCCATCCTTTATTGCGTTTCGGACCCGACGCGATATGCGCTCGCAGTACCTGGATAAACAGAACCTCGGCCAGCCGACTCGCGACGACTTCAGATCCCGGCGCCTGTTCTTCCATCTCTGACGCGAGCGCCTGCACTGTGGTGTGAAGAGCAAGGGTGCGTGCCTGATCAGCCTTCATCAAAATGAAGCTCGGCAATAACTGAGTGATCGGCTTCAGGCTGGCGCGATCGAAACTCAAGGATCCACAGACGATTGTCGTCGGTGCGCCACCGCCGCCACAAAAAGCGACATTGCCGTTGGCCTTAGCCCCGATCTCGCGGAAGCTCCACCTCGGACGAGTTCGCAGGCTGTCGCGCAAAACAATCGAAGTCCCCTTAGCCAGTAAAAAGCAATCACCGCCGGTGAGGGGAATCGGCTCCGCAATGCCTTCCACACTCAGCCAGCAGTTGCCGCGCGAAAGCATGGCGAAGTGCGCCAAATCTGTGGGTGACATCTTTTTGGCAGACGGTGTGACTTTTTCTTCCGTCTGGTTTTCCTGTTTGATGCCCCACGGGGCGGTGGCTTCGAGCCTGTGCAGACCGAAAGCGGTTACGTGCATCGTTCTGAAGATATCTGTTATCGGGTCCAACTCAGCCTCCCTCTGCTCTTGAAAGCCATAGTTTTCTCTCAGACCTGTACGAAACCGCACAGCCGCGCTTGTCGGACAAGTGCAGTATCAGGTAGAAGGGGCCTCTAACATGACAGACACTGTCCTTCCAGCGTCATAACTCGTACTCTCCTTCTCCTCGAGCCGCGCGCCAACCCGGTCAAAGGGTGCAACACAGCTCGTCTTGCTGGACGAATAGACAACAAATTAGGACTGCTGAGCAGGTCTCGTCCACCGCCAAAGACATCTAGTCTAGTGTACCGAATATTTTATTGAACTGAATTCTATACACATTCCGAAGGGAGTAATTATGGGAAAGCTTGAAGGAAAAGTTGCAGTCATCACGGGCGGATCAAGCGGTATGGCGCTAGCGAGCGCGAAGCTCTTCGTTAAAGAGGGCGCCTACGTTTTCATCACGGGTAGGAAGCAGAAGCAGCTTGATGAGGCCGTGAAGTTGATCGGCCGGAACGTGACCGGCGTGCGCAGTGACGCGGCGAATCTCGACGACCTCGACCGCCTCTTCGAGACGGTCAAGCGGGAAAAGGGCAAGATCGACGTCCTGTTCGCAAGCGCCGGCATGGGCGTAGCCGTCCCACTGGGCGAAATTACCGAGCAGCATTTCGATACGACCTTCGGTCTGAATACGCGCGGAACGCTGTTTACGGTTCAGAAGGCGTTGCCGCTTTTCAACGACGGCGGATCGATCATCATGACCGGATCAGTTGCTTCGGTGAAAGGTTTTCCTGGTTTCGGCGTGTATGCGGCGAGCAAGGCGGCGTTGCGTTCCTTCGCGCGCACGTGGCTCAACGAACTGAAGGGCAGGAATATCCGGGTGAACGTGCTGGGCCCGGGGCCGATCGCCACACCGATGCAGGAAGAAGTTCTCACCAAGGAGGCGAAGGAGATGTTCGAGTCCCTGATCCCGCGAGGAAAGATGGGTCAACCTGAGGAAATCGCGACGGTCGCGTTGTTTCTTGCTTCAGACGATTCGAGCTTTGTGAATGGAGTGGAGTTGAACGTGGACGGCGGCTTCTCGGCCATCTGACGTCTGCACACCTCGGCGAGTGGCTGACCTTCCCGACGCACACGAAGTAATTTGTTGCGGGACGTTTGCGGAAGGTCGCCACAGAACGGAACTTTGATGTCCCGCGCCGTCAAAGGTAGGGAATCAACATCAACACAAGATTGGAGAAACGCCATGAGTTACGCAATTGTAGGATTCGGTAAGATCGGCCAGGCCCTCGCCCACTCCTTCGCCCGTAAAAATATCAACGTGATAGTCGCGAGCCGCCAGACGCCCGAAGCGTTGGCAGTGCAGGCTCGGGCGATTGGGCCCACGGTCGTCGCCAAGTCGCTGCGGGATGCGCTCGAGGCCGACACAATCATCTTGGCGGTCCCGTTCGGGGAACATCGCGAGGTTGCGAAGGCCCTGAAGAGCTGGAAAGGCAAGACGGTCATCGACGCGATGAACGCGTTTGGAGTTCCCCCTGAAGAGCTGAGCGGTCTCCCATCCTCGGCCTTCGTCGCGAAGGCGTTCACTGGCGCTAGGCTCGTGAAAGCTTTCAATCACTTGGTTGCAGCCACACTGGCTACCGATCCGGTCATCGAGGGCGGCCACCGGGTCGTCTTTTTATCGAGCGGCGACGAGGATGCGATCGCTCCCGTGGCTGATTTGGCCAAACAACTCGGGTTCGCGCCCGTCAAGCTCGGAAAGCTCAACGAAGGTGGCGCGCTGGTGCACGCACGCGGCCGCACTTGGGGCCTGCTCATCTTCCAGGATTTGTTCAAGAAGGAGCAGTAATCGAATCTACGATCATGTGATTTGGCCCAAGTTGAAGGATTTCAAAGCGTCCGATTGGATCGGACGCGATCCGATGTGTGGGAAATGGAGAGATTTCGATGAGTACAGAAGAGAATGTCCAGCTAGTGAAGAATTTCTTTACAGCAATAGGTAGCCACAACGAGCACGATCTGCTGGCGCTGGTTGCCGAAGATATTGAGTGGATCATTCCGGGCGAGGGCTGGCCGCTAGCAGGCACGTACCGCGGGCACGCGGAATTGGCGGCTGTGCTTAAGAAGGCGGCCAACGAGGTGGAAACGAAATACCCAACGCCCCCCGAATTCGTGGCGCAGGGAGACCGGGTTCTGGTCATCGGCGTCGCGACGGGGAAAATCAAAGCCACGAATAGGACGTTCAAGGACGACTGGGTCTTCGCCATCACCGTTCGAAATGGCAAGGTGACGAAGATCCGGGAGTATATCGACACGCAAGCACTGGCGCGGGCTTCCGAGATACCCACAAGACCCGGGCCCTAACCCATCGAGACCGATACCACACGAAACGATTCGGAAAGCCAACGAATACGTTGAGTGCATGATCACCAAGGCACATCTAATATCGCCGCACGTTGCTGTACTTTAAGAAATTGTGCTGTTGCTCGCGGACAGAATCCGAAAGAGATTGCGACGACCGCCCCATGCTGTCCGTCAAGACGGCGACCTGCTTACGCAATTTCCTGTTCTCGGATTCCAGTAGGGAGATTCGTTTCTTCAGGACAGCCACTTCGTCACGCTCGTCGGCACCGCCCACTGAGTCAGCCTGCTTTAGCTTCCCCGTTGCACTGGACTTCCGTTTCCCAACTTTAGTCTCTTGGCGCTCCACTTTTTCCATTGCTGCCTCCTCTCATCAACAAGACGGAATTCCTTCGCTCTTCACCAGCTAAGCAAGCACGCGAGTCTCTCGATTCTTATTCATCACGCATGGTCAGCAAGAACTTCCCATCGGCCACGGGATCAATTCTCTCCGCTTCCGCTAGCGCCCACTGGCACCAGCGTTCCAACTCTTCGCCTGAGGAAGTCGCATCGTCTGCCTGTGTCGCCCGAATCGCTTCGACGTATTTCCTGATTGCACCGGCTTGCTGAAACGCGGCGGCGCTCTTGAGCAGGCGATCGATGCGCGCTTGTTCGAGCCGCTTCTGCCGCTCCCGTTCCGCCCGCTCCGCTTGACGCTTCCTTTCCCGCTCTTCCTCTTCCAGTTCGGCTTTGCGCTGGACACGCCACTCGTAGCTCCGCACGGCACCTTCGCGGTACTGCAGCTCGGCGGTCAGAATGATTTCGATCGCAATCTCTGTAACGCGCGTTTCAAGCTTGCCTTGGTCATCGTCCTGCCAGGCGATGCGGATGCTCTCCGAGCCGAGACTTTGGAGAATCGACAACGATAATTTTGCTTCATCGGCGTCTGTTGAATTTCCGGCATTTCCCCGGTGCCTTGCCCTCTTGAGCCGGTCCAAATGGATAGCGATATGCCTCTGGTGGAAACTGAAATGAATATTCCGTCCCTCATGGTCGCTGATCGAAGGCTTCCCGTTCATCATCCCGGCCGCCAAAACCAGAGCGTTCAACACGCGCAGCCTTCTTCGTTCAAACGGAGTGTCGAACCGCGGCGCGTCCCAAGACGACGGAAAGGAGCTGGCGCGCTGGCGCTCCCGCCGTTGCTCGTCTTCCTTGAGGAGTTTCTCCACCGTCGGATGCCATATCCGTACCTCACGTGGCACCGTCACCTTGCCAACCGTCCTGGCAATGCGTTCACGCACGCGCTCGATGGGTTCGTCAAATTCAGGCGGAGGAGGAAGAGGCCCCAGCAGTTCCTCTTCGCTCCAACCGGAATGCCAATAACCGTGCCCCGCACCGATCACCACTTCGTCGTCCATGCCAGGCGGACGCGCGGGAAGCGCTATTTGCGACATGCTTTTTCCCGCCGCTTTTTTCGCCCAATGTCCCAGACCGGGCGTAGGAATTTCCGCACGCGCGCACGCCTTCTTCAGAGCGACATCGGAAATTGCGAATCGCGGAGCCAGGATCTTCAGCGGCTCCGACCAGACAAGCTCGTACAGTTCCTTCCGGGAGAGGCGTTTGGCCATCGTAATGTCCGAAAATCTGCGTTGGATTTCCCGCAACGCAAAGGAACCTCTCGGCGGCGTGCCTCTCGCTTGACTTGCCGGCACTAGGAATTGCGATTTCGGGCATGGTCCCGCATACTCGAAACTCAGGAACCGCAACGCGAACGAACTCAGCCTACTTGTGGTCTATGCGGGAAATCGGCTGTTTGTCTCAATCGCCAAGACGAGCTCGACATGCCTGGCCCTGAGTGGAACCAAGGGTGCTGGCCGTTAGGCAGCAATCGCTGTTGCCCTAAACGGATGGAGCGGTGCTCGCCAGCATCCGGGCCTCCCAGAGTTTGTTTGCTTCCGGAATTCCTTCGCTCCGTGCAATGACTTGGGCCGCATGCAGGCCGGACTGCAGCGCAGACTCCATGTAGCCAAAGAACGCCATGCAGCAGTGCTCCCCTGCCCACACAAGCTTCCCATCCGCATCGTAGAGTTTTCGCGCCGCCGTCGTGACTTGGCCCAGCGTTGGACAGGAATAGCCACCAAGGGTCCAGTCCTCGTTTGGCCAATTCATAAAATTATCGGCGGTCCTCTCGGAGTTAAAACCTTCGTAAAGCCTCTCTACCCCGTTTCGGCAGTATTCCTTCGGATCGGCCGCATGCATTGCATTGCGCGCAAGCTCGCCGCCGGCAAACAGCGTCATCTCCGCACCATTTGCGATCGGACCGATTTGATTGTCTGTTCCTTCCCAAATCATTCCTAGTCTGTCGTCGCTCGCACTCGGAGCCAACTTTTTCCCAATCCAAAAGCGCGATTTCGTTTCGGCTAAATACTTGACGGCAGGACCCATTCGAATTGTTAAGGAATCCAAATCTCTGCCTGGCAACATCGTGCCATTCCAACAAGAGGGTGGAATTGCCACAATGACCCAATCCCCATCGAACACCCTTCCATCAACCGCGATAACGTGGGCCCGAACTGCATCGGCGTGAATTTCTTTTACAGGGCACTGAAGAACAACTTCGCCGCAACATTTCTCCGTCTCCGCCTGCAGACGCCGTGCAAGCTCTTGGTTCCCCGCGCCACACCGGAATACCTCGCTGTCTGTCCAGAATTCTGAAGGTCCGCGTCTTGGTTTCCACAGATCTGTGAGGCTCCCACCTTTGACTGCCGCGAGTAGGCCCAGGTAGCTCTGCTCTTTCACAGGGACCGTTTGGTTCGTCGAGATCTCGAAACGAAGTTCGGCTTTCGCCGCCGCACTACACCGCGTCAACGAGGCAATCCAATCCTCGACAGACCGTTTGTCCCACAACTCGGCATCGACCACATTCCACGGCATGTGCGCATCCACCCTCGCCGCATCACGGTTGAGTGTTTCATAAGCAGCTGTCATGTCATGGTAGATTCTTTCCTGCTCCTTCACATCGACATCGCTTCCGTTTACCCACATCGGTGCGTCAAGGTCCACGTAGTCATCGTCCGGGGTGATAAGACTTAGCCCCAGATTGAACTCTCCGGCAAATCGCAACCATGTCGGATGATTTCGTCCGATCAATTCACCGCCCCATTCAATCATCTGCGAATTCCGGGGATCATAGTGACTCCACACTCTGCCGCCCACGCGGTCACGAGCCTCAAGAACCTTGACCCCGGCACCGTGACGCGAAAGCCACCACGCAGCAGCCAGGCCTGCGAATCCGGCGCCCACGATGACCACGGATTTACCCGACAGAGTACGCTGCGCAACAGACCGTTCTGAGAACTCCAGCGGATAATACGCATCGCTCAAGCGGATCTTTTCCTGCGTTGCTAACTGTCTCTCCGCCAGCGACGGAATGGATCCAAATTTGCGGTACAACCGCGAATAGATAGACCGTCCCATGGGATTCCTCTCGTCGCAGCTAACGCTTTGCAACCATGAACGAGCACAAATTGACTGAGGCCGTTCTCATGCCGCTCGAAAGCCTCAATCAGTCCTGCTGTGAAGGTTCACTCGGGTGAGGAGCCTCTTTCTTCGGCGGAGCCACCTTACCCTTGCCCATTGGTTTTTTCGGTTCAACGGAGGGCTCGGAGGGCGATTGTTGCTTAGGCGTAGCCAGGTCTATCGCTGTTTGCGCTTTGACAGAAGCGGCCGATGCCGTTGCGTTCGCAGTTCTGATTTGATTCAGGCTGTATTTCATATACAGACCAAGGACCGCGTAGAGTACAAGAAACAGGAAAACAGTCCTTTCGTATTTTCGGCTTAGAGTCCATCGAATACTCAAGACATCATTTGCCAACTGCAATTTGAGTTCCTGGACCCTGCGCTCGACGACCTGGTCGCGCTCCGCTTCGGCCAACTCCTGCTCCGCTTTACTTTTCTCATCCTCCGCAGCCCTTCGCTTGAATCTGTTCTCCTTCAGGTTCTGGAAAGCGATCCACACAGTAACAAGGCTTACGATCACGCCAATTATCTTCAAATGGTTTTCCTGGGTGAGATATCCAGAGACCGAAGAAAACCAATCTTCTAACACCTGAATGACGTGCCACATCACGCTCCGCCTCCTTCGGCCCTGTCAACGTGTACCTTCGGCCCTTCGACTTCGCGTAATTCATTCATACGTTACCTTCAGATTCGGAAGCTTTGGGTTGCTGTTCAGTTTCTGCTCGAGGTTACCCAGCACTCCTTTGAGTTGTGGGGCTGGAATCCCAAATCGTGTCACCATGCTGCGCAATCGAGTCGTATTCATCCCTGCCTGGATGTCCTGCTCTGTTTGCTGATTCTCGTGCACGTCAGCAGTGCCGGCCATCGCTGGTTGAACTCTTCCCATCCGACGGATTGCCTTCGATATTCCCAGTTCCTCAGCCAGTGCTGCCTCCACATCGGAAAATTCATAGTCACTGGTAGACAAATCGATCATTGCTGCCTGGGTGGAGCGCCTCACGAACCACGCTCCGTCACTTAAACCCTCGCCGGTCCGTTCGGCCAGTGAGTCGGTTACGAGTTCAGGCCGGTCTACCGTAGCTTCCATAATCAGAAACCAGCTGCGAGAAAGCATTGGCGGCTGCTCGAAAGGAGGCGGGGGTGGCAAAAGGTCCGCTCGCAAAGCGAGCGCCTCCACGTCCGGGTGACTTCCAAGCATTCCCCGGAGATTACCCACGACGTCCCGAAACAAGGGGTAATCGAATGATTTTTCAAGAAGCAGGAGGTGAGCACCATATATACCGAGCATCGGGTTCGTGAATTTGTCCCGAAAAAGCCTGCGCATTTCTTCGGGCAACAGCGGGCGTGAGGAATCCCTTGGTTCTGCTGACGTCCTTTTCGCCAATCGTACCTTCGCGAGTTCAGCAACACGCAACATCGGTTCATTCGGCATGAATCCACCGCCAGCGCCGGTCATGATTACAGAGGTCCGCGAAAGATCAGCCCGCCACTGCGGTCCTGACGGCGTTGCATACGGCTGGATAAAAAGGAACGTTTGGGTTTGCCAACCTGGTGATGCAACTACCGAGTGGCGCAACACTTCACCGGTCGGAAGCTGAAGGCGAAGTTCGTACACTCCGGCTTCTACCCCCACAGTACAAGCAGTCCAGGGATCACCATTTGTGTTCGTGGTGCCTGAACTTGCCAGTTCACAAATTTTCCGGTCGGCCAACGGACTTACAGCGTAGATGGAAAGCCCCTCCGCGGGATTCCCAATAATGCGGCGCTTCCTCTCGGATTGCGTTGGAGTCCAGTCACGCACCAAAAAGAACAGGGAACTGTCCGCGCCATCCTTAACATGAATCTTCCTGCTTTCCTGGTCGGCGGCCGCTACGTGATACTCGTGAGACGTGCTTGTCCCCGCAAGCGGCGCAGCAGACGCAAAATCTGCTGGTGCGAACACCATCGGTTTTGCCATCGACTGCGTCAGCACTACCGGTCTTTCCTGCGATTCCGTGCCTGTAATCACCTTGACCCGGTAGATTCCTTCTTCGAGATTAAAGCTGCTTTGTGGACCAAAACCACGCTGAACGAGCCGCCCTCTCCCGTCCAAAATAAGGATTTCGCTTTGCGAATCGCCTGTCGAAACCGGAAGGGACAACATTTTGAGCGAATCAGGAAGCTGCGACATCGACGGTACCCCTTCCTTTCACAGTCACAACGTAACTGTCACCGTTGACCAGCAACTGATATGTGCCGCGCATGAGCGGAAGCTGCCATTGCAGCGTGCCATCGGCGCCCGCATTGGCGATCTGCACGAATTTCCTGCCACCTTGCTCGCCGATTAACTGCCGTGCCTTTGTTTCAGACCCCGGAGGCAGAGGAATCGTGATGGGATATTTCTTCGGTTGCACGGTTGCGATCACGAATTGCTCTTCCGGTGGCTCGCAATAAAGATCGGGTTCCTTGGCGACGTCCTGGTCCGCAAGATCCTCCTCCGACAAAAAGCCCTTCATGTTTTCGAACAGGTACGCTTTGAGCGATTCCCCCGTAATCCTGCCGTCTTCTTCCGATGCGCCACCGTTCAAGGCATCCATGAGCGTTGCAGTAAAAACGCCGTGCATCACGCCGTCGATCCGTCGTTCGACGGCGAGTTTTCCGTACTTGGTGGCGAAACCATAAAAACGTCGTGCACCGTTAGGAGGTACGGGCATGGGATTCCCGGGACCGTTGAGCGTAGCCATGCTGTAACGCTCGCGGCAACAATCAAGGAAAAGGATGACTTCCTTGAAGTAGCCGTTGGCAAAGAAGTGGTCGGCCCACAAGCTGCCTGGAATGTGATGCCGGGGGCGATACGTCGTCGCATTCGCCATTAAGAGTGAAGCATCGCTCAGGCTCTGCCCGAAGCCATGACCGGAAAGATAGAGATACAGACGGTCTCCGGCACAGCCATTGTTCTTGAGGGCTTCGTCCTCGAGACAGTCGAATTCGTATTTCAGGGCTTCTTCTGTCGGATTTGCATTCACGGCGGCTGCCGGCGGCGGCTCGTCACCGAGGATGAGTTTCGCGTCGGCTTCGTCCACTCCGCCGTGCTCCTTGACCCAGGCGTGAAACATCTCGGCGTCGTTTTTGGGCCCTTCCAGATGCGGCGGCAGTTCCGCATACTGGCGAATCCCGACGACTATGGCTCTATTCGGCATGGCGGTCTCAACCTCAGGTGTACTGTTTGCGAATGAACTTGCGGTCACTGTCGGACAGATCGGTATTTGTACCCGTCGAAAATCCGTCCTTCGTCCATCTTGCTGGAATGGGATACATCATGATGGACTTCGGGTCCAGAGGAGTAGCATCGACATCGTCCGGTGAAGCGGGAGTGAGGACGTTGAACTCGATTTGCTCGACGGACCAGTTATTGGGTGGGCCCGAAAGATCCTTAATCACGGCGTCCCGGTTCCACTGAATGCCCGCGACGGGATCCTGATGCTCGTGAATGAGGCCTAGCGCGTGCCCGAACTCATGGAGCACCACGCCACGGAGTTCTTCTTCAGCCGAATCTGCGTTGATCCAGCCGTAGTTCATTGTGGCCTGGTTTCCCGGAACCTGGCGGCAGGTAGTTCCCACCGTCGACCACGAGCCGTCTCCCGACTGAAACGTAACCCGCACGTCGGCATTCGCACTCTCGACAAAAGCCAGTTTGAGATTCGCAAAACCAGGTGCGGTCCAGCGCTTCGCGACATCCCGAACGCGCTGCTGCAATTTGTTGTCGCCTTCCACAAATGCAACGCGGATCGTGTCGCCGGATTTCCACTTCGCATCCTTCTGGAGTGCGGCTCTGGTAGTCCCCGCTCCGAGTGGCTTCCCCTGAAACCAGGCGAAGCACCAACGTCTGTCATTCTGTGGCATTTCTCTCGCTCCTTTCTTTTTCGTGCCCGAACTCACCAGAGATCCAGCCAACTCCTGGGCTACGGGCACGGGAAGACTGAACTCGCTCCGTCCACCACTACGATCTTGCCTCCGCAATGCCTAACCTTGTTTCGCACAAGGATGCGATGTTCCCCGGCAGACTCCACGGAAATTGTGCCGGCACGGCCGATTTCGTGCCCGTCCACGGTAACGCTCGACGGTAGCTCGCCTGGAACAACAACGAGCTCGCCCTTGTGTCCGGTTAGAACCGGCCGGACGTCGCGCATGAAGTTATCGACGGTATAACGAGCCACGTCGTATCTTTCGATGTCGTAGGTTGCGCCGTCTTCGAGCTCCATCTCTCTATCTTCCGGAGGTGGTCGTTTTCCGACCGGACCAACTTCCTCGAACGAAGGAAATCGGTCGCGCAGGCGATCGAGGTAGCAGATGAGAAGGGTTTGTTTCAGGGTTCGTCGGGAGTCCTTCCACGCAATATCCCCATCGAGGAATTCCGGGTCGTATTGTGCGAAGGCAGATGCAATGGCTTTTTCAACTTTAGGAGAGACGGTTCGTTTTTCCGACGACTCCCACGCTTTGACAGTATCGAAGTAGCTCTGTTCTACATCCGTGCCAGGAGCAGCGGTTTGCATCGTGGCGATGCTCAGCAAGGCTACGAGAACTGCTATTGCCAACGTTCCCTTCATTTCCGTGCCTCACGCCAAAGCTACTTCGTTACGTTTTCCACTTTGCTGTTCACGACCTCAAGTTTCACGGTGGCTTTTCCTGATGGAAGAATCAGGTCGATACTCTGCGTCTTCGCGACGGCCGTCACTCCGGCGGCAGCGAGTCCCTTGATCTTCAGCGATTTTCCATCGTCCGATTTTTCTATGTTGGTCAGCTCTTGCTTCTGGAACATGACCTTCTGTACTTTGCCCAGATCATCGCCGACCACGACTGCTTCATCCGCACCGACGGTGACACGTTCCTGGAATTTCGGTCCGTCCGCCCCGTCCTTCGCAGGATCGGTTGCCGGCAATGCAGGAAAGGAAACCACAAAAGGTCTGTCGTGTTTGGACTGCAGGACAAGAGCCTTCAAGGATTTTGCCGTTTTGAGTGGAACCTTGAGACTGCGCATCGTGTCGCTGTCGTTGCTGTTCGTGATTACTTCCTCAAGGTCCAGGTCGTCAGGCGAAACAACATCCACGTCGTCGAGTCCCCGTCCATAGACCAGATAGTACGCGTTATCCGCGTCTTGCCGCAGGTATAGCAAGCGATAGGGTTCGGCGTCGGGCGTGAAGACACTTGTTTTTCCCACGTAGCGAAAATCGGCCAGCACCGGATGCACTGCGACATCGGGATTTGCGAAAAGAAATCCGGTCGGTAAAAGCACCGAGAGAGTGGTATGTATTCCATCCGTCTCCCGTTTGATGGGGGCATCGGAATAACCAAAGGCCTTTCCACCGATCAGGATTACTGGAAGTCCGCAGCTTGCAGGCATGTCGTCCATCGTGACCTTCAGAAGACTGTTTGTCTCATCGATCGCGGCAACGGCTGCTTGTACGCCGAACGGATCACTCTTCCCGCAGCGAGTGAGATAGATCGGAGTCTCCGTTCCATCCCGTGTGACAAGGACGGTCTTCTTCAGAGCCAGGTCAGCAATGGAAGCTGTGAAACGGATCCCTCCGTATTCCGTGGTGAAACCGTTCGAGCCAGCCTGGAGAATTTGAGAACCGACTCGAACGTAGGTTCCACCCAGGAAACTTCCTTCGAGCCGAACCAGCATCTGTCCGCCGTTCAAATCTTCCATGTCCGTCACGCCGAAAATCGGTGTCTTCTGCTCCATTGGGAACGTCGGAATTGGCAGGACCGCTTCCTCGTGCAGCGAGTTGCTTATGATTTCCTTCACCAGTCCGGTATTTTTGTCGTATTTGCGCCAGTAGGTACGCACCAGGACCTTGCCAATCACCGGAGCGTGCGCCGGTGCGGGAAACGCCAACTGAACAAAGGTCTGTTTCAATCCGGATTTCACATAGCTTTCGCCGAGGACAGGGCGAAATTCCCAAGAAAATCCGATTCTCTGGTTGTCACGCGAGTCTTTTGCTTCCGGCTTAAACGTGAGGGCGACCGTGTCCTGATCCTTAACGACATAGTAGGTCTTGCGTCCGAAAAGATACGAACCGGAGACGCCGGCGACCTGCGTGACTACGCCGGCTCCGATTTGTCCCGAGTGATCCTTGATTGCAGCGACGTTATAAGTCTTCTCGCGAGGTAACAACGCGGCGATGGCCGGCGGCTCATCGTTCAAGGCGTCGGGCAGTGTCTCCACTTCCACCTCAACTACGGCGACCGCATCCTTGAATCGTTTGTCCGGATTGATCGCAATCGGGAAGCCCAGGGTCAGATGGGGTTTGTCCATCGTCCAAAGTTGACCGTTGGACCGCCTCACACGGGTCACGTGGTCGTTCAGGGGGCCGCCGATCAGCAGGTTGTAGTTCGCGATCTCGTAGGTCAACTGCATCTGTTCGTTCAGGATGTCGGAGGCCGAAACGGAAAAGGAGGAGGGTAGCGAAGTACTTGGGGCGGGTGCTGTCGCGGTCGGTGGACCAAACTGCGGGATGGTTGTCACGACGTTTTGCACCGGAGCGTTCGATGTGGTCACCGTGCTGTTGTCCGACGCGGTGGGTTTTACGGTCGCTGCCACCTGACTGGTAGCACCGTTTGCGGTCACAACGGATTGCGGAGTGGGCGGACCCTGCGCGGAAATCGCGAAGCTGGAGATCTGTTGATTGGCCCCGGTGATGCTGCCGAGCCTACTCGCGATTCCGGTTTGATCGAGCACCTGCAGACTGACCAAACGGTTCTGCGCGTTGTTCAGCATCATTTGTAGAACAGAATCATCGTAGACCTTAGGCTTGCCGACAGCGATTCCGTTCGATGCTCTTTCACGAGCTTCAATTTGTTTCTCTCGGGGGGTGCTCGGTTCTTCACACGACGTGAGGAAAAGGACCAGTCCAGCGGTGAGAAGGGCTGGGAGCATGCTTCTCATGGCTTCTTGCGCCGTCCTTTCGGTGCGCGTTTCGCCTTCTTTTTGGGTTTCGGTTTGGCCGGCTTCTTCTTGCGCCTTTTTCGGGGCTTCTTCTTAGGGGCTTTGGCGGCCTTCTTCGCCGGTCCTCCGGCGGACATCTCGGCAACCATCTCGAGGGCCAAACTCTTGCCGGCCGTTGTGATGCAAAAGACATCCTGATTCCCGACGTGACCGTCCGAGCCGTTCACCCAGATGGAATCACCGCTTCGTAGCGGTATGTCTTGCAGGAAGCCGGTCGCCTCTTGAATGGGGTCGTCTGGCGAATCGCATTTCGCCAGGAGAACTCCGTTTAGGCGGGACTCTCGCCCGACGATCTCGAGTGTTCCGGTGCGCTTCTCCACAGGACCCTCCTTCACGATTTCCAGAACGGGCCGTTCCCAAAACGCTAGTCTTTTATTTTCCGAGGTAATGCTGCCGTATGGACGTGATATAGTATCAAAATTTTCCGCGGAGGGAAGTGCAAATGCGAGTCGCCGCCCTGTCGTGTCTCTTAGTCGCGCTTGCCGCAAGCCCGGTGAACGGCGATACCCCCGCCTCTCCTCTTACGTTCGTAGGCTCGCTCAAAACAACTTCTCTCCTCACCTGGGCACAAATTCACGACGGCAATGGGGCAGTCTTGATTCTCAACTCCTCATCGGACTTAATCACCGTCACGACGGAGCTTCGCGCAGTCGCGGAAGCGACCGAAGGCGCTGCGACCTTACCGGTTAAGCTCACAGAGAGCGAAGCGGCGATCAAATCAAACGAAGTGCATCGCTTTCTTATCGCAGCCGATCCGCAAAACCCCCCGCAACCAGGAAGCTATCTCGCTGTGGTCGTTTTGAAAGACAGGTCCGGTAAAACTCAGCCCGTGCAGCAGCAATTCAAGATCACGGTACCCCCGCTTTCACCGCTCGTTCCGAAGCTCACACTGTATGCCTGGAGACTCGTACCCATCGGACGTTGCTCTCCGTGGAACTCGTTGACTGCAGCCATACCGCTTAACCATCGATACCCAATCTCCGATTCCTGCAGCAGCCTGCCTGTGGCTCTGCGAACGGACTCTGGTGTTATCGTCACCGCGAACTATGCGTGCTCAGCCGGCAAAACACGTGAACTGATAATCGACAAGCCATGGACAACCGGAAAATATGAAGGCGACCTCACTCTAGGCCAATATCCCGAAAAAATTGCGGTCCCGCTGACGATCATCGCAAAAGACATCGTTCTCTACCCGATTATTGTGATTGTCGTCGGAACGTATCTGGCGTTTCGGGTCAAGCGCTATCTCGGTGTCCTCCGGATCGTCTGGGGGTTGCGCGAGCAGGAGGCTCAGCTCGCCCTGGACTTTCGGGCCATCCAGAAGAAATTCGAAAAGATCGCGGCCCACCAGCCGTTTTTCAAGTTGTCGATCAAAGGCGACGTCGAAGACCAGCTCGCCAAAATACGGCAAAGCATCGATCAACTCGAAAAAACCAAAGCCACAAGCATCAGTTCAACCGATCACGACTATCTCAGTGCCGTCAACGGCATTCAATCTCTTGCGACTGCAATTGCAGCATGGCCAGTCCTTGCCGAAGGTCTCGCATCCTTGACGGAGACGGTACAAAGCGTCCAGGCCCTCACATCCGACTCCGATTTCCGGCCCGATCCACCGGATATCCCGGTCGTCGTACATGCAGCATTCGCACTCATGGAGCAGCAAAGTGTTCCGGCAGCAGAGATTGCCTCTCTGACCACGCAAGCATCCACTCTTCAGGCTCTTCTAGGAGATTGGCTGAACGCGTTTAAAAGAGCCCTCCAGCTCCGCGACGTATTCACTCAGATTCCTCAAAACGGGAGTTATACCGATGATCAGAAGGCGTTGCTGAAGAGTCTGCAGCAGCAGTTCGAAACGCTCCCCACGGAATTCTGGGCCGCTGCCACGCCATCCGACCTGGCACAGTTGACCGGGTTCGGCGGCTTACTGAACACTATTGCTGGCCAACTGGCACAACTCCAACAGGCCTCGCCGCCGAGAATGGCGAGCCTGCAATTTTCAACCTGGACGTCGGGCCTTGCCCGGTTAACGCCGAAGGCGCTCTCACAATTAGCGTGGACCTTGCCGGAAAAG
Source organism: Candidatus Acidiferrum sp. (assembly GCA_035693545.1). Classification (GTDB taxonomy): domain Bacteria; phylum Acidobacteriota; class Terriglobia; order Acidiferrales; family UBA7541; genus Acidiferrum. The sequence continues at coordinate 17,407 of DASSGJ010000257.1, forward strand.
ACCTCAGCATTGCGTCTTGATCCCGAGCCTGCGCACCGGGTCAGGCAGCTGCGAGCCGCAATCTGGCGCTCGGACCTCGCTACCACGGTTTTTGCAGGTATGGTTGGACTCCTCACCGGGCTCAATACCTTTTATATCGGCAAGCCGTTTGGATCGCCCGGCGACTACGTGTCCTTGTTCCTGTGGGCTGCGGGAACCAAAGCTGCTCTGGATATACTCCTTGGAGTCATAGACAAGTTCGGCTCCATCCCCGCAAAATAGCCTTCGCTCTTGTCGCTCCTGTTGGAATCACACTTCGCACACAGAGCATGGCTGGTTTTGTGATCTTTGAGCGTCCAGGACGGACCCGAGTGATGCTTGCCACGCCACTCCCGCAGCATTAAGGAATAAAATAGTTCCAGCATGTCCGTACGCAAAATCGTGCATATCGACATGGACGCATTTTATGCGTCCGTGGAACAACGGGACGACCCGCAACTGCGAGGCAAGCCTGTCGTCGTCGCTTGGCGGGGTAGTCGCTCCGTGGTGTGCGCGGCTTCGTATGAAGCACGAAAGTTCGGCGTGCGGTCCGCAATGCCGGCCGTTCGAGCGGAACGCCTCTGCCCCAGCGCCGTGTTCTTGCCTCCCGACTTCCCTCGCTATCGCGCCGTCTCGCGCCAAGTACGCGAGATTTTCAAGCGTCACACCGATCTGATCGAACCCTTATCTCTTGACGAAGCATACCTCGATGTTTCGGAAAACAAGACCGGACTGCCCACGGCTACACAGGTCGCGCGTACGATTCGCGAACAGATTCGCGTGGAACTGAACCTGACCGCCTCGGCGGGTGTGGCACCCAACAAATTCCTGGCGAAAATCGCGTCCGACTGGCGAAAACCGGATGGTCTGTTTGTCATCCAGCCGGAAGAGGCAGATGCATTTTTGTTGCCCCTGCCTGTGGGCCGTCTGCCCGGGGTTGGCAAGGTTACGGAAGAAAAATTGAAAAGCTTTCGCGTACAAACGGTCGCTGAGTTGCGAGCGTTGGATTTATCGACCCTTGAACGTCGCTTTGGTCGCTATGGCGTTCGCCTCCACGAGTTGGCGCGAGGGATCGATAACAGCGAAGTCATCCCGGACCGTCCGACACAATCCATATCTGCCGAGGACACCTTCGAGCAGGACGTGCCGCTGGCCGAAACAGAGCCGATGATCCGGCGTCTCGCGGAAAAGACCTGGGCGGCATCACGTAATGAACTGCGCATCGCACGAACGGTGGTCCTCAAACTGAAGACCAGCGAGTTCAAGATTCTCACTCGCAGCCAAACGCCGCACGTACCCCCTGCTTCTTGTGAGGAATTGACCAGCATCGCTTTGTCTCTGCGCGAGCGAATACACCTCGGTCTAAAACAACGCTTCCGCTTGGTTGGCGTCGGGTTGAGCAATTTTAGCGACCCCGACGATCCGTCTGTCCAGCCACCGCTTTTCGAGTAGACGCGCTTCCTGTCCCCGCGCACGCGCCGCTGTAACTGACCGGTCGCATTGATGAGCTGGTTTTTAATCCTTCTCGACGTCGCGTTCCTTCGGAATACCCACAGACAAATCCACCGTTCCGATTCGCACCGGAGACTTCACCTTTGGACGCGACGGCTTGCCGTCGACAAGCGGTCCGCTTGGCACGAAGACCAACGACAACTCGGCTCGGTTTTTCTCCAAGGATGTCGCGATGGCTCGATTGGCGTTGAAGGTGAAGTGCGCGGGTTTGAATTCCTTGTGCGCGTGCCCCCGCACGCCGGCGCTGAAAAGCGCCATGGTTCCGACAAAGAACGGGCTCTCAGGATTCGGCATCGAGTTCGCCGGCAATCCCAGATACAGTTCCCAAACCACACCGGGAGCGCGTTCTGCTTCGACATTATTCAAGACCAAGAAAACGGACTCTGCCTTGCTTTCTGTCAACTTCCGCAACCGTTCAGCGAAGTCCCTGATATCAATTGTTATTGTGACTTTCTCCGGCCCCAGTTCAACAGGAGGACCGGGCCAGTGAATCAATGCTTCCTGAAGGAGATAGTGGATTCGAAACGGGAATGTGGTAGGGCAATATTCCTTGATTTGCGACGGTTCGCTTTCGTAGGTGTAGTTCAACTGCTCTGCGGCTCGCAGAATTTCGCAGGTAGCCATGTTGATCTGCTTCCCGTTTTCGTCGAAAAACGTATAGGTCTTATTTTTCCAACTCGCCGTCCCAAGGGGGTCGCTCCTCGTCCCGCCTTGGGCAAGCCAAAGGTTCCACAGCCGGTCGATATTCGAGTGATGAACGTAGAACACGGGATCAGCGGCCGCGGTACTCGGGTCTCCCATAAGTCCACCCATATCGACGTGTACGTTATCGTGAGGATTGCTTTCAAGATCACTCTGACCCAGGAAAAAGTCGATTTCTTTGTTGCCGTTCGTCGGATCAACGTGCGATCCCTGATAGGACGCCGTCCCGTCGTTCCAGCCTGGTCCCCGATCCGCCAGATACAATTCGCTCCCCGCGTCTCGGAAGGGTACAGGCAAATAGCGCTGTGAAGGATCACTGTAGTTCCAATAAGGAAGCGCCCATGAACTGTCACCCGACATCTTTCGGATGATTCGTTCAAACCAATATAGATACATGCGATGCCACGACCAGAAAAACATGGTCCCATGTTCACAGGTGTTCCACGCCGTATGGGAACCCGGCAGGGTTGTTCCGTGAATCGCGGCTTGATAGCTCCAGCTCAATGGACTGAGCGGAGTAGTCGAGTCGAGCATCTGCATAGCTTTAATGGCCTTCCGATATGACACAAGAACGGGGTCGCTCGCAGCCATACCTCCCAGATTCCTGCGCACCAGCGGCGCAGCAAATACCTTCTCAAGCGTGAATAGCGAACTCCCCAGCACAACCGATGCGGTTGCACCTGCGGTGACCAGAAACCGGCGACGGTTAGGATAATTTTTCATTCGAGAGTCCTCCGTAGAGCTTTGGCGGGATTTGCAGGGAAGGATACTCCCGGGGGGTTTAAAGTACAAGTACTTGTACAGCATATAAAGAGCCAGCGGCTTGCCCTGAGCGCGCTCTACCGCAATTTTGGCGCTTGGACCCTCTGCTTTCTTCGCCTCGGCTCGCCCGCATGCCCGGTCTAACCTTGCAGCTGACCGGTCCGATTAAAATCTTCAGTCGTGGTCTTCCTCTGACCCTCCCGGCAGGACTGCAACGTCCGTTGCCAGCTCAACCAGGTCACAGGGCAGGTTCTTCGATGGCTTCACGCCCAAATCTCTGAGCATTTCCGCACGGCGAATCACGTTTCCTTTTCCGGTGCAAAGCTTCGCGTGCGCATTGTCATAGCTGTCCTTGGCCTGCTCCAGCCTTTGTCCCACTCCGTCAAGGTCCTGAACAAACCCCACCAATTTGTCATACAGCTCGGCCCCGCGCCGCGCTATCTCCTGGAAATTTCTCCTCTGGCCCTCCTGAGTCCACAGGTTGGCGACAATTCGCACCACGAACAGCAGGCTGGTTGGGCTGACCAGAATTACATTCTTCTTCCACGCCTCTTCCCAGAGTTTGTTGTCCGCCGTCAGCGCGACGATGAACGCGGATTCGATCGGGACAAACATCACCACGAAATCGGGCGTGTTGAGATCCTCGAGTCCCTGGTAATTCCGTGCTGAGAGGCCGTTTACATGTGCCCGCAGCGCGCAGATGTGCCGCTCGAGTGCCGCAGCCTGGTCAGAGTTGTTCGTAGCACGAACGTAGTCCTCGTAGTCGGCGAGTGAAGCTTTCGCATCCACGATAAGATTTCTTCCTTCGGGAAGAAGAACGACGGCATCCGGTTGCGCTCGCGTCCCATCCCCCCTCGTGTAGGTGCGCCTTATGAAATACCCTTCGTTCTTCCGCAGGCCGGAGTTCTCCAGTATCCGTTCCAGGATCATCTCGCCCCAATTTCCGAGGGTCTTGCTCGAACCCTGAAGTGCCTCCGCCAGGTTGTTCGCGTCATCGGACAGTTGCTGGTTCAGTTCGACGAGTTGCCTGACCTGCTCTGTCAACGCAGCATGGTCTCTTCCTTCCTGGGCGTGCACTTCGTCTACTCTTAGCTGGAATTCGTGAATCTTCGTTTTTAACGGATCCAATATCTGGCCGATATTCGTCTTGTTCAGCTCGGTAAACCGCTGTGCCTTTTCTTCGAGTATGTCGCTGGCTAATTCTTTGAAACTGGACGTGAGTTGCTCCCGCGCCTCATTCAGAAGCGCCAGCTTCTCGCTTGCCTGGCCGCGCTCGGCCTCCATCCGCGTGTTCAGTTCCGTGACTTGATTTTGGAGGCGTTCGTTTTCCTTGGCAGCCGCTCCCAGCGCTTCCTCGAGTCCCGAGACCCGGTTCGCCCGTTCCTCAAACCGCACGCGCTCGCTTTGCACAACCTCAAGCTGCTTTCGAGATTCTTCGGCCGTCGTTGCCGCCGTCTCTTGCGTCGAACGCAGGTCCCCGATCTGTGTGCTCGCTGAAGAGAGTCGCTCACTCAGACGAGCAATCTCAACCTCGTATTCACGCTTCGCAAGACCAACTGCCGTATCGGCCGTTTTTCGCGTCCCGAGCCATGCCACGAACGCTCCCAGGGAAAGACCGACGACCAACACGCTGACAATCGGAATCCACATCTGTGCCTCCAGTAAGGCTAGTAACCTCAAAATATCGTCCGGCATTGTGCTGCTACAAGGACGCCCATCACTTTCGTACGCCCTGTCCTTCCTTCGCCATCTGGCGGTTTACCTGCCACTTCCCATCAGGGGAATGGAACGTGGCGTCGCCGCATCCAGCGCTAAATGCGAGATGTACCCTGCCGCAAGACCACTCAGAAACCCTGCCAGGAGCCGCCAAAACAACTCAGCCGCGGTTGCGAAAAGCTGGTGCAACGGATCGGCCGGTGCCGCAACAAAAGCCCCTCCCGGCGTCCGAATCATACGGATCGCTCTGTAGTTCTGCGCCTGTCTGCGACACGCAGTCTCCCAGTCCGAAAGAGTTTGGTAAACGCAGGTCGCGAGCGTGGCACCGCTGACATAGCTGTGCGCCGTGCCGCGATGCCAGGACGAAATCGCAGGCTCGAGAATGTCCGGCAATATTCCCCCGACGTATCCGCCGACCGCCCCTCCCGCAACTTCGACGATCCAATCTCCAGGGGACTGATCTTTCGCCCGATAAGCCGCGAATATCAGTCCACTGCCAGTTCCCGCCAACTTATGCGTAACGCCATCAGCCATTTTGATCCTCCTGTTTCTCGAACTCACAATAAGACCGACTTCTGGAGCACTTAACAGGTCGCGACCGGCACGTGGCCCCACTCGTATAACGGACTCTCATGCAGCGACACCTCAATGTCGTCCAAACAGGACATCGATCCGCAAAGCAATTCCAGCGCGCGCCCGCCATTCAGTCGCCTCAGAATTTCAGAAATCACGAACGCCGCTGCCGTGAGGCTTACAAATGGAATGCCAACGGACCGCGAAACGAGTTGGGTCAGGCCGCAGTCATCGAGTTCCGGATGTTTTGCGGGTTCATAGGCCGGCATACGCTGGGCGTCGCTTTCCGTGTATGACACGTCGGCGCGCCACAGGTCAGCCGCCTTCAGTGAACTCGGAAACGCATGCACGGAATAGTTTTTGCAAGCCCACCGCCCGCGGCCGAGCCCTGCCTCAACGACGAGTCCGAATCCCGCACATTCGAGACTTCTTCTCGCGTCGGCATTGTCCACGCCGCAGATCGCGACCCCGGGCTCGAACTTGTTTCGGCGCGTCCATTCGCCAAATGGGCGCTCCTCGATCACCGTGCGGAACTCTCTTCTTTCGAGCCAGTCCGCCATCGCTCGGCTCTTCGTTTGACCGATGACCGAGTGATCGGTCAGCAGTGAGGTGCTCTCGTTCGAAGGAGCGATTCGATCAAAGTCCTCCAGCACCAATTCCACCGCAGCCCGCGACTCATACGGGAGAGTCGTCAGCAGCCAGAGGCAGGCCTGACCCAAATTTCCCAAGCCGATCATCCATAGCCGCGACGGCAAAAAGCTCAGAGCGGGCTCGGTTTCATCACTGAGAAACCAGTCATGGCCTGGATTCCAGAGCGATACCCCGGCCCGCCGTCTCCCGGCCATGGGATGATCCCCGGCAAGAAACGAGAACGCCTCACTCGCGCAGGCTGCGGCGCCAACGGCCGGTGCCAAACTGCACAGCGAACGCTCCGACAGTCTGTGACTTCGTTCGTCCACGGGAACGACTCCGCCGCGCCACCCATCCCACGTGATCCGCCAGGCTGGCCCATCGCCGCACGACTTGCTCGCTGTACCAACCAGAGCCGCCGGCCAATCAGGATTGGAGGTGCCAGCAATCCGAGCCCCCAGTTGTTCAACTGCTTCCGCGAAGCAGTGAGTGTCTGCCAAAGGCACCAGGAGCGGACACCTGTCGACTCCGCGAACTCGCACCCCGCCGAGGAAAGTCCTGCGAGCGAGATTGATCAGCGTAAGCACCGCGATCTGATGGTCGCGCGATGTGCGTGCCTCCGGACCAACTTCGACTTGAATCCCGAATCCGCCGAGCAACTCCATCGCCTCCCGATGGCTGTGAGCGCGCCCGCTATCCATGAAATACTTCGCGGTTCGGTGCAGCGTGGCGGCGGTTACAGTCTCCAAGTTCTCAGCTCCACAGTCCGACATAAAGGAATCGTCCCCGTTTTCCCTCATTCTGATGCGTCCATTCATGATCACCCCGATATTCATAAATACCGAGCGCCCTGGTGTCGACCGGCGGAGCCGCATAGCGGGGGACGATGATCGCGATGTGCCCGCTGCGGGCGATCATGGGGTTGCGGCGATCCGTGTCGCTCTGGCCCGCGCTTCCGGGATGCGTATGCATGTCCGCTACAACCGTCAATCCGGTTTTTCGACAACGAGCCCAGAGACTTGCAAAAGCAGATCCAGTGAGAATGCAAATACCGCTGCTGTAGGCGCCGGCATCCAGTTCGTCATAGAAGACGAATTCCCTCACCTCGCACCGTCGCTTCCTTCGAACTCCCAGCAGAAAAGCGCCTGACTCGTGCGTACGCTCGCCCCGCTGATCAAGCTGCGCCAGGACTTGCTCCCAAAGCTCTCGAGAGCAGCTCACCCGATGCTCAGGAGCAACGAACGCCCGTATAGTCGCTTTGATTGAGAAGCTCATACAGCTGCTCCAGGTAACAGACAATCCCCCGTGTTGGATCCCACAGCCGACTCCGATGTTCTTGAGACCAGTTCACATGCCCCTCGATGGATAAACGATCGCAGGGAATGTACAAACACACTCCGCCCTTCCACTCGATTCGAAAGACGGACGGCACGATCGCCCTTCCCGTTGGCCACCGGCCGAACGCCAGCGCGCAGTTCGTTTCGAGGTCCCACGGCTGGCATGTCGCTGCGAGCTGTGGATAGCCACTGCATAGAAATCGGAAACCGTATTCCGCAGGCGCATTTGGCCGCATGGCGGCCGAAACAGCGATGGTCACGTAGGGCCAGTTCGTGGCCACGTGTCTCCAGCGACCTTCGACCTGGCCCAGCCGAAACTCCGGAGAAGCCAAGTGCCGCTCCAGCAGCAACAGGTCCGGCGCGGCAACGACACTCAAAACGCACCTTCGACGCGCTTCTCGGGAACGAGATTGAAGCAGAGCGCGCATCCCCCTTGCAGCAGGGTGTGCAGAGGCGTGTCTCCTGAGGGCCGCTCCGCCGACTCACAGAGCTGCAGAACGTGTTCGGCCGCGTCTTTGTGATCCAGGTGAAACTCGCGGACTGCCCACGCTTTCACGTTTCGAACGCGCGCGCCCGGCGCAAAATCCCGCTCGACGGTTTTTTCAAGATAATGGACCGTGACGCGAATTTTTCGGCAGGCGGTGATGTGTACGCGCGCACCATGACGTACGCCTGCGACCGGGCGATCCGTTTCTCCCCCTACTTGGTCCTCTGCTTCGTCCACGAACACCAGCAAATTCGGTGCGCCCAGCATCCCGAGCTCCTTCAAGCGAGCCAGGAGGGCGGACTCCGAAACGTTCTCGGGAACGACCACCTCGACGACCCGGCTGTCCCCTTGTGCCTGCACAAACAGTACGCATTCCGACATGATCGCAGCTCCTGTTGATGTTGGCGGCCGATGTGCGCCGCTAGTGGAAGTCAACCGGCGAGTTCTGTCGAACGGAAATCAGCAAGCACGGGGAACGAAAGCGGCGCTTATCGCGCGGGACAAATAAAGAAATACGGGCAGCGTGGACACCGGAAATCGTCCGGCTCCGGCTCGAACTGCCCGGACTCAATCTTCTGAAACGAACTTTTGATCTTCACAATCTCATTGGCGAGTGCGTTACCGGGGAACTTCTCCCGTCTCCGCTCCCCGGAAATCAGCGATACGTGCTCGAAGTGAACGTTCCGCCCGGGATATTGCTTCTCGACCGCGACCTGCATCAGTGCGTGACGCAGCTTGCTTTTCTCACTCTTCGCCAGCTTCGCCGCCTTGAAACGCCGGATCACAATTCCTTCGGGCTCCATGCTGATCTGGTCGGCGCGGGAAGTAACGACAACATCTCCGCTCTTGACGCTCAGCTCAATCGGCAGATTGGACCCTCGCATCAGCGAAAGCGCCGTCTCCAGCATCTGCTCCGCGGCAACGCGATAAATCGCTTCAAACGCGTGCCCCCGGGGACCGAATTGCTCCCAGTCGCTCGCGAGTTGCGCCGATAGCCCCACTTTGCGCTCCTCGGTCAACGGTGCATCTCGAAGCCAGGCCAACGTGTTGTGCAAGGCAGACTGAAACTGCAGATAGGGAGTCGATCGTTCACTGCCGCCGAGATCGATCACTTCGTCGTAGTAAAACTGGCGAGGACACTCCAGGTAAGTTTCGATGGCCCGCGCCGGCCACGACTCCCGGCGCGCCGGAGCCGGCAAGGGGGTTTCGTGCTCGTCGTGCGGCGCCGCTGCGATCCAATTGAGCGCTGCATCCGGGGGTCGCGGCAGGTGGTCGGCAATTCTCCAAAGATACGGCGATGGCTTAACTTTCGCCCAGGCGCCTCCACCGTACGCAACGGCACGCGACAGGTGCAGCGCATCCTTGGCGCGCGAGAGCGCGACGAAAAAGAGACTCTCTTCTTCCGCACTGCGGCTCATCAGCGGATCGTCTGGAACGAGACCGCGGGGAGGAGGGTCGAGGTCGGTCCTGTTGACCGGAAAGTGTCTCGCGGTCAACGACGGCAGATGTACCTGTGGGAACTCCAGTCCCTTGCTCGCATGAACCGTCATCAGTCGCACCGCGTCGATCTGGCTTGCCGCCGCGGGCAAATGGCGCAACTCTTTTTCTTCGTCCAGGATCTCAAGGCGGCGGATGTGTTCGAGGAACGCTCGCTTCGGATCTTCCGCAGCCCGGGAACGAAATGTAAACGCAAGCTGAAGCAGTTGATACACCGCGAGCCGACGCTGTTGCGCCGCGACACTTGGATCGCCGTCGAGCACTCGATTCTGTCTTCCTCGCCCGAAGAGGATCTCCAACAGAAATTCATGAGGCCCCATCTTATAGATGACATCCCCTACATCAGCCGCGAGTTCGCCCAAGCGAACGCGCCCCTCGTCAGACAGATTCGCAATGTCCTGCAGCCGGCCAAGGGCCTTCAACATCGACATGTTCTGCTCTCTTCGCCATCGGAACAACGCATGAACGTCCGCAAGAGGAACGCCGTATTGCGGAAACTGCGCTGCCCTGTACAGGCCAAGCCCACGCCGCTCGCTGACAACCGACAACATCGACAACAAGTCGCGAACTTCGCTGCGTTCGAAGTAATCGCCGAAATAGAGACAAGGGACACCCCGTCTTTCCAGGTGACTCGAAAGGCGTGCCAGCGTGCGATGCGAGCGGGCCAATACGGCATGATCCCGAAATCTTCCGCCCCCGCTAACGGACCGCAAAATCGCTTCAGCGATGCCTTCCGCCTCCGCCTCGGGTGTGCTGGCCGCATCAAGAGTGACCTCGCCAGCATTCTCTCCCCGCTTCGCCTCCAGCTTTATCGTGGCGGATGAGTCTCCGACGCTCATTTCTCGTCCAAAGGTTTCAAATGTTCGAATCAGCCGGCCCGCCGAACGATAATTCACCGCCAGGTATTTTGTGGTGGCGCCCGGGAAATCCTCGGCGAACCGCGCCATATTGGCTGGGGAAGCTCCTCGAAAACGGTAAATCGACTGCCGGACGTCACCGACCACCCAGGGTCCGGTTCCCGGCGAAACAAGGTGGTTCAACAAAACACCGCTTGCCCGGTTCATATCCTGATACTCGTCAACAAGCACGTGTCTGAACTTCCCGCGAACAACCTCCCGGACTTCGGGATGCGCCACGAACAATTCGACCGGGCGGCAAATCAAGTCTCCAAAATCGACACATCCCCTGTTCCTCAACGCGCCTTCATAAATTCCGTAAGCGCGCGCCACCTCCAGTGCCTTCTCCCCTTGCATTTTCTCGGTTTCATCACCGCTCTCTATCATGGCCATGGCCAACTGCCGGTACTCGTCCGGAGAGACGAGTTCGTCTTTTGCTCGCGAGATGAGTTTCAGGATTGGCCGAAGTCCTCGGATCGGGTCCACGAGGTCCAGGTAGTGAGACAATTGCAACTCCGGCAGCAGTTCTTCGAGCAGCATCAAAGAGCCGGTGCGGTCGAGCAGGCGCGGCGGACCCGCAAAGCCAGCCTCTACGCTGTACTTGCGAAGAAGTTCCAATCCGAAGGCATGGAAAGTTCCGATCCAGATTCCCGTCGCTCTCCCCCCAAGCGCGAGCTGGAGCCGGTACGCGAGATCCTGCGCGGAGTAGTTCGAAAACGTAAGGACCACGATGGAGCGTTCGTCTTCACCCCGTTCGACAAGATGCTTTGCCCGTCCCACCAGAGTGGTGGATTTGCCTGTACCCGGCCCGGCACAAATCCGAACCGGTCCCGGCGCAGCCCCCATGGCGGCTGCCTGACTTTCGTCCGGCTCTGGCGGTTTTTCCGGCTCTGAGCTTTCTGATCCTTCTTCCGGCAACAGCAGCGCGTCGGCCAGTTGCTGCATCACGAGCACTCTCGGCAACCCAAGTTCTTCGGCGATTTCCGACGCACCCCGTCTGCTTTCCACCCATCGCGCAGCCAGCTTGCGACGTGGAAGAAGGAACTCCCGTGCGAACAGATTCGCCTGCGCCTCGATGCGCTCTTTGGGGCTGTACGTGTCAGGTTCGCCCACAAGGGACATCTCGGGTTCGGCCGGCGTAAACACGTCCAAATCATTGTCGAGGCAATGGGATATAAGATCGTCGATCCAGTGGTGTGCAAACTCATGCGCAATATGAAAAACGGCGAGTTCCGGCGGGGTGGAGGAAGAAAAATAGATATGTTTCTGTTCGGGGCGGTAAACCGCTTCCGCGCCATCCAGAAGCACATCGTCCGCCGGACACGCCGAAACGCTCACACCCGTGGCCTGCTCTGCCGCGGCCAATAATTCGGCAGCCGGTACAAGTGCGCTCGTTGCCTTCGCAAGCTCCAAGTGCTTGTTCCGAGCCTGCCGTCGAATTTCGCCCCAGATGCTCACACCCGGCCCCGCTCCTGTTCTTTTCTGGCCGCATCCAGCCAAAAATCCCGTTGTGCTTTCCCCAGCGAGGAATTCCGCACGGCGACGGCAAAATCTTCCGTTTTCGCCCTGGGCCGTTTTGCCGACTTGTATCGCGCCCCGGCTTCCACAACAGGAGGACCGGTTATCAACGGAATTACGAGTTCCACCGACGTGCGCAGCACTCTCGCGATCCGTTCAAAACAAACTGCCGGCACAGCGGAAAGTCGCCGCAAGTCGAGTTTCGCAATCATGCTGCGGTCAAGGTCTGTCCTGTTGGCCAGTTCTTCTTCCGAGATTCCCGCCCGGCGACACACGGCCAGCAATCGTGATCCACGCAGCGTGACAGTGGGCGTTTCCATTTCACTTTCCTGCTGACTGAGGATATTGAGAGCCCGGCTGACGCCAATGTTTGCCAGCTGCGCCTCGTCTACCGTATCGTCCACAGGCAATTCAGATTGAATTGCCCACGTCGCAAAGAACCGAGCCAACGATGCTCGATAGGCCGGATACCGCTTGCACCACCTTTGCAGAGCTTCGTAGTTCGGCTCCTTCTCCTCAAGCATCACGGCATTCAGCACGTCTTCCAGATCAAATTCCGTTTGCCTCATTGTGAATCTCCTATGGCGTTCCGCATCGCCTCCAAAGCGCCCGTGATCCAGTTCTGAATCTGTCTGCCGGATTTACCGAAGTGTTTTTCGAGGCTTGGCTGCGCAGGATTCGAATGACTTATCGGCCAGCCATAAACGTATCGCAAAACAACCGCTTCCACATGCCTTCGATCTTTCACGGCAGCAAGCGCTTTTCGAACGAGAATTGACCGCTGGTCCGCATCCGCCAGGCGCACAAGCACTTCTTGCACGTTCGGACGGTTCTCCGGAAGCGATTCGACCAGATGCTCCGGGTCGTCCTCGTCGTTGCGTCTGTCGTCAACGACCACCAGCTCCGGCCTCTTCCTTACTTTCTCTATCACGTTGATCGTGCGCCGTTGCACCGCTTTGCGGAATGCGATCTCAAGGAACTCTGTTTGCCGGGTCGGGATTCTTGCGAACAGCAATTCGATGACCTGATCCTGCACTTCCCCAAGAATCTCTTCCATTACAGCGGTTTCGAAACCACCGGCGATGCTCCGCGCCGCTGCCAAAAGCCGGCGACACAGTATGTGAACGAGTGCCCCCACCAGGTTCTTGTCGCTTCCCCTGAGAGTGCGAATGAGGAACACCAGTGCTTCCGTCGGCAGCCGACCGCTCCCGGTTCTTTGCGCGGCCACCAACCACTCCTCCACCGGGAGTGCAAGCATTTGAGATATAACGACTTCCACGTCCGCCCGACGCCGATATGGCTTACCGGTCTTGTCGACCGATACCAGGGCCGCGATGCAGATGCCGCCTTCCAAAGGACGTGGACACTCGGGATCGCCCATATGTAGTCATCAACCGCCTGCGGAATGCTTCCGGAAATCGTGGCCCCACAAAACATGCGTCCAACTACCAGTCAACCGGCGCTTTCCCCAAACCGGAAATCCGTCACGTGGATTCCCGAGGCAAATCACAGTCCATCCACAAACGCCGGCGCGTTCACGCGCAGTCGCTCCAGAAGATAGCTGATCGGCTTGCCAATCGCGGCCGCTTGCTCCTCGAGTGTCCGTAACACCGTGTCCCGATCCAGGTCGTACAGGTTTTTCAAGAACGTGCTGGGACCCTGCAGGGAAATCGCATACGGGGCGAGTGATGCGGCAGGAAAATCTTTCCGATTGTAGGTCACAATGATCTCGGCCTGTGCGCGCACCGCGGCGGCCAGTACGTGCCGGTCTTTCAGGTCATTGGTCATGGCTGGAATCAGCTCCTCATAGCCAAGGATCCAGGCCTCCGGAAAGTGTTTCCGAATTTCGCTTTCCCGATACGCGGCTTGGGACTCGGACAGACCGAAATTCTCGATCAGGTTCCGGCTCACCTCGCTCATAATCTGGTCGGTCCATTTCGGCAGATACAGCCGAGGTCCGGCGGCCAGCCGCAGCAGGGTATCAGCCAGCGGCATCGGGATGAGAACGCACGCATCCAGGACCGCGGAAAAATCTCCTCTCACTCGTCCTCTCCGCCCTCCGGGCGCACGTTACGATCGTAAAGCCCGGCTTCCAGCGCATTGCGCGACAGCCGGTCCAACGCCGCCTTGCGCTCTTCGTCCCGCTTGCGCGCAAAACTCAGAACGTCCCGCAGATACACACGCCGCTGGTTGCCGACCCGGTGATGGGCCATGACTCCCGCCTCAAGCAATTTAATGAAAAACGGCCGCGACATCCCGAGAATGGCCGCCGCGCGTTGCGTCGTCACCACCTGGTTGTCTGGAACCAACGTGACTGCTTGTCCGCGTGACAGGATCTCGACGACCCGGGTCAGGACCTCATAGAGCGTGTCGGGAAATTCGACCTTCTCGCCCGCAGCGCTCACGAGGGCCGCCCGTCCTTTGTGCAGCAGACGGTTCAACGCCTGTACCTGGGGCTCTTCCGCTTCCGGAACCGCGATCGGGTCTTGCAATGCTAGGCTCATAATGTCGACAGAATAGCACATACTCGAAATACTCGCAATAGTCGAAATACTAGAATGGCGGCCTGTCCTTCTCGAAGTTCGCGCCATTCTATTGATACAAGAGCCTTGGCGTTCCCCATAAACACTTTTGACACACGTGAAATCAGTCGCCGCAAGAATTCCGTCCATGTCCTCTCTACGAGACACCGGCTCCCGACAAAAGCCGTGATCTGACCTGACGACTCGGAACGTGCTTCCCTAGACCAACAAGCCGGGACGAAGACAAACTCAATCGCTCAAGAGTGAAACAAAAACGGCAAGCTTCTACATAGACTCCATGAGAACCATTTGCTTGTTGCCAAATACGCGCAATGCGTCCGAGGCACGGGAAAGGAGGTTCTCATACGCAAACCGGAGAGGGGGGATTGGAGCTTCGCATGAGGGATACGCTGCACCTGCCGGAAACATCCACAACAGCCTCAAAATCCAAAAACCCGCTGAATTGGCGTTGCTCGGCAGGTGCAGTGTGTCCCGGTGAAATGCGAGTCACTGGTTTCTCCTCCTTCCGTTGACGCACTCGCCTGTTGAGCCATCGACAGCCTACGGTGAATGACTCCCGCCCATCCCTTCGACGGTCCCAGATTTGGTCTGTAGTCGGTGCGGCCAGAGTTGAGCGCTCCTAATGGTCGATGCGACAGAGTCGGATTCTGTCTCACTTTCCCGCGATTGAGCCCCAGGAATCCTGTTTCTCTTCCCACACCCTTTCCTTGTTCGCCTTCGCTCGCACCCCGTCGTGCCACTCGCGGACTCGTGTCACGGCGGTTGCCATGGGCTCCGGCTCCTTGATCTGTTCGCTTCCGTTCTCCCTGGAACGCGGTCCTTTGGTTCCCCTGCCTCATGTGAGGGAACCAAATCCCCGCACAGGAGAACGGAAATGAAATCAGAACAAATCAAGGAAATCACGGAGAAGGCCACCGAGCAGCTTGTTGCCGCGCTGCAGCAAGGTCACAGCGAGACGCTTACCAACTATCTCAAGACCATTGGACGTTTCCATCGCTACAGCTTGTACAACGTGTTGCTCATCGCCTTGCAGAAACCCCATGCAAGCCATGTCGCCGGGTTTCGCACTTGGAACCAACTCGGCCGCTTCGTCAAGAAGGGCGAGAAGGGAATCTTGATTCTCGCCCCCATCGTGCGTCGCAAACCGGAGAACTCTGAGGACGACGAAAAGACGTCTTCCCGCATTGCTGGGTTCCGCGCCGCTTACGTTTTTGATGTCAGTCAGACCGACGGCCAGGAGCTGCCGGAGATCGGAGCCGTGCGCGGAGATCCACGCGAATACGGCGACAGCCTCCGCAGGTTTGCGGCCGCGCAAAGTATCGCGATCGAGTATTCGGAAGACATCGCGCCTGCCCGCGGTACTTCGTATGGCGGACGCATTGCGCTACTTCCGGGTCAATCTTCCGCCGAGGAGTTCTCGACACTCGTCCACGAACTGGCGCATGAGCTTCTGCACCGCGGCGACCGGCGCGAACAAACGTCGCGCAAAGTCCGCGAAACGGAAGCAGAAGCGACCGCCTTTGTCGTTTGCCACGCTATCGGGCTCGAAACCGGTTCGGCCGCAGCCGACTACATCCAGCTCTGGAACGGCGACAAGGAAACGCTGACGAACAGTCTTACTCATATTCAGAAGGCCGCTTCGCAAATGCTGGCGACGCTCACCGATTCGTGAGCGTGTAACTCGCAAATGGCCTTTCTGCGAGAAGCTCGCCGGCTGAATTTCTCTGCCAACAGTGCCAGAAATCAAAATTCGCCATCCCTTCCTGGCTAAATGCTGCGCCTGATCCGCCGCTTCTTCTGTCAAGGCTCTGCGCTCCGCTCCGATGAACGCCAACCCCGCGGCCTTGACAGCGCGGACGGACAGGCGCCTTCCCCCGCCACGAAGGTATTTGCTTTTCATGCACCGCTCTGCGGTGCCTGTGGAGCAAAGCCCAACTTCACTCGAAGGAGATTTCCCATGCAACAAACCGAAAGAAAACCGTTGTTTGACCTCGGCCAGCTTGTCGCCACACCCGGCGCACTGGCCGCGCTCGAAAAATCAGGCCAGTCCCCCATGGACTTCCTGTCGCGCCACGTGACGGGCGATTGGGGAGACATTCCCGACGAAGACCGCAAGGAAAACCAGCTCAGCTTGGAAAAGGGTTTCCGGCTCATGAGCAGCTACCGCACCACCGCGAATGAAACGACATTGCTTACCGCTCTCGGAAAGTTCATTCCAGCCGACGAACGCATCCTCTTGATTGAAGACACCGCGGAAATTCAGCTGACCCATGAGAACCTTGTCCGATTCGAAGCTCGGCGCGAGCAGAACGGCACGCCCGCAGTGTCTATCCGCGACCTCCTGAAAGCAGCCTTGCGTCACCGGCCGGACAGGATTCTGCTCGGCGAAATCCGATCCGGAGAGGCTTTCGATCTGCTGCAGCTTTTGAACACCGGACATTCAGGAACGATTTCCACGATTCACGCAAGTTCTGCCAAGCAGGGATTGGCAAGATTCACCAGTTGCGTGCTGCAAAGCGGGGTGGAACTTCCGTACCGCGCGATTAAAACAAACATCGGTGACTCTCTGAATGTCGTGATCCAAATCGAGCGCCGGCCAGGACGACGGTTCATCTCCGAAGTCCTCGAAATCAACAGCTATGATCCCGACGCAGACCTGTTCGACTTCTGCGCCATCTATGTCGCTCCGAGAGAACGCACATGACAGCCCTCAATTCCTTCACGCCAAGAAGGCTCCCGGCTGCGCAATATGTGCTGGCGTTGCACCAGCCGGAAGACCGCGTCGCCGTCCTCGTTCGCAACCGCGCCCGCGCTCAGACCATCCAGCGCATCCTCCTTGCTGAAGACGTCGCGAGTCCCTGGTTTCAGGACTGGCTCAAGGATCAAAACGAGGCGGGCGCCGACATCTTTCTCGGAATGAATCCCCTGCGAGCGAACAGCTTCGCAAGAACCAAGGAGAGCGTTCGGGAAATCCGCCACGTCTACCTTGATCTTGATGAAGACGCGCCAGCGTCGCTCCGCGCCATTCGCATGGATGGCAACACACCCGTCCCCAATTTCATCCTGGATACCTCCCAGGAAAAGAATCAGGTCGTCTGGCGTGTTGAGGGTCTGGACAAGGAACAGGCCGAATCCCTGCTGCGTTCGCTTGCTACGCAATTTCGCGGTGACATCGCGGCCACCGATATTTCGCGTGTTCTGCGCATACCCGGATTCGCGAACCGCAAATATAACGAGGCGTTCCTCGTCCGTGCGGTTCAGGAGACGGACGCCATCTATCAGCTTCGTGACTTCGCTCTTTACGAAGATTCGCCCGAGGCGCCGCGTCGCCTCTCGGAAGGCCAGAGTCCACCGCGACGAATGCCCTCCGGTCATCGCAGCCAATCCGAGGCCGACTGGGCCTACGCGAAGCGTGCGCTTGCGCGAGGCGACGCTCCAGACGAAATTGTTCGCCGCATAGCTGATTACCGGGCTGAAGACAAGGCTGATCCGAATTATTACGCGCGCCATACTGTCGCAAAAGCTCTTCGGCAAAGTGGCGTCGACGGAGATTCAGTCCGAAGCACACAAGAGAATCCGAAACCAGTGGTTCAACGCGAACGGTGACGTTTGATTTCTAGCGCAGAGAGCATTGTCATGAATCAAGTCCATGTAGAAGTGATAGACTCGTGCGAGTTGGCGAAACCGCTTAACGTGCCCGAAACCTGGGTACGCTCGCGGACCAACGCGAAACGCACCAGCGATCCAATCCCTCATTTTCGGCTTGGGCGCTACGTTCGTTTCCCTTGGGGAAGTGAAGAACTCCGTGGTTGGCTGGACCGTCAGCTGGTGAGTACGAACAGGGCAGGTCATTAAAGGAGGATTGATGACCAAACCTGTTCGATACCAAGAGGGCCATTTGTACGTGCACCACGAGGCTTGGTTTGTGCGGTACCGTGAGCCCGTGCGACAACCCGATGGCTCGATCAAAGACCGGCAGAGGGCGAAGAAACTGGGCAGCGTGAAAGACTATCCTCGCGAATCCCAGATCAAACCCCTGTTCGCAGAATTCATGCGACGGTTGAATGCAGGCAATGTCTCACCGGAATCCTGCATGACGCTTGCGGAGTTTGTCGAGAAGTTCTATTTGAAATACATCGAGGAAAAGCGCGCGTCCACGAAAAAGAGCTACACGGAAATATGGAACAACCACATCCGCGATCGCGTAGGACACATTCGAATGCGTGAATTCAGAACGGTGGATGCCAGCAGAATGCTTAAGGCAATCGCCAACGACAATGATCTGACCAGGACGACCTTGCAACATATCAAGGGCGTTCTGAGCGGCATTTTCACTCACGCGAAGAATGAAGGCGCGTTCGACGGAGCGAATCCGGTGCAGGATGTTCACATTCCGAGTAACGCTCGCGAACCAGGCGAGACGTACGCGTATAACCTGGATCAAATTTGTCGAATTCTCGATTCTTTAGCACTGCTGCCCAAAGCAGTCGTCGCCACGGCGGCCTATGCCGGCCTCCGTGAGGGCGAACTGCGCGGGCTCGAATGGACGGATTATCAGGGAGAATCTCTCGCCGTGAATCGGTCGATTTGGAAGACCTTCATCAACAAACCGAAAACACGCGCGAGCGCAAACTCCGTTCCGGTCATCCGGCAATTGGCAGAAATCCTGAATGCATACCGCAGTTCTATGGGCGATCCCGGCGCAGGAGCCATGTTTCATTCCGGCGGAGGCGAGCCGATGGACCTCGACAAGTTAGCTCAGCTAGTCATTCGTCCCGCCGTACAAGCAATCGGGCTGGAATGGTATGGCTGGCACGGATTCAGGCGTGGCATCGCGTCGAATTTGTATGAACTGGGTGCAGACGAGAAAGTCGTTCAACGCGTCCTGCGTCATGCAAAAGCGCACGTAACCAAGGAACGCTACATCAAAGCTTTTGACCCGGCAGTGCTCGCGGCGATGAAGAGGATGGAAACGACTTTGGACGCCATGAACTCTTGTGCACCAACTGTGCACCAAATTAACTAGGGCAGTGTGGTAAGCTATTCAAAGTAAACGCCGGAGAGGTGGCCGAGAGGCTGAAGGCGGCGGTTTGCTAAACCGTTGTACGAGCCAAAACTTGTACCGGGGGTTCGAATCCCCCCCTCTCCGCCAGAATTCCTTAACTCGATCCAGCTTTGAGGCTTACAGACTCCTGCCAGAAGACCTCTACATAATTCGCGAACTTCCGAGCCCCTCCGGTTGCACACTAGTTGCACACAACGTTTCCAGGCCTTTCATGGCGTTCACTGCGTCCGCACTGACCGTCTTCACGTAGAAATTCATCGTCGTACTGACATTTGCGTGGCGCGGAATTTGCTGAATCACCCTATCGGAGACACCGAGTCTATGCAGATCCGTTGATAATTCCCTCTGTCCGACTCGGTCCGCACCCCCGTTAGATAATTGCCCTCAAGTGTGTTAATCCTTCTGCTGCAGCTCCTTTGATGACGAGGAACTCAAATGAAAGCTATAAGGCTGAGCGCTCCCGGCGGACTTGACCGATTGAAGCTGACAGAGACGGAAGCTCCGGGTATGCCCCGTGCCGGCGAAATTCTGGTGCGGCTTCATGCAAGTTCGCTTAATTATCACGATTACCTGGTTGCGACCGGGAAGATCAAAACAGAAGACGGGCGCATTCCGTTGTCCGATGGCGCCGGGGTGATTGAGGCGATGGGCGACGGAGTGAGCGGCTTCGCTGTTGGCGACCATGTCGTCTCGTGTTTTTTTCCGAAGTGGCAGGACGGCGGCCCAGTCTCATCTGGTTTTTCGACAACGCCGGGCGACGGGATTGACGGATACGCGCGTGAGCAGGCGGTGGCGCCGGCCAACTGGTTCACGCTCGCGCCGAAAAACTATAGCCATTGCGAAGCCGCCACACTCACTACCGCAGGCCTGACAGCGTGGCGAGCGTTGGTGACGGACGGAGGTTTTAAGGCGGGAGATAGCGTGTTGACTTTGGGATCAGGCGGCGTCTCGATTTTTGCGCTTCAATTCACAAAGGCGATGGGTGGGACGGTCATCGCGACTTCCAAGTCTGATGAAAAGTTGCAACGCCTCAAGACGCTTGGGGCAGACCACGTCATTAACTACAAACAGCATGAAAATTGGGGCGAAGTGGTGCGGGAACTAACGGGAGGGCGCGGCGTTGACCATGTCATCGAAGTCGGCGGCCCCGGGACTCTGCCGCAATCGATGACAGCCTGTTGCATTGGAGGGCACATCGCGTTGATTGGCGTGCTTACCGGATTTGCCGGCACAGTTCCCACCGCAATGCTGATGGGCCGGCACCAAAAACTCCAAGGCCTGACCGTTGGGAGCAGGCAACAACAGATTGAAATGGTAAGAGCGATTGAGGCAACTGAAGTTAAGCCCATCATTGACCGGACTTATCCACTCGATGAATTGGCTGCGGCGTTCCAACACGAAGAAAAAGGCCTTCATTTCGGAAAAATTTGCATCGAGATATAGGTAGATTCGTGGTCCGCGAGTATGCGGCAAATGGGGGCTAATATGAACCGGTTCGAGCAGGCGGTGTACGACTGCATGAAGCCCACCGCAGTCCTTCTGGAACGCACAACAAAGCCACTGCATCGGGCCATTCTCCTCAATTTCTGGCGCCATGTGCACTTGGAGGGCGCGGGAGAGTACGACAGGATCCTGGCACCGGACATGATCGTGGATCACCCTGTTTACCGGGTGACTTGGGGTGCGAACCCCGCGGTCATCGAAGGCAAAGAAGGCGTGCGGGGGTTTTATAACAGCGTCGGCGAGACCGTACTGTGGCACTCCGATGATCGGCTCGCGGTCGAGGACTGGGGGATCTGCGATGAGATCACCTTTCATCAACTCGCCGCAGGCTCTGACCTGCAGCTCATCGGCTATAAGGTCGATCACGCGGACAGGCTCTATCACGTGTACAGCCGACAGGCCTTTATCTGGCCGTATGACAAGCGGGGCCGACTGATGGGCGAACACCTCTATGAGGACAAAACAAGCCTGCGAATTGAGGAGGTTGATCGATCGGAGGCAATCACGCCCGCGCGCGTGCGCGAGATTCACCGTGAGCAGTTGAGCAGACTCGAAGCGAAGTTGGGGCCTAACTTCTGGGTGTTGGAGATG
>DASSGJ010000258.1:0-4696 GCA_035693545.1 Candidatus Acidiferrum sp.
GGGATCAGCGTGATGGATCGCGTGGCGAAGGAGACGGGCGGAGCGCACATTGATGCGGAAGAGACGGATCCGCACACGTATTTCCGGCAGATTGCGGAGGAGTTGCGGACGTCGTATGAGGTGGCGTACTACCCGTCAAACCGGGCGAAGGACGACTCGTTTCGGAAGATTGTCGTCAGGCCGAAACAAGGGGGCGTGCTGATACGCGCGAAGACGGGGTATTTCGCGAAGTAGGCGGGGAGAACTAATCCAGATTGGGTGGAACGTAGTCGGTAATCGGTAATCAGTAATCGGTAATCGGTAAGAGAAGAGCCCCGGATTTTCAGATCCGGGGCCTTTTTTTTTCGGGTGGCTAAGAAGAAAGAAGAGGCGGCCTAAAGCCGCCCCTACTCGATGTGGCCGCTACTTGGATTGTTTGTGGTGGAGGTCGGTGCAGACGGAGACGGCGGTGTTGGGGTCAACGGCGCTGTCGCCGCCTTCGATGTGGCGGATGATGCCGTCTTTATCTATGACGATGTTGGCGCGCAAGGCCCACTGGAATGTGTCGCCCTTCTCTTCGTAGGCTTTGAGTATGCCGTAGGAAGTGAGCATTTTCTTGTTCATGTCGCTGAGGAGGGGAAACTTTACGCCGATCTGCTTGGCGAAAGCGGCGTTGGCCGCGGGACTGTCCATGCTTA
Organism: Candidatus Acidiferrum sp.; assembly: GCA_035693545.1. Taxonomy (GTDB): domain Bacteria; phylum Acidobacteriota; class Terriglobia; order Acidiferrales; family UBA7541; genus Acidiferrum. The sequence continues at coordinate 678 of DASSGJ010000258.1, forward strand.
CACCGAAAACTGCCGTATCGTTCGCATCAATCTTGCCGGAATCGAGTCCAGACTGGACCGCCTGGAGTTGCTTGGTTCAACCACCGGTAAAGGCGAGGACGTAAACGGCAAGGAAAACGTTTTTCTTTCCGTGGAAGTCGCTCAACTTGACGGTTTTCCATTGATCGCTGAGCAGCGTGAAGTCGGGAGCGGTGTCGCCGACCTTGAGGGAGAGTTTGGCGACTTCGTCTTTGTTCTGGGGGCCGGCGGAGAGTGGGGCGACCGCGGACACGGAAGCTAGCAATAAGGCGGAAGCGAGAAGGCGTTTCATTGGGACTCCTTGATAGATTCTGCGCGTAAGTGATGATAACCGGAGAGAGAGTTGGGGAGTAGAGAAAAAATGGGGAGGGGATTTAACACGGAGGTCACAGAGGAAGAGCACAGAGGGCACAGAGAAGAAAGTGCGATGGCGTTTGATCGTAAGAGCCCACCCTTCGCAAACACCGCGAAGGATGGGGCACCCTCAAGTTCGGTTGATGGCCGGCGTAACTAAAGAGCACAGCCAGGAATGGCTGTGCCACATAAAGGCAAGAAGGCGGCCTAAAGCCGCCCCTACCGAAGGTAGCCCCAGTTGTGCAGTTTGCGCGAGCAAAAACGCCCGCGCGGACATCTTGCTAACGCAGATATCCCCAGTTGTGCAGTTTGTCGGAGTCTTCACCCCAGCGGTCGCCGATGTCGGTGCGGTAGTACATGTTGGGGATGAGGATGTTTTTGATGCGGGAGTAGGCCTGAGCCTGGGCTTGTTTCATGGTTTGACCGAGGCCGACGACGATTAGGACGACACCGGAGGTGCCGGCGACTAGCCATTGCTGGTTGACGATTTTGACGTCTTCGATGTGGATGCCTTCGGTGGCGGGGCGCTTGAAGACGATGGCAGCGTTTTTGGAGAAGGATTCGAAGGTGGCTTCGTCGTCGAAGGGGAATGGCGGAACGACGATGCGGATGCCGACCTGGAAGCCACTGCGAGTGCGCCATTTAGGATCGAGGCCCTGTGCGAGTTCCCAGAAGAAATCACTGATGGGAGTGAGGATGCCTTCCTGCTGGATGCTGATGGTGGGATAGCCGAAGCGGGAGGTGAATTCGAGCGGGTAGATCCCGTTATTGTTGACGATGCAGTTGACGTCAATGTAGCCGATGTAGCCTTCCTCGGCGAGCTTGGGCTCCATTTTGAGGAGAGTGCGGTTGAAGAGAGCGTTGGGCTCGCTCCAGAACATGGCGGTGCCCATTTCGCCGGTCGGAGGACCGACTTCGCCGGGGAATAATTTTTTGTGCTCGAAGTTGATGTTGATGGGATTGATGAATTTTTTGCCGTTGAAGAAGCCGCCGACGGCGACTTCGACGCCGTTGACGCGGCGCTGCAACTGGAAAACTTTTATTTCGTCGGAGAAGGCTTTTTTGTAGGCCTCGAGCATGCCGATGACGTCGTCGCCGTTTTCTTCTTCGCCGACGAAGAGGCGGCGTTTGACGTTCTGGGCTTCGCCGCTGGGCTTGATGACGTAGCGGTCGGGATTTTTCTTGACGAATTCGATGGCGGGATCGAAGGAGTCGAATTCCTGGTAAGGGATGATGGTGACGCCGGCTTTCTTCAATTCTTCCTGGCCGAAGGAGCGATCGTCTTCGAGATTGTCGGTGTAGGCCGTGCCGCCGATTACTAGCTTTCCAGAGGCGCGGAGGGCCTGGGCTTTGGCGCCCTGGCCAAGGGTGTCGTCGAAGACGACGATGTCGGCCCATTTGCAGTCTTTTTCGTAATCGCTGGATTTGGGGACGAAACCGTCGGCGATGTCGCGCTCTTTTTCGTTTTCGACGTAGTAGCGGACTTCGTGGCCTTCCTTGACTACCTGCCAGGCGATGTCGCCGATCAAACTGGAGAGCGAGACGAAGAGAAATTTCTTTTTGTCCATGAGAGAGGCCGCGTCCCTCCGGGGATCAGCGGGTTGCAAGTATTGTAGTTACAGAGCGAGGAGATGGGTATTACAAAACGTTGAAAATAATAGGAGGGTTGGAATTAGAACTGACATGGACCCAATGATTCGTGAGGCCGTCGAAGTTTGCCCTGGTCCCTCCGCTCCGTGGCCGGCGCGCCCAAATTCGGCGCGGAAGAAAAAACCGGCCACTCCGGTCGGGATGATAGAAAACCCAAGCGCAGCCCGCCCGCCGTAGACGGCGGCCGCTACAAAAGCAGGAAAAGACCGAAGAGGGCACGATTTGTCGTGCTCCTACAGAGGGGACGTCTTGGGGTCGATGGCAGCGGCGAGACCGGCGGGAATGGAGAGTACTGGGAAAACCACGGGAGGGGGTGGGCGCATCACAGGGGGCAGAAACTGGTGTAACGGGCGGAGGGGCAAAGTTCGCGGGGACCTGTCCTTTGGTTCAGGTTATACTAGGGAGGTCCGAGCCGCCCGTGAGGAATCACACCCATCCACCCACGATCCGCGGCGCGGAGCCAGAATGCCAACTGTGAGGTGAGGATTGCGGCGATTACCGCTTCTTCTCATGTGTGCGCTTGTGCTGGTGTCGGCCAGCCGATGCGATGCCCAGGTTTTCCACAAAAAGAAAAAAACGAATAAGTCCACGGATGCGACGAACACGGCCGAGCCGGACAAACAGCTCTACGACAAGGCCATGAACGACATCAAGCACGGCCGCCACGAGGTGGGGCGCTTGAGTCTGCAGACCCTGATCAACACCTATCCTGACAGCGAGTACCTGGCGAAGGCGAAGCTGGCGATTGCGGATTCCTATTTTAAGGAAGGGGGAACCGCGAATACGACGCAGGCGATCGCCGGATATAAGGACTTCGAGGTATTTTTCCCGTTCTTGCCGGAAGCCGCTTATGCCCAGATGCAAGTGGCCATGGCCAACTACAACGAAATGGCCAAGGCGGACCGCGACAACACCCACACGAAAATGGCGGAGGAAGAGTTTCAAACGTTCCTGCAGAAGTATCCAAAGGACCCGCTGGTGCCGAAAGCGGAGCAGCGGCTGCGCGAAGTGCAAGAGGTTCTGGCAGAAGGACAATTCCGCATTGCCTACTACTACTATGTGAAGGGGGACCGGCGCGCGGCGGCAGGACGACTTGCGCCGCTGGTGGGCCGTTATCCGCTGTACAGCAAATCGGACGAAGCTTTGTGGATGCTTGGCGATCTGTTTGAAAAGAGCGAGCGGAAGGATGTTGCCGGTGGATATTACATGCTGCTGGTGAAGAACTATCCGCTGTCCAAAAAAGCGCCGCTGGCCAAGGACAAATTGAAGTCGTTCGGAGTGCCGATTCCGCAGCCGGATCCGAAGGCTTTGGCGTGGATGACGGCAGAGCAAAACGCGCCGCGGCCAAAGGAAACCCCGGCTCACCGGGCAATGGGCATTCTTCACAACTCACCGGATGTACATACTACCGCGCAATCCGGGCGGCCACAGATGGAGCCAGAATCCGATAACGGGCCGACGGACACGTTGAGCGGAGGAAACCGCACGACATTGGTATCGTCAGGCGGAGGAGGCTCGACCGGTTCGGGAGCCGTTGTGGAAACGGTGAGGCCCGGCGACCCGGCACCAGCCAAGCCGGCTGGAGCGGAAGATACGACTTCGGGGACGAGCGATAATTCGAGCGGAACGGCCACAAATGCGGACGGAAGCACGGCCGGCACAACCGACGCGGCCGCTCCGGCGGATTCCGCGAAGACGGACACGCCGGCAGCGGACAGTTCTTCGACGGATGCGACAAAGGCCGCCGCGCCTGCGGCAACGGATGCGAACAACAACCAGAAGGAATCAAGCAGCAAGAAGAAGGGGATCAAGAAACTGATTCCCTGGTAAGTGTGGAAGGACCGACCTGAAGGTCGGCCACTACAATAAAGAGGGAGGGGCAAGCCCCTCCCCTCCCCTACAAGGCGGGTGAGGGGAATGAAAGCGGCCGGGCCCCTTGTCCGTTGGGACAGGTTGTTTCTTCAGCACAGGTCATAGGCGCTTCCGACACACTCGTA
>DASSGJ010000259.1:0-4020 GCA_035693545.1 Candidatus Acidiferrum sp.
TAGACAATCCCCAGCGGCTTGGCCACTTCCGCCAGAATATCCGCCGCCTTCAGTAGGTGCTCTCGTTTGTGGGCCGCGCTGACCATCGCCCGCAGCCGCGCTTTGCCTTCCGCCACGGTCGGATAGGCCACCGCCGGCGCAAAAACTCCCGCCTCAAACAGTTTCCGTGAAAATTCATAAGCCTTCGCGCCATCGCCCACGTGAATTGGCACGATCGGCGTCTCGCTGGTCTTGAACTGAAACCCGCGCTTCTTCAATTCCCGTTTGAAAAATTTCGTGTTCGCCCAAAGCTTCTTCACCAACTTCTCCCCGTCCGGTGAATCCAGCAGCGCGAACGCAGCCTGGCAAGCCGCCGCCGTGGCCGGTGGATGCGAAGTCGAAAACAGAAACGGCCGCGCCCGCAAATACAGAAAGTCAATCAGGTCGCGCGAGCCGCAAACGTACCCGCCCATCGAGCCAATTGCCTTGCTCAGCGTCCCGACCTGAATATGCACCCGCCCGTGGCACTGGTGATGATCCACCGTCCCGCGCCCGCCGCGCCCCAGCACCCCGCTGGCATGCGCGTCGTCCACCATCATGATGCAGCCGTATTTTTCCGCCAGGTCGCAAAGCTCCGGCAGAGGCGCGATATCGCCGTCCATCGAAAACACGCCGTCGGTAATAATCAGTTTCTTCCCGGTAAACGAAGCGTGCTCCTGCAGAATTCGCTCGCAGTCCGCCACATCCTTGTGTTTGAACACCTTGATCGTCGCCTTCGACAGCCGCGCCCCATCAATAATCGACGCGTGGTTCAATTCATCCGAAATAATCAGGTCCTCTTTCCCAAGCACAGCCGACACCGTTCCCGCATTCGCCGTAAACCCCGACTGGAACACCACGCAAGCTTCCACGTTCTTGAATTTCGCGATCTGTTCTTCCAATTCCATGTGCAGCTTCATCGTTCCGGAAATCGTCCGCACCGCCCCCGCGCCCACTCCGTATTTCCGAATCGCCTCAATCGAAGCCTTCCGCAACCTCTTGTCCGACGTCAGCCCCAGATAATTGTTCGACGCCAGATTGATCACCTCTCGCCCGTCAAACACACAGACCGGCTTCTGCTCGCCCTCCAGCACTCGCAACTTCGGCGCCACGCCCTTCGCCCGCAACTCATTCAACGTCTCCGTCACATACCCCAACGGATTCTGCTTCGTAGTTGTAGTTCCCGCTTCACTCATCTCTTCTTCTCCAACCTCTGTGCCCTCTGTGTGCTTCCCTCTGCGGCCTCTGTGTGAAATCTTGCTTTTTCTATTTTCCAATTTCCATTTTCAAGTTTCTGTTATTTCAATCCATTCGGATAAATCAAAATCTTCCCCGCCAATCCATTCTGCAACTTGCTGAACGCATCCTCGAACTTCTCCAGCGCAATCTTCTCCCCAAACAGCGGCTCCAGATTCAACCGCCCCGCCTTCAACAGCGCCGTCATCTGCACCCACGTCTGATACATCCGCCGTCCATAAATCCCCTGCACCGTAGCGCCCTTGAAAATCACATCATTCACCAGATCCAGCGGCACATTTTCCGTAGGTATCCCCAAAAGCGAAGCGCGCCCTCCCGCCCGCAGCGCCTTGAACCCCTGCTGAATCGCCGACGGCACCCCGCTCATCTCCAGCAGCACGTCCACTCCCGTCCCGCCCGTCTCCGCCAGAATCCTCTTCACCGCGTCTTCCGCCGCCGGATTGATCACCACATCCGCGCCCATCTGCTTGGCCATCTCGCGCCGGTGCGCATTCGTCTCCGTCGCAAACACCGTCGAACTGCCGCAAGCCTTCGCCACCGCAATGGACATCAACCCAATCGGTCCGCAGCCCGTCACCAGCGCGGTCTGCCCCGCAATCGCCCCCGCCAGCACCGTGTGCACAGCGTTCCCCAGCGGATCCAGAATCGCTCCATATCTTTCCGGAATCGCCGCATCCAGCTTCCAGATGTTCGTCGCCGGAATTTTCACAAACTCCGCAAACGCCCCGTCCGCATCAATCCCGATCACCGTCACATTCGGGCAGATGTGCGCCTCTCCCAATCGGCACTGGTGGCAGTGCCCGCAGCTCACGTGCATCTCCGCGCTGACGAAATCGCCGGCGTGAACCGCCGTTACATCCGGCCCAACACGCTCCACCACGCCGCAAAACTCATGCCCCAGTGTCACCGGAGGCTTGATCCTCCCCTGCGACCACCGGTCCCACCCATAAATATGCAAATCCGTCCCGCAGATCGAAGCCGTCTTCACGCGCACCAGCACGTCCCCATGCCCCACTTCCGGCACCGGCACGCTCTCAATCTTCAACCCGCGCGCCGCCTCAGTCTTCCGCAGCGCCTTCATCGTCGCAGCCATTCCGCCAAGCTCCTCACTACGTCCCCAACCCATCAACGCACAATCTCAAATCCTAGCACACGCGCCTGCACCCCGCCCTTTTGAGTGCGGAAGCGCAGCTTCCGCTTTGCGCTGTATCCCGCGCCACTGAACCCTGCTTTCACATCGTCCACAATGACGACACTTCCGTCATCCCGACCGGAGCGACCCGACTTTTTCCTCCGCGCCGCATTTTGGCGCGTCGGGTCGCACAGTGGAGGGACCCTGGCAAAATTCTCCCAAATCTCGCGCAACTGAATCGTGCACCTACTTCCGCATTACTTTCCTGCTTCCCTTACTTCACCTTCTCCACCACCCCAATCTCTTCCAGCGCCTTCAAATACTCCGCCACCAACTCCACCGGCACCGGCCCATACTCCGCCGACACCGCATCCCGAACCTCCTGCGCATTCCTGTTCCCATCCGCAAAATTCAAAACCTCGTACCCATACTCTTCCCCACCGCCCCACAATCCCTCATACTCCAGCAATTTAGGCTTCGTCGTATGCCCCCGCTTCGCCCACTCCACCTCAAAGTAGTCATACCCAAACACCACCATCGGCCCTTTGGGCTGCGCAACCCTTTTCCACTTCTGAAAGGCATTCTCGTCCCGGGAAGGCACCTGACCCGTTCCGCCATAACTGTTGGCACAAACAAGATCGTCATGCCTCGGCGGAACATACGCCGGGATTTTTGTCCGCAAGGAATCCGTGGAGTCCTCCACGGATTTTTCAAAATTCAAAGAAAGCAGAATGAACTTGCAGCCCTCAGTCGTCTTACCCAAGCTATTGGCCCGTAAATCGTTTTGTGTGTCTCGAACCGACTTTCCCTGCCAGATCACTTTTTTGACGACCTCTCGCCTTGCCGGATCGTTTAATGCCAAAAAATACCCGCTCGCCGCGCCAATAAACCCCACTCGCTTCAACTTCGTCGCATCAATATTCGCCGCGCTATCCAGATTTGTATGAATAAACCGGTCCGGCCAGTCATTCAGATAAATCGCCGGTATCCCGAACGACGAATCCTGATACACATCATGGTCGCTCCCCATCGTGTACGCCGAATACTCCGCCCGCAGCGGCTCCTTGCCGCCCTCCGCCGACACCATCGGATACTCCGCCTTCTCCGTAGCCGCAAACTGGTACGACTCCTCGTTCACCCACTCCGCAAACGCCCAAGCCACATCCTGCACAAACGACGGCAAACTCATAGGCCCCCGCGTCACATGAAACACCGCCTTCGTCTCCGGCCCGCCCCCCACCATGTCCATGTGCACCACCGCCTTGATCCGTTTCGCAAGCTCCGGCTTGCCGTTCAACAGCGCCAGAGTCCCCTCAATCTCCGGCGGAAAAATAAATCGAATCGTACGAGCAGGCCGCGCCAGCTTTCCATCCGCAATCAACCTCTGCAGCGTCCGCGCTACCTCCAGAATCGTCGCGCACCCGCTCGCATTGTCATTCGCTCCCGGCCGCTGGTGATCGAGGTGGCACGAAAACGCAATCTCCTCCTCTTTCAACTTCGCATCCGCCCCCGGAATCGTCGCCGTCACTACCTCATAATTCCCCGCATGCTGCCCCGCCTTCACCACCGCATGCAGCAAGATCTTCTCGCCCTTCGCCAGCCGCTCCTGAAAC
>DASSGJ010000260.1:0-18314 GCA_035693545.1 Candidatus Acidiferrum sp.
AACGCCCCCGTCTCCGAATCGAACACAATCACCCGCTTGTTCATATATCCGTCGGCGACATAAACCTCGTGCAACTCCGAATCCACCTCGATCCCCGCCGGCCTTCCCAGAATATCCGTCCGCGAACTGTCCGCCGCATCCGCCGACGGATGCCCGATCTGCATCACAAACTTCCCATCCTTCTTGAACTTCAGAATGTGCCGGTCGGTCGCCGCGCTTCCGCCAATCCAGACATACCCCGCCTTGTCCACAAAAATCCCATGCTCGCTCTTCGGCCAGTCAAATCCTTCCCCCGGCCCGCCCCACGACCGCAGCAACCGCCCCTCCTGATCAAACTCCAAGACCGGCGGCGCCGCAAAGCAACACTCCGACCGTGGCGGCGTCTGCGCAGCCCCCAGTTCATCCGCCGTATTCGACGCCGGCCGCTGCAAAACCCAAATGTGGTTCTCCCCATCCACAGCCATCCCGCCGATCTGCCCGATAATCCATTTGTTCGGCAATTCCTGCGGCCAGAACGGATCCACCCGATACTTCGGCGCCTCCTGCGCCCCAACAGCCGCCGTACATAAACTCAGTACCATAGCCGCAGAGACACAACGGCCCACCAAGCCCTGCGGCCGCTTCTTTTGAAATTTAAATGCGCGCATCCCACACCCCACGCGTCTGCTCTTCCTTCTTTCCGATTCGGCGCGGAGTATAGGGCCGCTCCCCCCACCTGTCAACGCGCCACGGCGATCGCGCAACCACGAATCGAAGCGCTTTTCAGTGCGACTTGCCTTGAGCTTGTCGAGGAGGCGCAGCGTTCGGCCGCGCTTGTGCCGGCCGCCGCATAGGAGGTTGCGAGAAAAACATCCCGCTGGCGGTGTAAACTCTGCTGGATTTCCCTTTACCGCAGACGCCTGGGCTGATCAAGATGACCGGCCCCAGAAAGGATGCTTCTTGGCCAATCCGTTCAAATACCGTGTGTTTCTTATCGGAGCTCTTTCACCGCTGCTCGCCCTGATATTGAATATCATTTTCATTCAAGCTCTTCTTGCGGTGAGTCCTCATCCTGAAAATAACTGGCGCTTTCGCCTGGTCGTTTCCAGCCTCGCTTTACCGGTTCCATTCATCATTACCCTGATCCTCGCCTCCAAAGATCGCCGCCGCGGCCTTCTTTCTCTGTCCGCGAAAATAGGGCTGGGAATCGCGGCGCTTTCCCTGCTCCTTATCGCCAAGCCCCTGATGGACGGTATTGCCCGCTCGAAGCAGTCACGCAATATGGCAATGCAAAACGCCGCCGCTCCGCTGTTTGATACAACGGACATCCAAGGCAGGCCACAGCGTTTGGCAGCCTACAGAGGCCAGGTCGTCCTGATAAACGTCTGGGCAACCTGGTGTGAACCCTGCCGAAACGAGATGCCTCGCTTGGACAAGCTCTACCAGTCGCTGAAAGCGAGCGGATTTGTCGTGTTGGGCATTTCGGATGAGCCCACCGAGAAGCAGCAGGCTTTTCTGACTCAGGTTCCCGTGTCGTACCCGCTCCTCACAACAACGCCCGGGGTCCCGGCTTTCTATAAAGACATCGGACAGTATCCGGCGATTTTCCTGGTCGACCGCGAAGGAAGGCTGCAACCCGCGCCAAACCGGAGTCTGGGTTTCGAAAAATTGGAAGAGTCTGTGAAAGCGCTGCTAAGCAAGGCGGAATAAGAGCACACCGGTCCGAACCCAGTTTCCTCTACCGCCTCCATCTCTCCTTCTCGCGTCCCACGATCATCCGGTCAAACGCCTGCGGCAACCCCTCGCGCGACGAGTACGGTCCCGGCTCGTATGCCCGCGCGGAAATCCCTTTCTGCCCCAGCTCCGAAATTCCCCAATCTTCCCGGTTCGTCTGGTCCCAGAATTCCACCACGTCGTCCGCCCGGAAATCCCCCTTCGCCATTTCCGCCGGATGAAAGTGCCATTCGCAAATCACCTGCGTCCGGTCCGCCGCTTGCGGCCACAACGTATGCGACATCACGTAATCCGGGTGCAGGCTCAAGAACAAATTCGGGTACACCGTGTAGTACAGCACCTCCCCTCTCTGTTTTTCGTTCAGCCCCGGAAGATGCGCCCGCCGCCGCTCCCCATCGGTGCTCATGGTCTGCGCGCCGCCCCGAAACTCCATCGACCCGCCGATGTACCCGGCTTGTGGCCGATCGTTCTCTCCACTCAGATAATCCGTAATCCGATGCAGCGCCGGATGCAGCAAAGGACAATGCAGGCACTCGTTGTAGTTCTGCACGATCAGCTTCCAGTTCGCTTTCACCTCATACACAACTCGCTTGTGCATTCTCAGGTCCTGCATCCCCCACGCCGCAAATTTTTCCGGAAGATCCCCAAGCTGCTCTCGCAGCGGTTTTCGCCGCTTCGCAAGGTTCACGAAAATGTGTCCCGCCCACTCTTCCGCGCCCACCGCATGGAGCGGATACTCCTCGCGCCGGAACCCGCAATCATCCATATGCGGCGCGCCCAGCAGCTTCCCATCCAGTCCGTAGGTCCAGCCGTGATACGAACACTGAATCCGCCCCGCAAATTTTCCTTCCGCCTCGCGGCAAAGTTGCGTTCCGCGATGCCGGCAAACGTTGTAAAACGCGTGAATCACCCCTCCCTCGTTCCGCGTGACAATGATGCTTTCTCCCGCCACCTCCCGCAGGAAAAATCCCCCGGGGCCCGCAAGCTGCTCGCTCCGTCCCGCGCACACCCACATCCCACAAAAAAACGTCTCCATCTCGCGCCGGAAATTCTCCGGATCGGTGTAATACCTCTGCGGCAAAGTCTTCTGCTGCGCTCTCTTCCCCGCTTCCCTGTTCCTCGTTGGCTTCCTCATATTCAACTCGCTCTCGCCAAAATCTATTCTGTGATTCGGATAAACTCCCGCCCAGCGGTCTTGTCGTTAAGGAGCACATCAACGCGATAGATTCCGGGCGGTAGAGAAGCCACTGGGAGGTCCCATGTTGTCCAAGCATACTTCCCGGGCGACAGGGAGATTTCTTGGGGCTTCGAGGCGCTAATCATTTTATTGTCCACGTTGAAAAGCCGAAGAACCGAGGCCACCTTTTCCTTGGTGGACGCTTGCCAGGTCACATATACAGCGGCGTGGTTGTCGTGTTGCGAAAAGATCGCTTTCGATTGCCCAGGGAGTCGAATTCCCCCTGTTTCTTTGCTGATAGACTTCGTGACGCTCATGTACTTAATCGTATTGGACCGCGTAACTAGGGGGGCGAATTCCCCGCCCTTGGCAAGCTCGGCGAGCGAAGTGGGCGCGCTGCTCGACGGGAGATCGGGTAAAACAGATTGCGGAACGGCGAGACCAGTGGTGTGCCAGTCAATCGTCGAAGAGGATGTGCCCGAATCGCTCAAAAGGGCCAGAATGTGAACCGGGTCCGCCGAAGGAACAATACTTCCGCTGATGATGCCCGTGTAGTTGCCGAATTCATCCAGAAGGGCGCCACCAATCGACTCGGTGCTAACGCCCGAGGCAACCAGCAATCGTGAGCCGGCGCGAGGGAAAGAAGTCACACCCATAACGGAGCCGTCAGCCAATTTCGAACCAACTGCGCTTTGCTCCAGAAACGCACAGCGGTCACCGACGTTCGCCGCCCCACCAGCCGTCCGTTTTAGAAATCCTTTCGGGGTCGCATCGACCCTGATTACAGCCCAATCCTGCCACCGATTCCAGGCGATTACTTGATCGGTTTTGATCTGAGCGCCCGAACTGAGAGAAACCCGCAGAGATGCGGCGCCGTCGATGCTCTCAAACGAGGTAAGGACCTGCAGCTCGCCGATCCAGAAGCCGGTCGATTTTGCCGCTGAAGTGCCGTCCTCAGTGAGCTTTTCGATCATCACCGACGCATCCAAAGCTCGTCGATAAAGTTCGGCCAGGCTGACCGGTTGAGGCGTTGACGGCGCATGAGCCACGGGTGAACCCGTGACGACAAAGCTCAGACTCCCCGCCGGCTCACCGTCGATCCGTGCTTCGAGATTCCATTCCCCAGAGGGCGCTCCATCGGCCAGAAGCATTGTCCAATAACCCGAATATTGAGAGGTCTTTGCCTCGTAACGAAAGTCGGAGAGAAGCACAATTTTGCCTTCGGGGCTTTTCCAAAGGCCTTCGAAATGATGCGGGCCAAGCGGGCCTTCCCACTCGAAATAGACGATTACTTTTGCATCTTTGCCTGCCTCGAAGAGGCTTCTCGCATCATCCATCACAAATTTGTTCTTGTCTTCGTGGCCTGCGGCACCGGCGATCGACCGAATCACCCGATACGGACTTCCGCTAGCTCGCGGGGCAGGTAACCCCGTGGACTGTGCAGAAATCTTTCCGACGCCCGCGAAAAGGAAGGAAAGGAGTAGAGCCACGAACCATGCCCACCGGGTTGCACGGAGATGCATTTCAAACCCCTCCAAGGGGACGTCCGATTTTTGACGACCGCTATATTGTATTGACGTGTTGAAACAGTGCTGGCCTACGAAAATACCACGACTCCCAGGGCAATGTCCCGGTAACGCGCCGACCGCAAAAGTTCGTACTGGTGAGTGAGACGTAGAGGGCGACCCTCAAGTCCTCGTAAACGCAATCGACTACTTTTCCTGCAGCAGCACCACGTCCGACGTATTCTGCCCCCGCGCAACCGCCAGCGTCTTTCCATCCGGCGACCATTGAAACTCCGCAATGTGTTGCGAAGTGAAGTTCGTAATCTGATGTCCGGGCGAACCATCCAGCGACTGCACAAAAATGTTATCCACGCCCTGATCCCGAACAATGTAGGCCACGTATTTCCCATCGGGAGTAAACGCCATCGGGTTGGTAAAACCTGTGCCGCCTCCTCGAGCCATCCGTGGATCCGGTTGCAGCAACCGGGGTCCGGAAGGCGACACCGAGTTGAGCTCCACCACGGCCAACTTACTCGCCGCCGATTGTGGACTCTCGGGCGCACTTACGTCCGCATTGAAAATCAGATGCTTCCCGTCGGGCGAGATCGTTTCGCCCCAAAGCCCGTACATCCCTTGCACCAAGCTCCCCGGCACGGGCTCGGCCTGCCCGCCCGCAACAGGCGATCTCTTCGGCCCGCCGCCGTCAAAGTAGTAGACCCACTTCCCATCCGGTGAGCACGCCAGGTTGCTCGCAAAAAGTCCGTTGGTCAGTTGCACCGGATTTGAACCGTCGGCATTCGTCCGCCAGATATGAATCTGGTTCGTCCCCCCATGAAAAGCCCACGAAAGCACCAGGTAACGATCCCCGCACCGCGCCAGCCCCGTGATCCACGAGTCCGGATCATTCACGATGGTCGTTCGCTCTCCCCCGTCCAGGTTCATCCTCTGCAGGCTCTTTCCGTCAGAAACCAGCACCTTCCCGTCCGCCGTCCAGGCCATCGACTGCACATCCTGCGCCAGCACGGGCGCTTGCCCCTGGCTATTTACCGCCCCACCGCTGTTGCTGAAAACGCTCAGGCTGCTTGTGATCTTTACCTGCACCGTCGCGGCCGTCTTCCCGTCGGCGGATACGGTCAACGTGTCATAGGTGTTCGTATCCCGCGTGACCGGCAGGACTTCTCCTCCAGCAGCGGCAATCAACCCAATTTGTGGGCGCAAATAATTCGGGCCCTTCTGTGCGTAGCGCGCCATCAGCCACCGGCCGCCGGGCAGCCATACTACGTCGAACACCAGCTGGTTCTTGAAGGAAGCAAACGGTTCGGTTTGCTTTCCCGCAATGTCAAACGATTTGGTGGCGCCCAGAACATCTCCAAGCGCGAAGACGCTGTACGTAAGCCGTTTGCCGTCCGCCGTCCAGCTCAGGCTGTGCGGAAAAGTGTCCGGCCCATTGGCGGCGATTTCCAGGATGGCCTCGTCGCTGCCGTCGGGATTCGCGCTCAGCAGGCGATACTTCCCCACTTCCGGATCATTGGCGCGAACATAAGCGATGCGATGTCCGTCTGGCGAGAACGTAATCCCCGTATCGAGATCGCGAACGATCAGTTGCGGCGTCCCTCCAAGCACCGGGGTGCGATACATATCCCACTCGCTCTGCGTGCCGATTCCGGCTTTGCTGAAGTAAATGTAGTTTCCGTCCGGCGAGAATGTCAGCGAACGGTAGACCGCCGCTGCCGGCGCAAGTATTTGCGTGTCGCTCCCCGTTGGAACGTTGCGCAGCCACAGGCTCGACTTGCCGCTATCGTTTTGCACGTTCAGGATGTACTTCCCGTCGGGCGAGATGGCCGCCTGCTGTGCCCGGCCCGTAGTCGTGACCTGCGTCATCACGAAATTTTGAAAGGGCGTGGGTCCCCTCCGGCTGAGCAGCGAGTAGACACCGAAACCCGCCGCGGCGAGCAGCACCAGTCCCGCTACTGCGGCAGCCCCAAAGCCAAATTTGTGCTCCCGCACAACCGCACTCACGCTCGAACCGCTGGCCGCGACGCCAGCCGCAGAGGCTCGCGGCGAAGAAAGCACGGCCGCTGACTGCTCCCCGCTCTGCATCGTTTCCTGCGTCTGGACCGCGGATCGCTGGCCGGAACCACTGTCGCGCTGCAGCCGCTTCAAATCGCTGCGCATGTCCGAGGCATGCTGGTAGCGCATGTCCCGGTCTTTCTCCAGGGCCTTGTCAACGATCTCTTCCATCTTTGCTGGCAGATTCGGGTTCAACCGCAGCGGCTGTAACGGAGTCTTGTTGAAAATGGCGTCAAATATAACTGCTGCCGTGTCTCCCTGGAATGGAATCGTCCCGGTGACCATTTCATATAAAACGGCCCCGAAAGAAAACAGGTCGGTGCGCAAATCCAGTTCTTTGCCCTTCGCCTGCTCCGGCGACATGTACGCCACGGTTCCAACTGCCGTCCCCGGGCTCGTGAGGTAGTCCGCACTCGCGCCGAGCGTAGCGTCGCTTTCTCGCGCAATCCCCGCGGTTCCCGCCCCCGTCAGTTTCGCCAGGCCGAAGTCGAGAATCTTCGCGTGCCCCCGCTTGGTCACAAAAATGTTCGCCGGCTTGATGTCGCGATGAATGATGCCTTCGCTGTGCGCCGCTTCCAGCGCATCGGCAATTTCGATCGCCAGGGACAGCACCGTCTCGGTCTCCATGGGCCGCCCGCCGATGTGGTTTTTCAGCGGCAGGCCGTCCAGATACTCCATCGCAATGAACGCCTGGCCATCCTGCTCGCCAACATCGTAAATCGTGCAAATGTTCGGATGGTTCAGCGCGGACGCCGCCTGCGCCTCGCGTTGAAAACGCGCCAGCGACTGCGGGTCCCGCGCAACGTCTTCCGGCAGGAACTTCAGCGCCACGAAACGGTGCAGCCGCGTGTCTTCGGCCTTGTAGACCACACCCATCCCGCCCCGGCCGAGCCTTTCTACAACTTGGTAATGCGAGATAGTCTGGCCGATCATTTCTGGAGACGAGTAGCCCGAAAATATTAGCTTTGAGTCGCCTCATGATACGGAGCCTCCGTCCGCGAGTCAACGAGCGCCAACTACATGACTCTCCCTTGTAACTCTTCCCCACCCGCAAACACACCCGTCCCTCGCCGTTTCCGCTCCGCTCCCCGCACACTGGAAATGAATTAGCGTGACTTCCCCGGGTCGCAGGCCATACTCTTCTCACACTTCGAGAGGTGTGCCCTTGGCGAGTCCGTCGCCCCTAAACCATTCCATGGATTCAGGAGTGGGTCGTGAATCAATTCAATTGCCGCAGAATCGCCGCGTCACGATGTTTGCGCTGGCGTGCCTTATCTTCTTCACGACGTGTGGTGGAGCATTCGGTTTGGAACCGCTCATCGGTGCAGTCGGGCCGGGGCTGGCCTTCGTATTGATCATCCTTACGCCGCTCTTGTGGAGCCTGCCGACCGCATTGATGGCTGCTGAACTGGCGACAATCATGCCGGACGAAGGCGGCTACTACGTCTGGGTCCGGGAAACTTTCGGAGCGTTTTGGGCCGTGCAGCATTCCTGCTGGATGATGACATGCGCCGTCCTCTGGCTGGCGATATATCCGGTCCTGTTTGTCGGGTACCTCACATTTTTTTTCCCGGCACTGGCGGCCTCTTCGGATTCCACGCATTTCGGAATGAGCGCGCTGATTCGATGGCTGGTCGCCGCTCTGGTAATCGCTGCTGGGATGGTGCTCAATTTGTTCGGCGCTCGCGCGGTTGGCCGTTGGGCAAAGGTCGGCGCTTACATCGTGCTCGGCGCCTTCGTCCTCCTTCTACTCATCTGGCTTAAACGCGGACCTGGGGCAGGTTCCGGCATCGGCATCATCGGACGCGACCTTTCTGCCGGTCACAAGGGCCTGTTACTCCTGGGATTGTCTTACATCATCTTCAATTGCTCCGGCTGGGAGAACGCCTCCACCTACGCCGGCGAAGTGGACAACCCTCAGCGAAACTACCCGCGGGCACTCGTCATCGGTTTGCTGGTTCTGGTGCTCTGCTACCTGTTGCCCGTGGTGGCTGGGATCAGCATCACCACCGACCCAGCCATCTGGAGTTCCGACGCGGGTTGGCCGGTCATCGCGCAGTTGATCGGCGGAACTTGGCTGGGCAAATTAATGGCGGCCGCGGGCCTCGTCTCCACATTTGGCTTGTTCAACGCTCAACTGCTGTATGCTTCCCGCCTGCCATTCGTTCTCGCGTGCGACGGCTGGCTTCCCAAATTTCTTGCGAAAGTGTCGCCGACAGCGTCTGCACCCAGGATGGCAATTATTTGTTTCAGCGCCGTCGGGGCGCTGTTTGCCGCGTTCTCGTTTGGAAGCCTGGCTGTCATTCAGTGCCTGCTTTATTCTGCCGCCTTGACGCTTGAGTTCCTGGCGCTGCTTGTTCTCCGCGTTCGCCGTCCGCACGTGGAACGCAGCTTCCGGGTACCCGGCGGCTGGCTTGGCATGGCCTACGTGTGCATGTCGCCGTTTGCCTTTGCCGCGCTCCTGCTATACGCAACACTTCGAGACTGGCGGTCATTTCCGGAACAGCTTTTCGTCGTTGCCGCAATCCTGGGAATTGGCGTGGGGTTGTATTTTGCGCGGCGCAGCGTTGCGGTGCCGCGAAGCGCCGGCGGCTTCTCCCAAGTGTCGAGTTCTCCACCAACCTAAAGACGATCAAGGTCTGGGGTTCGAGCCGCCACGGTCTACCATCGTTTCCAATCGCGAATCATTTGGCGGCCCGGACTTACCGCAAGTCACCGCTCCAACCCGACAAGTGGGTACCGGAACGAACATGTCCGGTAAGCCGACTACCAGGCACTCACCAGAGTTTATGGTCGATGTAGAATCCCACCGCGACCGCACACTTTCTACGCAACGCAGAACACTGAGTTTCGGCCTGTCGAGCCGCTCATGACCCGGCCCGTTGTGTTTGGTGAGCTTCGAGGGGAATGCAAGCGTAAACAGTAGTTCCGCCGCGTGGCTTTGAATCGATTGTGACGGTCCCACCAAGCAACCGAACCCGCTCCAGCATACTGGTGATACCGAGACCTCGGCCTTGCATTGCGGCACCGACGTCAAACCCCTTGCCTGGGTCATGCACGATTAGCTGAACTTCGCCAGGTTCCGCCCTGAGTTGTACGTCAACGCTCTTTACGCCACTATGCTTGGCCGAATTGTGCAATGCTTCCTGCAGAACTCGGAACAGGCACGTGGAGGTTTGTGACGGGAGAGAACTGAGCGACACGGAGTGTTTGAACTCGATCTGCATCCCCTGTCGCTCGCCAAATTCCCTGCACCAGCTTTTCATACCTCCGACGATGCCGAGGTATTCCAATTTGGAGGAGTGCAACTCATGCGATAAAGCTTGGATGTCGGTAGATAATTCCTTGATCCGCTGTGAGATTTCGTGAGACGTATTCTGTATTTCGGAGGACGCTTCAGGCGTACACTCCAGCCGCTCCATTTCGATAGCGAGCATTGCAACACGCTGGCCAATGTCGTCGTGAAGCTCTCGCGCGATACGTGCACGTTCTTGCTCCTGAGATTCGATCAACTTTCGGGTCATGTTGGAACGCAACTCTTCTGCTTGTTTGCGCTCCGTGACATCTAAATTGACGCCGAGCATTCGTGAAGACTCGCCGTGCTCATTCTTAAGCACTTGCCCGCGGCTAGCTATCCAATGAACACTTCCGTCAGGCCACATCACACGCCATTCTGCCTCTGCGGGTTGTCCAGTTCTCATCATCTCCTGAGTTAACTCGCTGATTCTTTCCCGATCATCGGGATGAATCAGATTGTGAAAGGCAGTCAGTGTGCGGCCAAAGCCGCCCGGCGGCAGGCCGTATAAAGCCTCCGTTTCCGGTGTCCAAATATCCTCACCAGTTTCAATGCTCACATCAAAGGTTCCAACGCGAGCAGCCCACTGCGCCAATCGCAGCCGCTCCTCACTGGCGCGTAGTGCCTCTTCTGCCAGCTTTCGCTCTGTGATGTCACGGGCTATTCCAGAAACGCCCACAGTTCTGCCAGTTGAATCCTTGATCGGTGAAATAGTTAGGGATACGTTAATTCTTTTCCCTGTTTTGGTAACACGAACCGTTTCAAAATGCTCGATGCGATCCCCCGCTTTCAATGTTTCAAGAATCTTGTTCTCTTCATCCGGTAGCTCTGGCGGGACAAGCATGCTAATCGGCCTACCTACGGCTTCCGCTTCCGTGTATCCGTAGATCTTCTCCGCACCTGTGTTCCAACTTACGATAATTCCATCCAAAGTCCCCGAAGCAATCGCGTCGTCAGAAGATTCGATAACCGCTGCATGCCTGAACCGCGCTTCCTCTGCATTCTTCTTGTCAGTGATGTCCTCCACCATCGCAAGTACCAGCGGAGATGGATAGCTCTTCAATAAAGAAATGCTCAGGCGCCCCCAGACCAACGAGCCATCTTTTCGGAAATAGCGCTTCTCCAACTGGTAGTGATCTATGGAACCAGCTTTTAATTGCTGAAAAAGCGCCCAGTCCTTTTCGGAATCTTCGGGAGGAGAAAAATCCACACAATGTTTCGTTCGCAGTTCCTCTTCGGCGAAGCCCAGCATGGAGCAGAAGGCGCGGTTTACGAAAAGAGGGTGCCCTTCGAGGTTCTCAACGGCAATTCCGATCGGGCTCGCGTTGAAGATGTCACGGAAAACCTGAGTGTCAGGCATGAGGGCGTCTCGTACCTCTTCCATATTTTTCCCCCATTGTCGAGTGAAACGGTATGCTACAGGGCGGTAGGCGGGTCCGCTCCGACCGTTATCGGTGGATTATAAACTTCAACGTCCGATAAGGCGAGCCTGTGAGCTAACCATCAGAACTCAGGCCTTCCGTTTTTTTCAAACTCCTGATTACGCACTACCTCCCGGCGGGGCAGCGAACCGGTCCCCAGAGGATAGGCAAACATGCATTCCCAGCCGGTCCTGTTAAATCTTCCAGTTCACACTGGCGCCACGTCAGCCAAAGATTTTCAGGTATGGCCAAACACTTTGCTCTGGTTTTGCTCTCGCTTTCTATTATGAGCGGGGTCCTTGTCTCTAAATTCAAACGCCCTTCGGATCTGACGCCCAAACCAGAATTGGTCGCCCAACCAACCGCCCAACCGATTGCTCAACCACCGAAGTGGATCGTAATATGCGGCATTGCGGATCATCCATGCGTACACTATGCAATCTCCTATCACGAGCCGACAGGCAAAGATGGAGATCAGGCGGGTGACGGCTTGACGGACCACGAGGTTAAAACCATTTCCATCGCATCCAGCAAGGATCCTTTCGTAAACGTGTCCTCTCTGGTGCACGAGGTTTACCACGCGACATTGTGGGAGCGTGGTTTCAGCGACAAGAAGCCTTTGAAGTTGCACGAATGGATTTATTTTTCAGAAGGCGGGATCTCGATGGTACTCCACGACAATCCTGAGCTGATGCGCTATATCGCGAACGGATATTAAGACAAAGTCTCCGCACTCCGCCTTTACTGAGATCAGAAAACGCGTTGCCCTTAGCTCCGCACTCCCACAGCGCCACGAGGGAGTCCGCTCTAGCGCCTGATTAACGCGCTAACCGTCCAAGTGGGTAGTAGCCTCAACATGTCCGGTTAGCCGGCTTACCGGGACTCGACAACCAAATGTAATCGTCCGATTTCGCCAAATCAGACAGGGCGATGCTTGCTCAACCCCTGTAAGGAATGACAGTGCAGTTCGCGACCGCAAGCCTCTAGCATTCATCGTCGGCAGTTTGCGACAACCCCACACCGGAGCATAATATGGCTACCCAGCCGGTCTCTTTGCCAAACGAACCACCCGCTGAAATCAAAGCCCTCATCGACAAGGTGATAAACGGTTTCAACAATAAGGACTCTGCGCTTTACACCAGCGCTTTCGGTGAAGACGCCATCATCATCGACGGAATAGCTCCATACCGCTGGACAAGTCCGAATGCTCCGGCTCGCTGGCTGTCAGACGCAGGGAGGTGGCTACACGACTCTGGTGTCGAGAAGGAGACCCTCGTGTGCGATCGGATTACTCACGCAACCGTCAGTGGGACGCACGGCTATGTCGTCCTCTCTGCGACGCTCACTTTCAGTCTCAAGAGTGGCCAGAGTAGCAGTAGGTCCGGAATCCTCACCTTCACGTTCGCGAAGCAAGGCGACGAGTGGAAAGTCGAATCGCAGGCTTGGGGCCGCTTGAGCTGAAATACGCCCGGCCTTCTTGTCCCCCGACAGAAGGTCGTGGACAAAAGCCATCCGGTGCTGCGTAAATATTACTTCACAGAGTAGTTGCGAGCATCCATGCACGCGGCGAAAGCACGCTGAAAAGTGTCCAGACCTTCGGCATGGGCAAGTTTGTTGCGTTCTTCTTCCGCCTTTTGTTCGGCTGCCACCTTGGCGGCTGCTTCCTTCTTGGCCGCCGCGCTGGTCTGACGTTGGGCCATGCCACCCCGCATCGTGCCTGCGACAGCACCCGCGGCAGCCCCCTTGCCTGCGTCTCCCGCGATGGCCCCAATGGCAGCGCCTCCGGCAGCGCCCCGCGCTGCGCCTCTGACGCGTCCGCCGCTCGGAGTATCGGCGTTATCTGCTGCGGCTTTCTGTTCGGCCTGCTTTTGTTCGGCAGTCTTCCCGGCCGCAACTGGAGCCTTAGGGTCAATTCCAGACTGTTGTCTCGCAGCGCCATAGCAGTCAGACTCGTCTTTGAGTTGCTGATCCGGCGTCTGATTGTTTTTTCCAAACACAAATACACCGATGTCTTTGGAGGGCGACCATGCTGGAGCAGCGGCAGTGGATGTATTAGATTGAGCGTACATCGAAAAACCAGAGAGGGACATTGCAAGCAAAAGCACGAAGAACTTCATGGTGCAATCTCCTTGGGCAAATAGCATTAGAAACTGGGCCGGATTACAAAGGTCCGGATTCATTCGAACTCGCCAGTGTGGCACCAGTGACAGGTGGCTACTGCTTTCAGGAGCCTCTGTTCGGCTTACGGACGGGAGCATGGCGGAAGCTAGGAAGCATGGGACAGCTAATCGCATGAAAGTCCCAACGTAGCGACAAGACTTCACTGGTTCTGGCGAGACTGTCATGATGGGAGCACCAAACCCCACTGGCAAAAGTTACAGGCGCTCACTCCTCGGCAGCCAAATCGCGAGCTGGCGGCAACGCGAGATTGCCCGCCATGTAAAACAAACCCAAATCCCCATTAACGCGCCAACCGGACAACTGGAGGCTAGTACCCACATGTCCGGTTAGCCGACTTACCAGGACTTAGCGAGAGACATGGCACAGGATTACAGAAGCTCGGTTCAAAAGCTGATTCTCTTTGCGACAATTCTGGATTCCATCGACTCGGGGGAGCCGCGCCAATCAGTGACGTACTTGCCGCTCATGGCCTGTCCTTCGTACCCGTCCCCGAAGACAAATACAAATGCGTGTCGCCCGAAACTCGCATGAACACCTGCGCGAGCCGACGAAAGTGTGTAAAACAGCCGTTGCAATAGAGAAGTTCTTTCGTATTGTGACGGGAACAGAGCATGCCCATTCTCATCTGTCGTCATCGTGATTTCATGGGATTGGCCCTCAGTAGAATAATTCTGGTAGACAAGTCGCACGCTAACACCTGAAATTGGCAGGCCATCATCCGCTACGACCCAGGCCTCCCAACGTGGAGATGCCAAGTAGCGCGTCGGCCATAGACTCACAATGAACACAGCAGCTGCGACGATGCCAGCAACCCATCGGACCTTCGATGCTCTTGGGCTCGCGTTCACGGCAGCAACTTTACGCCCACAATGTGCTAGGTTCCAGCACGTTCGGTCCACGAGAAAGACGAAGGGCAGCGTCAAGTGCCTGATTAACGCGGTAACCGGAGAAGTGGGTCCCGGTACTAGCCGGGAGTAGCGGATCGAATTCTAGGAATGCCCGCCGAAGCGGCGGAAGAGGAACCCGATGCCAGATAATCTCACGTTCGACCTTGGAGAAGACGCCGAGCAATACGTTTACCCATCACAAATAAGAAACCTATTCCAATTAGAAAGAATGTAGCTGGCTCTGGGACGGAGCTCACAGTCAATGGAACGTTATCGAGTTCGTAGAAGGGGCCTTCCGCTTCGACACCCAAAGTTGGTGTTACGGTTGACGGAAGAACGAAGGTAAAGAAGCCGGAAAGAATGCTAAAGTTATCTCCGCCAGGTAGACCTGATGGTTCTATGCTGAGAGTGTTTCCGTTTGGATCATACAGTCCAGGAATAAACGTCATCTGTCCGTTGGATATAGTAAAGGGGTCTAATGAGCATGCAACCCCTACCGTTTCCTGGTCCCCTCCCAGCTGATAGTCAACGAACACGAAGGAAGAATGTGTGTTTTCAAAATTATCTGCAAGCGGAACGAAGAACACGGTCGCATTCACAATTTCCACAGGCAATAGACCATCTGCACGAATACTAGAAGCAAAGACAGTAAGCAGTAATAACGCAGGGACAATACATAGTGGTTTTCGCATATTCCTCACCGTACCACTCTCTGCATATTGAAAGAAGCTTGTTACGCAAAGTGGGAATAGCAGATACTGTTAATAATTACAGGTTTGAAGTGCTTTACGCCGGAGTCCAGATGATTCCCTTGGGCGTACGGAGTTAGTAAGACACCTGATACGGAAAGACTGAGTTGGCGGAGACTCTGAGTAGCGCCTGATTAACGCGGTTACCGGAGAAGTGGGTACTAGGATCCACATGTCCGGTTAGCCGACTAACCAGGAGTTGACCCATCGCCCCCTCGGGAAGCCGAAATCAATTTCGTCACTTGTAATGGACCATGAAAAGAATCTGACCAGAAGTCTTGGATATTTTCACGACTGCTGTACCACCGACACAGGTCACGCCAGCAGGTCCGGCACAGTGGAGAGTTCCAGCCACTGTCCAGACATCTCCTTGGAGCACCGCTTTGAACGGCTCTTCATCGAGGATTTTTCTCTCACCGTAAACAGGGGTGAGTACTGCTTCTCCGACTTTCACCGCAGTCTCGGTATTGGGCACGAAACCCTCTTTCGGCCTGACGCCTACTGGCTCTTGCGGCGTTTGGGAATATGTGGTCGCCATTGTAGCCAACAGAACCGAGACCGCGATGATGATGGTGTGCTTCATATGGCTTGCTCCTTAAAATGACGAGCAATAACACGTCACTGAATACATTTATGCCTCAGAGGATTTTCTTGATTGTAGCTGCGTTCTCAGTGCCTGGTAAACGCTCTAACCGGACAAGTGCCGTACCATTACTTCACATGTCCGGTTAGCCGACTAATCAGGAGCTGACATATCAGCTGCCCTGATGAGTGACGAAATTCGATATAGAATAGACGCCAAATGGCAGCTGTGGACTCAAACATCACACGCACAATCGTAAGCAGTGCAGTTATTGTTCTGGCCTACGGCATTTCGCTGTGGCGCATCTTTAGGCGCAATCGCGGTGACAGGTTTATTGAAAGTGCCAGTATCACCGTCATGATTTTCGTAGTGACAATGGCCGCGGTCAAGATCCACTCCCCAGATTGGGTTTTGCAGTTTTTGGAAGTGTTACTGTACGCGCTTACTTTTGTGTCGGTTTTCTTTGGCTTGCAGCAAGGATACCGCGCTCTTCGCCGCCATAAGGCACATTGACTCCCGATCAACGCCGTAACCGGAGAAGTGGGGTACTAGACTCCACATGTCCGGTTAGCCGACTTACCAGGCGCTACTTCCTTAGGCCATCAATTTCGTCGATGCTGCAGTTTGCTTCCTTATGGTCCATTACAAACTTGACCTCGGCGGGTTCGGTTCCTGCAGCAATTGAGACTGGCCTTGCGCACCAATCGTTCATGTAGCTGACCCAATGACTTCCGTGAAGATGATAGGAGTAACCCGCGTAAATTGTGAGCATGCCTGCTCCGTTTCGGTCCAGGTCGACGTTTACATAGCTCGATGCGTCTCCGGGATGCCGCAGGTCTTCCAACTGAACGTAGATCGATTTCAAGGGCTTCCCATCCAACCCGATAGCAATAAAATGAACTTGACGCGGCTTAGCGATTTCGATCACGGGGAGTTCAAGTTCCTTGACTTCTCCTAGGCCAATGCTGACGACACTAGCTTTCTTCTGATCAGTCACGCCCGGATAGTAGGTCGGGGGAAAAGGTTGACCTGCACTCGGAGAGTTATTTATGTTCACTCCGACATAATAATCTCCGGGCGGAAGCGGCCAGAGATCGAATCGATCTTTTTCATCAGTGAATGCCCATTTGCCGCTAAATTGATTCACCTTAGCCGTCTCAGTGGGTAACGCCACGACCTCGATGCTTTTCGACTCCATCCCACGGGGCAAGGTCAAATGTCCTTGAATTCTAGTGATGGGTTGAAGAAGAAAACTTATGTTAGAGCACTGACCGCTGCTCAAATCTGCCTGGTAGTTCTCTTCGTACTCGTGGCTAAAATCGAGACTTTTGGGAAGTTCTGGGATCACTCTGAATCTACCAATCGGCAGATCGCTAAATTCATACGAACCGTCCGATGCAGTCTTGGTTGAGGTGGTGAATCCTTTACCTTCGACACGCAGAATCAGCCCCCCGTTTGGTCGCGGTTGAAAGTCGTTCCTAATGTCGTCTCCTTTCCAACTAGGCCGAGTATGAAAAACGTGACCAAAGATCGTGGTCGTACCTTTGCTGATTAGAGTTTTATACTGCCGGACGATCTCCTCATCTTCCTGCGAGCCACTGAGCTTCCGGTTACCATCGCACATGCCGGTCCAGAGCCTGCCGTCTTTTTCCTTGTAAGCGAAAATTAAGAACTTTTCCCCAGGCTCTAGCGGGGTTCCGCAGTCCGCTCCCCCGTTCCCCGTTTCAATCTGAACCTCATGCCCCTCGATGCCTCGCAGTGGTGTCTCCACGGAAAACCGCATAGAGTACCCAGAAGTCCATGAGTTCTTCTCCATGGGATGTTTGACGCGAACGGTTTCAAGCACCGTTCCAACAAATGCCGCATCAGTCCGCAAATATTCGCAAGGTCGCTCGACGTTAATGCATTCGCACGCAAAAGAGATTGCGGGTAGGGACGTGGCGAGCAGAACGAGTTTGAGAAGGAATCGAAGCAAGTTCAGTCAGAATGGCTGAGATCTACCTTGGAGAGTAGCAAGTTTCTTCGCGAATCGCACAGGGGTTAACGCGCAACTCCTGATTAACGCGCTAACCGGACATGTGGGTACTGGCACTCGGTAATCAGATATTATCTAGGCGGAAGCATTTTTGGCGAACACATGAAGGACTATTTGCGCCTCTGGGCGGAAGGATTGCCCAATCAACCCTCTCGATTGTTATCTTCACCGATTACTGTGATCGGCGAACGGATGAAACCGTTTGGTCCGAGAGCTGAGTTCGCAAAAGTCAAGTTGACGGCTCGCCCCTCGGACTCGTTTGAAGTTATAGACCGTGTAGCAGAAAAGAACGAGCTTGAGAAATTAGGAGTAGGTTGGCCAGACCCCGTAATTTTTGGATTACTCGACGTGTTGATCTTCGCGAAAGCCGGCTCGCTGTACAAGGTTTGTATCGTATTAGAAGAAGCGTGGTACCACCACATTGATTCGTCGTCGTGGGCGTTCCGTCATGCCGGGCGTGCAGCGGGGCGACGAATCGTCGAAGCCATCGATGAGGACGCGGACGGCTCGCAAACGGACCTAGTGCCTGGTTAACGCGCTTACCGGAGAAGTGGGTGCTAGGCTTCCATTTCAGGTGGCCGCAAAGACGGATGCCGTTTGCAGATCGGCTCGACGATTTGTCCAAACACCTCGTACATCACATCACCGACTCCGGTTTTCATGGGACGAAACTACTGACCATGCGATCCCAGAGCGCA
>DASSGJ010000261.1:0-3613 GCA_035693545.1 Candidatus Acidiferrum sp.
TGGAACGATTTTTGGGCTTCGACGCAAAACTACAATATTGAGCCGGAGGACCCGGCGCTATTTCTGGAGAATGCGCGGGACACGATTGCGCGCTTCCGGAATCATCCGTCGATCGCGATATGGTGCGGGCGAAACGAAGGCGTGCCACAGCCGATCTTGAACGAGGGGTTGGAGGAATTGACGCGGACAGTGGACGGAACGCGGTATTACACGCCGACTTCGAACCAGGTGAATTTGCAGAACAGCGGGCCGTACAAATATGTGGAGCCCAAGCTGTACTTCACGATGCTGAATCATGGATTTTCGGTGGAGACGGGGACGCCGTCATTTCCGACGCTGGAGAACTGGAAAGCGTGGATCCCGCGCGAGGATTTGTGGCCGATCAGCGACAACTGGGCGTATCACGACTGGCACCAGAGCGCGAATGGAGACATGACGCCGTTCATGGCGGAAATGGAGAAAGAGTTTGGCGCGCCGACGAGCCTGGAGGATTTTGAGCGGAAGGCGCAGATGTTCAACTACGTGCAGCACCGCGCGGTGTTTGAAGGGATGAACGCGCATCTTTGGGCGCCGAATACGGGGCGGATGCTGTGGATGACGCAGCCGGCTTGGCCAAGTTCGACGTGGCAGATTTTGAGCTCGGATTACGACACGCAGGCGTCGTTCTACGCCGTGAAGAAGGCGAGCGAAATGGTGCATGTGCAATTGGACCCTTCGAATTACACAGTGGAGGTGGCCAATTCGTGGCCCGATACGAAGACGGGGCTGACGGCGCACGCGCGCGTTTATTCGCTGGAGAATAAGTTGTTGGCGGAGCATGAGGAGAAGAAGGACGCCGCGAGCGGAACCACGGAATATTTCACGTTGGACCTGGCGCCTTATGTGAAAGAGAACGTGGCGCTGGTGAAATTGGAGCTGCGTGATTCGGCTGGAAAGCCGGTGTCGGACAATTTTTACTGGATCGCCGGAGCGAGCGCGGATTACCGGAAATTGAACAAGCTGGGAGAAGCGCAGATCAAGGCGACGGTGCGAACCGCTGCGGAGGGGGCCGAGAAGCGCGTGAATGTGCTGCTGGAAAATACCGGAAACGCCGCCGCAATTGAACTGAAGCTGACTCTGCTGCAGGCGGACGGAAAGACGCGAGTGCTGCCCGCATATTACAGCGACAACTATGTTTCGCTGCTGCCGGGGGAGAAGAAAGAGATCGTCGTGGAGTGTTCGAGGGCTGTGGCGGCCGAGGGAGTCAACATAGGATTGCGCGGGTGGAATCTGGGACAGCAAGTGGTGAAGGTTGGGACGGAGAAACAAGCAAACCGTTGAAATTTAGTTAGTGAAACATCCTAAAATCGGTTTTACGGCGGTGCCACGGATGAAAGACTTTGTCGGTTCACTGTCCCTTAGCTCTGGAGCAATCCTGATAGCTGCCCTTTCAGTGGCCGTTGTTTGGTTGATGTGCTATGTGCTGCCAGTGGCGTTACGTTGGCTCTCGGTTGTAATCGTGCCCTTCATTTTTGCATACTCCCTCTACTGGTTACCGGTTTGGCTCGGGGTTAATCCATCTGAATACAGTGCGTGGGCAGGCCTGGTCGTTGGGACGTGGTTCCTATCTGGGTCTATTCCGTCCGCGGTGCTGGTCCTAATTCTTCGGAAGCGCCGGGCCAAGCAATCCAGTGGGCAAGGCTGATTCACCAAACACACTCTCTGCTGTAAATCACAAATTGTGGTGACTTGCATCACAATTTGTTATAGTTAGGCTGTTCGCGCGAGGGCTGTATCCCGAACCTAGGGAACGGCACCGGAGGCCGACATGAGCATCATTCCGAATGGGAACAGTGTGAAAGTGACTGTCCCCGAGTTGCTGCAGCGGAAGTCCCTGGCTGCGGATTCCTTAAACAAGAAGAAAATCACCTGCCTGACGGCATACGACTATCCGACCGCCCGCTTGCTAGACGAGGCCGGGGTGGACGTGGTGCTGGTGGGCGATTCGGTGGCGATGGTGGTGCTGGGGTATGAGAGTACGCTACCGCTGACGATGGAGGAATCGCTGCACCACACGAAGGCGGTGCGGCGCGGCGTGCAGCGGGCGCTGGTAGTGGCGGACATGCCGTTTGGCACGTACCAGGGCGACGTGAATGAGGCGCTGAAGAACGCGGTGCGCTTTGTGAAAGAGGCTGGCGCGGAGGCCGTGAAGGTGGAAGGCGGCGAGAGACGACTGGAAGTGATTGCGCGGCTGACGGAAGCGGAGATCCCGGTGATGGGGCATGTGGGGCTGACGCCGCAATCGGTTCACGCCATGGGCGGGTATCGTGTGCAAGGGAAAACCGAGCGAGCCGCGGAACAGTTGCTGCGGGATGCGCGGGCAGTGGAAGCGGCGGGGGCGTTTTCGATTGTTTTGGAAGGAATTCCACGCGAGCTGGCGGCGGAAATCACCAAGAGCGTGCGGATCCCGACGATCGGCATCGGCGCAGGGCCCGATTGCGACGGGCAGATCCTGGTGCTGCACGATCTGCTGGGGCTGACGTTTCAGGAACCGCCGAAGTTTGCGCGGCGGTATGCGAATGTGGGCGAAGTGATTTCGCAAGCGGTGCGCGAATATTGCGCCGACGTACAGGGTGGAAACTTTCCGTCGGACGCGGAGTCGTATCACGCACCGAGTGCGTTGCAGGGACGAAAGCCCATTCGCATTACGCGGTAAGAGAGAAATTTTCCTAATCGCGATGGGCGGAAGATTTCACGTTTCCGAAATATCGTAAATTCAAATAATCTGCTGCAAGGAGCCGCGGTATGACGCCGAACGAGATGGCTGTGCTGTATGAATTCAATGCGTGGGCCAACCGGAGGATGCTGGGGGCGGTGGCGGCGGTCAAACAGGAAGAATTTTTGCGGCCGATGGGTTCGAGCTTTGGTTCGTTGCGGGACACCACTGCTCATATCTATGGAGCGGAATGGATCTGGCTGGAACGTTTTCAGGGACGTTCGCCTGCATCGCTGCCGGATGGGGCGGAATTTCAGGACGTTGCAAGTTTGCGGGAAAAGTGGACGGACCTTGAGGCCCGGCTGCATAAATTTGTCGGCGGGTTGACGCAGGAAGATTTGAACCGAGTGCTGGAATACAAGACGTTGAAATTCGGCGTTTACAGCAACCCGCTTTGGCAATCGATGCAGCATGTGGTGAATCACGGGACATACCACCGAGGCCAGGTGACGACACTGCTGCGGCAATTGGGCGCGCAGCCGGTGCTGACGGACTTGATGCACTATTACCGGGAACGGGCGACGGCGGCGGGCGCTTAGCGCGGATGGAGACGATCCGGACAGTTGCCTGGATGAAAGAGCGGGCGCGCGCGGCGCGGCAGGAGCAGCGCATCATTGGGCTGGTGCCGACGATGGGCGCGCTGCACGCGGGGCACCTGGCGCTGGTGGAAAGGGCGAAGCGGGAATGCTCGCCGGTGTACGCCTCGATTTTCCTGAACCCTAAACAATTTGCGGCGAATGAGGATTTGTCGCGGTATCCGCGGCCGCTGGAAACGGACGTAGAGAAGTTGACCGCTGCGAACGTCGACGGACTGTTTCTGCCGGAGGCGGCGGAAATTTATCCGGCGGGATTTTCGAC
>DASSGJ010000262.1:0-5171 GCA_035693545.1 Candidatus Acidiferrum sp.
ACCAAAGTGACCGGAATACGCGATGGCTGCCCACGGATTAGGTTTGGCTCCCGGCTGCCCGCTTCTCCTGAGACACGGCGAGACCCGCTAACTTTCTGTACAGTGAATCCATTTCGCGGGTGGGCAAGCCCCAGTCTAAACTCTGCACCGCGGAGGCGCAACCATTCTTCAATTGGGCGTAGAGAGTTGGATTATTGAGCAGGGCAGACATCGCCTGCGCGATGGAACTTGCTGAATGCGGCACGGCGATGCCGGCGACACCATCCAGAAGCGGCGCAATGCCGCACTGGTCGGTGACAATTACCGGCGTGCCGGCGGCGACGGATTCCGCCGCGGTGTTTCCGAAATTTTCATTTTGCGAAGGAAGAACGAAAATGTCCGCATCACGGTAGGCCGACCATTTGGGGGCGCCCGAGAGCGGGCCGGCGAAATGAACACGCGAAGAGACATTCAGTTGTGCCGCCATGTGTTGAAGCCTAGCGAGCATGCCGGACTCGTCAGGACCGGCGAAAGCGAGGTGAACCGGCGGGGAGGAGAGCGGAAGCTGCGCAAATGCCTGCAAGAGAAGATCGGGGCTTTTCTTTTGCGAAAGGCGGCCGAGGAAGAGAATCAGTCGGTCACCCGCTGGAATATTCAGGGATTCGCGAAACGCGCCGCGATCGGGAAGCGAAGCTGGAATATTGACTCCGTTCCTGCGCAAAATGATTTTTTCCGCAGAAATTCCGCCGGCAATCAATTCGGATTTTTCCTGTTCGGCAGTGGCAATGATGGCCGCAGCGTTCCGCAACATTTCCTTGCCCAGGAAGCGGTGATAGGCGCGCTTGAGAAGAAAGTTGCGGACGATGGGCACGAACATGCCGATGGGTTCAACGACGTAGGGAATTTTCAGCTTTTGCGCGGCCGCGGCGGCGCGGGGGCCGAGGAGATCGTAGAGGCCGAAGATGTGGACTACGTCGAAATTCTGCAGGCGGGCCCGGAGATAACGGGATAGCGCGGGATTCCAACTGGCCGCGCGGTAATGAAACCAGTTGGCGAGGTAGATGGCTTTCACCCCATGGACTTCACGCCGCTTGCCGAAGGGACCGTGCTCCGCAGGCGGTTCACCGGGAAGTTCGGCGAGCCGCCGGTCAAGGCCCCAATCCGCGGTGAGGACGGTAACTTCATGGCCCAACTGAACGAGGCCTTCGGAAAGCGCGCGGACTTTTTCAGGCGGACCGCCAAATTCAAAAAACGGAGCGTAGCTCTGCGTGACGTTCAGGATTCGCATAATTCGCGGAGAATTTTCTTGAATGCTTTGGAAAAAACGTTGAAGCGGTACTCGTTTTCGACCCGCTGGCGCCCGGATTCCCCCATACGCCGGGCATTTTCGGGATTCGAGAGGAGAGTGTCAATAGAGGTGGCCAGCTGTTCAGTGTCGCCGTGCTGCACAACGTATCCGGTGACGCCGTCTTGGATGACTTCCGGAGCGCCGCCGTGCGCTCCGCCGATCACGGGTTTCCCGTGCGCCATGGCTTCGAGATAGACGAAGCCAAAACCCTCGCCACGGCTCGGGAGCGCAAAAATCTCCGCGGCTTCGTAACAGGCGGAAAGTTCGCCGTAGGAAATGTCCGTCAGGAAATGAACGTGGCGCTGCACGCCGGAGTCGCGGGCAACGTGTTCGAGCCAGCCGCGATCGTCGCCGGAGCCGACGATGGCGAGTTGCAGATCAGGCCAGCGCAGGAGAAGGCGGGACATGGCAAGAATCAGCGTGTCCATCCCTTTATAACGTTCCGTCGCCAGCCAGCGGCCGACGGTCAGAATCACGCGGCCGGGGGGAAACTCACCGGGGAGAGGCGAGGGAGAAGCGCCCGTAAATTTCGTAGCAAAATCCGGGTCGAGCGCCCAGGGCAAAACCCGGATGCGATCGTTTGCGACGCCCTGAACGGTGACGAGATGGTCAGCAGTGGCCCGGCTGGGAGCGAGGGCCAGCGTTGCCCGGCACAAGGCGTTGCGGCGTCTTGCAGGGAGCGGCTCCCAGACTTCAATTCCGTGCGTGCACACCACGCTTTTCATTTTCGGCGCAAGCAGGCGCATGTAGCGGATGAGCGGCGCGAGATTGGGGTGCGCGGCGAGGACGAGTTCCGGGCGGCGCCGGGCGGCGCGGATGGCGTTGGAGGCGAATTTCAGCTTGCCGCGATCGGCGCCCGTAAAAACGAATTCGCGATCGCCGACGCGCATGCGGTGGAGTTCCTGCGTGTCGTTGAGGCTGAGGAAGCGGGATTCCATCTTGTGGGCGGCGGCGTACTCGCTCATCACAAAAGCGAGATGGCGCCCGGCGCGCTGGATGCCGCCGGGTGCGTTCAGCTCGGGGAAGAGGCCAATAAGCACGCGGTGAGTCTGCCAAACCGGGGAGCAAGAACGCAAGGACTGGTTGAAGCTGGTTTAGGTAGACGGATTGGGAGGTCTAACTTGACTGCATGACGAGCGCGGCGATTTCCAGCAGGCTGTCCACGTAAAGATCGGCGGGCTCCGCCTGGCGGTCGTGCTGGCCGAAGCCGTAGTTCACTACGATGGCGAACATTCCTGCGTTGCGTGCGGTTTTGATGTCCACATCGGAGTCGCCGACCATGGCAGATTCGAGCGGCTGCGCGCCGAGATCTTTCAGGATGGCAAGCGCGCCGGCAGGGTCGGGTTTTTTCTTTTCGAAACTGTCGCCGCCGTAGACAGCCCGAAAATATTTTCGCAGGCCGAGGGCTTCGAGGATTTCAACGCTCATTTTCGCAGGCTTGTTGGTCAGCACGGCCATGGGGCGATCTTGAAGCGATTGAAGACCCGCAACAACACCAGGATAGGCGCGGGTCGCGTCCAGACTGTGTTTCTCGTA
The DNA here is from genome assembly GCA_035693545.1 of Candidatus Acidiferrum sp. Lineage (GTDB taxonomy): Bacteria > Acidobacteriota > Terriglobia > Acidiferrales > UBA7541 > Acidiferrum. Next base: position 2,864 of record DASSGJ010000262.1, read on the forward strand.
ATGCGCGAGGAAAATTTCGAGTCCGCGTTTGCGATCAGCTTCCGCGGCGTCGGGGCCAAGAGCGTCGGCTACCAGACGTGGCGCGCCGTGCCCAATGTAGCTGGCAACGGTGGCAAGAGGCAGAACGTCGCGCTGCATTTCCCGCAGCATGAAATTAACGGAGTTTACGAGGTCCAGCTTCGAATCGATCAGCGTGCCATCCAGATCAAAAAGGAAGGCGCGCACATTGGAAAAGTTCGCGTTAGGCATGAACTTCTATTGTAATACGCCATCCGTATTGAGGTGCGCGGTGCACTCGGGAAGCAAGGCGCAAAGGTCGCGCCCGTTGCCTAGTGGGAATTAAAAACGGGCCTGGCCATTTCCTCGGGCGAGGACGTCTCGGGGTGTTCGGCTTTCCAGCGCATCGCAGCGGTAATGCGGGTGCGGCCGCTCGGGTGATCGAAGAAGATGATCTCTTCCAGCGGCGATGGGTCCATTTTCCGATACTCGCCCAGCAGCAAATCCACATTGGCTTCGCCATCCGGCTGACGGCCTGCATTCAGGCCATACATGTCGGCTTCGAATTCCATGGTGCGCGTGATGGTGTTGTTCACCGGGGTCATCAGCAGGAAATAGACGGATAGCCCGATTGTTGCGAGAGGCAGCACGGCAACGTCGGTTATCGCGCGGACGCCCCAGCTTTCTCCCCAGCGCGCGAGGGCGAAATTGATGAACCAGTTCAGAAAAGCGAACCCAACGATCACGATGGCTCCGTACATGAAAACGCCCTTGGTAGCGTGGTTCAGAACGTAGTGGCCCATTTCGTGGCCCATGGTGGTCTGAATCTCCGCCAGCGTGCAGCGGTTAAGGAGATTGTCATTGAGCGAGATGCGCTGAGTCTTGCCAAAACCGCTGACGTTGGCGCTGACGCGATTGGACTGGCGGGAAGCATCGAACTCATAAACGTCCGTCGCGGGAATTCCATTAGCGCGGGCCATGCTGAGGATCGGGTCCTTGATGCGGGCGTCTTGCAACTTGGTGTACTTGTTGAAGAGCGGAAAGATGTAGACGGGGGCGATCAGGCTCACGAACATCAGAAAGAGTATGCTGACGGCGGAGCCCCAGACCCACCAGCTTTTCCCGAGACGGCGCACGATTCCGAAGAGCAACATAATCAAAATCCCGCCGAGTACCATGTTCACGGCCAGTGCGATGGCCTGGTCGCGCAACCAGGGGCCGAACGATTGATTCAGGAGGCCGTATTTGTGCTCGCGGAAGTAACCTTCGTAAACGCCGAGTGGGAAAGTGACCACGGACACAGTGAGAATAAATTGCAGCCAGTAGAGAGCAGTCTGCAGCGGGCGAAAACGGGTGACGCGCTCGGCCAGATCGCGCATGCGCCGGGACCACCCGAATTTAAGCAAGAGCCACATGACCACAACCGTCGAGAGAAAATCCCACAGCTGCAGCCAATAACCGCCTTCGAAATAGGAGTTGGACCGGGCCCGCTGGGCGGGTGGCATTTTTGCCAGGTAGAACTCAACGGCCGAGTTGACGTCGAAAGATGGCGATGAAGCCTGCGAAACGGCCGTGGTTGGCGCGGAGGTTGGGGTGGCGGCGGCCTGCTGAACCGGTGTAATAGCCGCGAAAAAACTGCAAAGCAATGCGAAGTGGAGGACATGTGCCAATAGGCGAGTCATTTTTCCATCCCCTGCGATTGTGTGAGACCTGCGTGAATCAGTGGCAGGAGTTATAGCACGGAAACGCCAGTTATTGACCCATGCCGGAGCCGCGCCGATTACGAAATCCTCAAACTTTTTGGGAAGGCGGAGAATCGCGTAAACTATAAGGCTGACGTTGCCGCAGATTTTCAGGTGGGAGAGCCCATGGCCCAGGTCTATCCGTTTCGCGCATACCGTTATAACCCGGAGATTGCTCCGTTTGATCGCGTGCTGACGCAGCCTTACGACAAGATTTCGCCGGAGCAGCAGGAGAAGTATTACGCCGCCGACCCGCACAATTTGATTGCGGTGGAGAAGGGGCGGACTTCGCCGCAAGATACGCCGCAGAATAATGTGTACACACGGGCGGCCGCGGCGCTGAAGGGATGGATTGCGGCGAATGCGGTGAGGCAGGACGCGGCTCCGGCGTTTTACGCATACACGCAGGAATTCACCGTGCCGGGAAGCTCCGCGCGCCAGACGCGGAGAGGATTTATCGGCGCGGGACAGCTGGAAGACTACGCGAACAATGTCGTCTTCCGGCACGAGCATACGCTTTCAGGACCTAAAGCCGACCGGCTGGAGCTTTTGCGGCACACGCATACGCA
>DASSGJ010000263.1:0-8886 GCA_035693545.1 Candidatus Acidiferrum sp.
CGAGCGGCGGAACTTTGGGGCCGCAAACCGGCCATCGGCGATACGGATGAACGTTTTTGCGGCGCTCACACGCTTTACCATCCGGATGGCTCGCATATGGCGCATTGCGATACCCCTGTGGCTCTGGCGCTAAGCACAGGAATTTCCGTGCATGAAGAAGAGGTCATCATTGGAAGACCGGACGGAAGCCGCGTCCATGTGTCGGTCCATATTGACCCGATCCGGAATCCCACGGATGGACGGATCATCGGCGTCGTGAATTACTTTAGTGACTTGACGGAACGCAAGCGGCAGGAATCGGAACGCGAGCAAATGCTTCAGGAATCTCGGACGCGCTCTGCTGAACTTCAGGAAGCGCGGCACGAACTGGAATCCAAAATCGAGCAGCGCACAATCGCTCTCAGGCACCTCTCGTCGCGGCTGATCCACGTGCAAGACGAAGAACGGCGCCACATTGCCCGCGAATTGCATGACAGTGTCGGGCAATATCTGGCCGGGCTGGCGATGGGCCTGGGACAACTGGAAAAGGCGAACGGCGCCAAGACCGCGGAGATTTTAACCGAATGCCGCCAACTGATAGAACGGTGCGTGACCGAAACCCGCACCCTGTCGCATCTTTTGCATCCGCCATTGCTGGATGAAGTGGGTTTTGCGTCTGCGGCGACAGATTATGTTGAAGAATTCGCGCGCCGCAGCGGGATTGAAACCGGCATTTCGGTGGATTTGCCGGAGCGACTTCCCGCCGACACGGAAATACTGCTGTTCCGCGTGCTGCAAGAATCGTTGACAAACATCCATCGCCACTCCGGCACCAGGCGAGCCAAAATTCGGGCGGGCATGGAGGGGAAAACGGTCTTCCTGGAAATAAGGGACTACGGCCACGGCATTCGCCAGGAAGTCCTGGAGAGCTTTAAGCTCTCGGGAAATGGCGTTGGAGTCGGCCTCACTGGAATCCGCGAGCGGCTTCGCGAAGTGGACGGGAAGGTTGACATCTCCTCAAGTACAAATGGCACGATCTTGCGAGTCAGCTTGCTGGCCACCAACATCCGTGAACCGCACCGCATGTCTGCTACCGGGAATAGTTAGCAATTTACGCCAAACCAATCTTCCAGCGTGGCGCATTCAAGTCGCAGAAACCTCCTTTCTGTAAACGAGCGCGGTCCGCATATTAATCAAATGCCGATAAAGCAAGGTGTACAATGCGCGTACCCCAGCTCATGGAGGCTACGGTGATGACCTTTCGGGCATTGGTGTGCGCGCAGTCTGGCCGGTTGGCGGTGGTTGCGGCGGCGCTGATTTTGCTTTTTGGCGCAGGCGCGTTTGGGCAGGCGCAAGAGAATCGGAATGCGGAAGCGAAGACGAAGCGTGGGCCGGTGGATCCGGGCGTGCGCGATGGAGCGGCGGGAGTGGGCGGGCCGCTGAAGGGATTGACGGCGGATGAGACCGCGTTTTTTGTGGATGGAATGGCGCGATTTTCGGAAGTGGAAAGCGTCACGGGGGGCGCGAACAACGGGCTGGGGCCGCGGTTTAACTCGAACCAGTGTTTGTCTTGCCATTCGCAGCCGGAGGCCGGGGGATCGAGCCCCATGGAAAATCCGTTGATCGCGGTGGCAACTTTGGATGGGGCGAAGAATAAGGTGCCGTGGTTCATCACCGCGAAAGGGCCGGTGCGGGAGGCGCGGTTCAAGAAGAGCACGGATGGGACGGGCGACGGCGAAGTGCACGATTTGTTTGTGATTAGCGGGCGGACGGATGCGGCTGGCTGCAACATTGCGCAGCCGGATTTTTTGCCGGCGGGAAATTCGCTTACGGGCAAGGGCGGGAATCCCAACATTATTTTCCGGATACCGACGCCGGTGTTTGGCGCGGGGTTGATCGAAGCGATTCCGGATTCGGCGATCCTGGCGAACCGGAAGGCGAATGCGGCGGTGAAGTCAGCGATGGGAATTCACGGTCACGCGAATGCGCACTTGAGCGGCAACGTGAACCGCAGCGCGAACGACGGGACGATTTCGCGGTTCGGGTGGAAGGCGCAGAACAAGTCGCTGCTGCTGTTTGCCAGTGAGGCGTACAACGTGGAGATGGGCGTGACGAACCAGATCTTTACGCAGGAGCGCGACGAGACGCCAGGCTGCCTGTTCAACGCGACGCCGGAGGACACGTTGAATTTCACTCCGGCTGCGGCAAGCGGCGGCGGGAACAAGAACACGGCAGTGGTTTCGGATATCGAGGCGTTCGCGAATTTCATGCGGCTGCTGGCGCCGCCGGCGCCCGCACCAGCCACACCGGAGACGGAAAAAGGCCGCGCGACGTTTGCGAAAATTGGCTGCGCGCATTGCCACACGCCTTCACTGATAACCGGGCCGAAAATTGCGAGCGGATCGGCGACACGGCCGAGCGCGGCACTTTCCAACCAAACGGCGAATCTTTACTCGGACCTGCTGGTGCACCACATGGGCAGCGGGATGGCGGACGGGATCACGCAAGGCGGAGCGGGGCCGGATGAGTTCCGGACGGCGCCGTTGTGGGGCGTGGGCCAGCGAGTGTTCTTTCTGCATGACGGCCGGACCAGCAATCTGGTGGAAGCGATTCGGGAGCACCGCAGCAAGGGAAGTGAAGCGAACCGGGTGATTGAACAGTTTGAGCGGCTGAGCGTGCAGGAGCAGCAAGAGGTGATTGATTTTCTGCGAAGTTTATAAAGAGAAGTGCAGCGAACCGCGACGCGAGAGAAGATTGTGAACTAAATACTTGACTTGTCTTCAGGGAGTGCTAGATTCCCCTTTCAGTAAGCTCCCCGTCACAAACACCCGACCACCGAACTAAAAATCAGCACGCTGAGGAGATCAAATGATCATGAAACGGACCACGTTGATATGCGCAATGTTGTTGTTTGCAGGAATGCTGGCATTTCGACTTTTGCCGGTGCATGCCGCGAACGGCTCGCACGGCCCCATCGCCATCGCAGCCGACTCGGACTTTACGGCGTGCGGCTGCGTGGCCAGCGGGTCGGGCACGGCGGCCGACCCCTACATCATCGGACCGCTGGCGATCAACAGCACCAGCGGAACGAACACGGCGGTTTCGATTGACGGAACGGTTCTGACGAAATCTTTCGTTCTGTTCAACCTGACCATCGCCGGAAACGGCTCCGGCACCAGCTCGGGTATTTTGCTGAACCACATCAACTCAGGGAAAAATAATATCCTGGCCAAAGTAGCCGGTGCGCAAACGTCCATTCAGAGCAATGGAATTGGAATTGTGGTGGAGAACTCCAGCAACGTCATCCTTGACGGCAACGGCGAAAACCCGAATGGTGCGGGTATTGGAAAGTCCGCCGGGGCGATCAATAAGAATTTCGTCGGGGCGATTGATATCGAGAACAGCAGCAACATCACGGTGGAAGGCTGGCAGTTGAGCGCGAATGGGCAAGACAACACGCCGGACTATATCGGCTTCGATCCTTCGTTGGCGAACTGGGGAGTTGGCGCGGTGCGGATGTTCAAATCCAGCAGCGTCACCGTGGATCACAATTCAGCCAACAATTGCACCACGGTGTCGTTCGCAGTCTTCAATTCGAGCCACAATACCATCAGCAACAACACGGCGGACTATCCCTTTACGAATAATGTGCTGATTACGGACGGTTCGTCGTACAACACCGTGAGCAACAATGTGTTCAGCACCGCCGATTTCGTGGGGATCATGATTGCCGACCCGCTGCCGGGAACCGCGACTTTGAACACCTACGGCGCGTCGCACGACAACGTGATCAGCGGGAACGTGGACCATACCGACGGACCCACGGGATCGGAGATCTCCAGCGGGATTGCGCCTTCCTTTATCGGCGGCGTGGTGATTTTGAATGGAACGTACAACAACTCGATATTGGGCAACCAGGTGTTTTCCTCGAGTGGAACCGATTTGGCCTGGGCCCAGGCGGTTCCCGATCCCTCCTCGCCGATCGGCGTTCTGAGCGAGCCGCCGGTGATCCATTGCAATGTTTCGGTGTCGGAAGGCGGCGGAGGAGTTGCGAACCATAACGGAAATGTCTGGTCCGGGAATAGTGTTCGAACGATCGACAGTTGCATCACCCAGCAGTAGCCGGATTTCGACGCTCACCGCACGGACATAAAAAGCTGGCGGGCCAGCCCCGTTCAGGGACGCCATTCGGGAGAATGGCGTCCCTTGCGGGGAAGTTATTTGGATTTGTAAGCGAAGGACAGTTTGGTTTCCTCGTTCAGGACGAGCGGGCGGAGGAAACGGTAGGAAGCGCCGGCGCGGGGTATGTCAACGGCGACGGGAAGGACACCGGCCACGCGCTGCTGGAGGTTGTAGACGTTTGCCGAAGCCGGCGGCGGTGTCGGAGGGGCAGCTTTCTTGTGTTTCCCAAATGGAAGTTGTGTGATTGAGGTGTCCGCGGTTGGAGCTCCTGCGGTGACTTGGACCGCCTGGTTTGTGTCGCCGAGATTGAGGCCGATCTGATAGGAGCGGGGATTGGACGAGTCGTAGGTGAAAGAATTACGCATGGTTTGAAAGCCCTGGGCGTTGGCGGTGATTTGATACGTGCCAGAGGGCACGTTGGGGAGCAGCCAGCGGCCATCGGAACTGGTGGAAGCGCTCCAGGTGGCGTTGGTTGAAAGGTTTTTGACTTCGATGACGGCGGAAGCGATTACGGCGCCGGAAGGATCGGTCACAATGCCGCCGAGTTGGTTGGGAGCGAGCGCGAAACCGGGCGACAACATGGCGAAGCTGGCGAAATTGCGCCCGTTCATCGGGAGATTTAAGCTGCCAGCGCCTGCGGAAATGCCGGCTCCCGCGCCGGCTCGGAAACTGCCACCGCCCACTCCGGCTCCGATTCCACTGCCTTCACCGGTGCTGAAGGTCGGAATCCGGTTGTAGGAGTCCAGCGCCGAGGGCCAGAAAGAAGCGGAGAGCGCGTCGCCGCCGAAATCCTTCACCTTATATTGTTCGGGCAGGAAAACTTCCCACTCGAGAATGCTGATGGGGATATCCATCTTCGGAAGAGAAAGTCCGGCGTCCCCTTTTTTGGCGAAGGGCGAACCGGCGTGGAGAAACACGAAGGAGACGGTGTAAGCGCCGGCTGGACGAAACCCGGTGCGGAGAAGCGGGACGCGGCTGCCGTCGGCGCCCTGCACAGGTTTCACTTTTTCGCCGGCGACTTCGGCGGTGAGAATGTTTACGCCCGCGGGAAGATCCACTTTCAGAAAAGGCTGCGCCTGATTTTTCACCGTGAGTTTGACTTCGGTGAGGGATTTGCCTTCGGAAGTGACGAGCGTGGTGACGACGGCATGCTCGGCGACGGCGGCCAGGACACTGGCGTCGGGGAAGCGGGTCCAGTCGAGTGCGAGGGTTGGGGATTCGTCGGGCTGGCGGTGATAGCGAAACGCGGCTTCGAGCGAATAGCGGGAGAGCGCGCGGAGGTAAGGATTGATTTCCTTGATGTCGAGGCGCTTGAGGCCGCCGGATTCGTGGGCCGCGAGCTCGAGTGTGCCCTGGCCTTCGACGAGGACTTCGCCGGTTTCGCGCTGCGCGTCATTGAACGCGAGGATCGGCGCTGTGGCTTTGGCGTCGGCGAGGGGGCGCTCCATGGAGACGAGGAATTCGTGCGCGGAATGGCCGCGGCCCGCGACGTGGAGAAGCAGGACACCGTTCTGGATCTCGCTGGATTCGAGGGAAGCGCCGTTGACGGAGGTGACTTCAAATCCTTCGGGAATGGCGACGGAGAATTGATCGGCTTCGCCCTGAACGACGGTGAGATCCGCGAGAACGGCGATTTGCAGATCGGATTCACTGACGGAGACGAGAGTCTTTACGTCGGAGAGGAAACGCACCTCGCGAGGGGTTACGGGAGCGACGACTTCGCGGGTGGCCCACCAGATCGTAGCGGCCTGGCCGGGAACGAGGGTGGCCTCGATTTCGGTGTTGCCCTTGACGGAAGCGCGATGGGTGATGATGCCGTGATTGAGCTGAACGTTGGCGCGCTCGCCGGGAACGGTGAGAAACAGGCGCACGCTGCCGGCCGAGGGAACGGGAAGAAGGAACGAGGCGCGTCCGGTTTCGATGGCGAGTGGAACACCGGCGTCGAGATTGACGGAAAATTGCGATTCGCCGGGAAGGACGGCGACGTGGGTGCCGTTGTCGAGGAGTAATGGAAGCGGGCGGGAACCCTGGCGCGCGTCAAGAACGGTCAGGCCGGTGGTGAGCGGAACTTTCGCGGCGGTAGCGCCGAGGGTTTCGCCTTCGAGTTGGACGGAGCCGAGAACGTCGTCGTTGGAGACGCGAAATTTCAGGTCGGCGCGCTTGAGGATGTAGGGAAGCGGGGGCAGTTCGGACTGTTTTCCTGGACGATTGGCGAGCGCGAGGAGGCGGTTGTATTCGTCGAGGGAAAGAGTGACGTTGCCTGTGGGGGGAAGTGGTGATTCAAGGCTTCTTTGGGCGAGCGCGGGAGCTGCGCAGGCAAGCGTGAGAATGAAAAGCAACGAAGCGGTTGAGCGAAAAGCAGGTCCCTCACCCGCAAAAGGCGCGGGTTCGGGATGACAGTTTGGGTGGTGCTGCGGAGAGAGGGCAGCCAAGAAATTGCGAGCTGCGCTGAGGAGAGCGACAAAGAGTAGAGGCGTTTTCACTTGCCACCTGCCTTTTTGTCCTGCTGATAGTTGAATTCAGCGGACGGAGATTGATTTTCGCTGGTGAGTTCGGAGACCAGGAAGAGAGAAGGGCCGTAGGCGGGGAAATCCACGCGGACGGGAAGGATACCGGTGGCGCGGGCACCGCGCTCAGTCGAGTGGAATTTTTCAACGAGGGATTGCGATTGGGCGGCGAGTTGTTTGCCGTCCTTTGTTTCACGGCGTGCTTCGTCGCGATCAGTCAGTGCGAAGGTGAGCGCGCCATTCACTCCGCCGAGGGGAGGCGGCGGCCCCAGAGCCGTATCCACGGCCGGTTCGGCGACGGATGCGGTGAGGACCGGCGAAATGGGATTCGTATAGGACTCGGGGTGAAACGAGCCGGGCTCGGACGAGAACCGGAAAAGCGGGGGGAAGAAGACCTGAAGGCTGGTGCGCGAGACGGGGAGGTCCAGCGCGGGAAGAGAAAGTTTCAGGCGGCCCTTGTCGGTCCAGGAAGCGCCGGGAAGGAGATAGACGATTTCCAGAGCAAACTCGGAGGCATCATCTCCGGCGCGGGATTTTGCGAGGGGAAGAAGGAGGCTGCCATCGGGAGCAGAGCCCGGGCGGACGGGTTTTCCAGAAAGAGAAGAGCTCCAGAGTGTAGCTCCTTGGGGAAGAGCAACCTTGACGAAATTGCGCTGGTTGTTGCGGATGGCGTAGCGCGATTCGACGAGGGATTTGCCGTCTTTGGTGAGCAGGACGCGGTAGCGGGCTTCTTCGATGTTGGCCATAAGCACGGCCTGCTGCGCGTAGCGCGCGACCGCGATGTGGAGCGAGCGTTGGGATTTGGCGTCGCCGGGGCGCGTGCGGAAAGCGATCAACGCGGGTGACTGGCGGTTGGCGACGGGTTCTCCGAGATCGGATGCGTCGGCCCGTTCGAGGCCCTGCGATTTCACGGAGTCTTCCTTGATTTCGCCGGCGCCGAGAACATCAACGGCCACACCGCCGGTGTCGCGTTCCGTACCTGTGAGGCGGAGAAGAGGAATATCCATCTGGCCTTCGCGCGGAAGAGCGGCTTCGCCGGTGATGACGAAGCTGGCGGATTGTTCGACGGGTTCGAGGAAGGTGATGAGGAGTTCGCCGGACTTCATTTCCCAATCGGCGACGAGGGCGCCCTGCACCTGGTTGATGGTGACTTTTTCGGGGAGCTGGATGCGCGCTTCTTTCGCGGCGCCCTGGGTGATTTCCAGGTTCACGTTGGCGGTGAGAGAGGTGGAATCTTCGCCGAGGCCGACGAATTGCGTTAGCGTGCCGCGCATGCGCAGGGGAAGAGTGGAGTGATGGTCTTCCGTTTTGCGGCGCCAGGCAAAGGTCATCGGCTCGGCCCCTTTGCCGTAGGCGGTCCATTTGTTGCCGCCGCTAGGGAGATCGGCGGTATCCGCGAAGAGTCCGCCGTAGAGCGAGAGGTCTACTCCTGCGCGAGGGATTTCGAGAGCTACTTTGGTAACGCCGGAAAAGGTGGAAGGAATGGAAAGGCGCTCTTCACCGGCGGAGGAAGAAATGGGCAGGGCGATTTCGAGCGTGATCACCGAGCGGCCGGGATGAGAGAGCAGCGCGGAAAGCTGCGAGGCATCTTTGCCCACGGCAGGGGGAGCGAGCGAGAGAGATTTGCCGTCGAGCCTGGCTTCGCGGACGAAGAGGCCGGCGGGAATGGGGACGCGAACCCAGCCGTTTTTGAGGACGTCGACGGTGAGGGTGGCGCGGCCGGAGGCGAGGTCGGTGTCAACGCGGAGGTCGTAGTCAACGCGGGTGAGAGTGGCATCCACTGGCGGCGGTTCGGGATCGCGTTCGGTTGGGTAGGCTTTCACGCGGAGGGCGCGATACTCCGGAACGGAGATGACCACCCAGCCGGGAGAGTGGCTTGCGTCTTGCGATTGCAGCGGATGGCTTGAGCATAAACCGAGGGCGCCGAGAACGAGCAGGGACCGGATCGCGGGCGAGAGCTTGCGTAAAGACACAACGAGACGACCGCACGCAGGGGTTGTCATAGCTTTTACCTCACTTGGAGAGAGAACGTATTCACAGAGATTTCTTGCAGGGGAAAATGGTTGCTTGAAGGGATAATTATTCAGGACGAAACAGGGAGCCTGGGCGGGCCACGTGCTCATCCTATTGCCTCGCCCGCGGATAGGAGCTAACATCCGTCCATGGCCAAGTCCAAAGAATCCGATTTTGAGAAACAGGCGCCGGTTAAGAATGACGA
>DASSGJ010000264.1:0-2047 GCA_035693545.1 Candidatus Acidiferrum sp.
GTGGCAGGACACGCGGGTGGCGGATTATGTAAGCGAGTTGGCGAAATCGGGCGGGCAGGATCGGTTCCGGGCAAAGACCGGGCTGCCGCTTACTACGTATTTCAGCGGACTGAAGATCCGGTGGATTCTGGAAAACGTGAAGGGCGTGCGCGAACTGGCGGAATCCGGCGACGCCATCTTCGGAAATATTGATTGCTTTCTGGTGTGGCACCTGACGGGAGGCCCAAACGGAGGCGTTCACATCACCGACGTGACCAATGCCAGCCGAACTCAACTGATGAACCTGGAGACGCTGGACTGGGACAAGGGAATGCTGGATGCCTTTGGAATTCCTGCGGCGATGCTGCCGAAGATTCGGTCGAGCAGCGAGAAGTACGGGCTCGCCAAAGAAGCGGCGATCAAAGACGTGGCGATTTCGGGAATCCTGGGCGACCAGCAAGCAGCGCTGGTGGGGCAGACGTGTTTTGAGGCGGGCGAAGCGAAAAATACGTACGGCACCGGCTGCTTTTTGCTGATGAACACCGGCACGCGAAAGGTGGATTCGAAGTCCGGGCTGCTGACGACGATGGGATACAAGTTCGGCGACCAGCCGGCGCACTACGCGCTCGAGGGAAGCATCGCCATCACCGGGGCGCTGGTGCAATGGGTGCGGGACAACCTGGGCATGATCCAAAAGAGCTCGGACATCGAGAAACTGGCGCGAACGGTGAACGACAACGGCGGCGTTTATTTTGTTCCGGCGTTCTCCGGGCTATATGCGCCGTATTGGAAAGACAGCGCGCGCGGCGTCATCACCGGCTTGACACGCTATGCCAACAAAGGACATATTGCGCGGGCGGTGCTGGAATCCACGGCATATCAGACGCGGGACGTGCTGGAAGCGATGGAGAAAGATTCGGGGATCAGCCTGGACGTGCTGCGGACGGACGGCGGCATGGTGAGCGACGAACTGTTGATGCAGTTCCAGGCGGATATTCTGAACCGGCCGGTGGTGCGGCCGGTGACGAAGGACGCGACGACGGCGCTCGGAGCGGCGTATGCGGCGGGCCTGGCGGTCGGCTACTTCAAAGACTTGAAGGATCTTCGCGCGAACTGGGCAGTGGACCGCACGTGGAAACCGAACCTGAATAACGGGAAGCGCGAGGAGCTGTACGGCTTGTGGAAGAAGGCGGTAACCCGCTCGTTCGATTGGGTGAGCTGAGTTCCATTTAATCCTGGAGACACGCGATGCTGGCAAAATGTTTCGGCGAGTTCATGGGCACGCTGATTCTGATCCTTCTGGGGGACGGAGTGGTGGCGGGCGTGCTGCTGAAGCGCTCGAAAGCGGAGGGTGCCGGGTGGATGGTGATCACCACGGGATGGGCGCTTGCGGTGATGGCGGGCGTTTTTGTTTCCATCGCTTGTGGAAGCAATGACGCGCATCTGAATCCGGCGGTGACGATGGGATTCGCGGTGTCGTCAGGAGACTTCTCAAAGGTCGGGCCGTATATCGTGGCGCAGTTGGCAGGAGCGTTCGCGGGAGCAACGCTCGTCTGGCTGCACTATCTGCCGCATTGGAAAGAGACGCCGGACCAGGGGCTGAAGCTGGCGGTGTTTTGCACGGCGCCGGCGATCCGCAACTTCGTGGCGAACATGATCAGCGAAATTATTGGAACGTTTGTGCTGGTTTTTGTGGTGGGGGCGATTTTTTCAAAGGCGGTTGCTGCTGGTGGGCCGGCGGCGGGGCTTGGACCGTATCTTGTTGGAGCGCTGGTCTGGGGCATAGGACTTTCACTTGGCGGAACGACGGGCTATGCGATCAATCCGGCGCGCGATTTGGGGCCACGGCTGGCCCATGCGGCGCTGCCCGTTGCCGGCAAAGGGCCGTCGGACTGGGGCTACGCGAGCGTGCCGGTGATTGGCCCGCTGATTGGAGGCAGCCTGGCAGGCGTGTTGTTGCGGGTGATTGGCTTTTGACGAAGGGCAGGAGGAGAGACACCGACAAGATTTTCCGTGGAGCTCAAATCGCGCTACAATTTGCTTCTGCATCCCTCATACTTAGGTTGTG
>DASSGJ010000265.1:0-2546 GCA_035693545.1 Candidatus Acidiferrum sp.
TCCGGACGGCTCGCTTCAGGCTGGACCCGCCTGATAACGCGCGCGCAGCTCTGTTGCGAAATTTGCAAGTTGTCCAAAACTGATAGCCTCTCGGATTTGCCGCATTATGTCAAGGTAAAAGTGGACATTGTGGTGGGTCGCGAGGATGGCCGCGGTGATTTCTCCTGCGGCGAAGAGATGCCGAAGATACGCGCGCGTGTAGCGTTTGCAAACCGCACAGGTGCAACGCGGATCGATCGGGCGCTGGTCTTCGATGTAGCGCGCGTTCTTGATCAGCACGCGGCCTTCGCTGGTGTAGAGACACGCGTGCCGCGCCGCGCGTGTCGGCAGCACGCAATCCATCATGTCAATGCCGCGCGCGACGTAGTCGGCAATTTGTTCCGGCCGGCCGACGCCCATCAGGTAGCGCGGGCGTTCTTTTGGCAGCAGCGCCGTCACTTCCGCGGTCATCTCGCAGGTGGTTTCGTGCGGCTCTCCAACGGCCAGCCCGCCGACAGCGTAGCCGGGGAATTCAAGTTCGAGAAGTTGCCGCGCGCTTTCGCGGCGCAAGTCCGGAAACGTCGCGCCCTGCACGATGCCGAATTGCCACTGCGCCGGCTCGCCATTTTCCCGCGCTTGTTGCAGAAAATATTGCCGCGCACGCCTCGCCCAATCCGTGGTGCGTTTCAGCGCTGCTTCCGCAATGTTTCGCGGCGCGGGTGTCTCAATGCATTCGTCAAGAACCATGGCGATGTCGGAACCGAGCGCCAGCTGAATTTCCGCGGCTTTTTCGGGCGTGAGCAGGTGTTCGGAACCGTCGAGATGCGAGCGGAAGCGCACGCCTTCATCGGTAACCTTTCGCAATTCGGAGAGGCTAAAGACCTGGTAGCCGCCGGAATCGGTGAGAATCGCGCCGTTCCACGACATGAACTTGTGCAGCCCGCCGAGCTTCCGGATTAATTCATGCCCCGGCCTTAGATATAAATGATAGGTGTTGGCGAGGATGATCTTCGCGCCGAGCGTTTCCAGCGCTTCTTGCGTCAGGCCTTTCACCGTGGCCGCCGTGCCCACGGGCATGAACACCGGCGTTTCGATCGCTCCATGTGGCGTACTCAGCAGCCCGCGGCGCGCACCGGTTGGATCATTCTGTAAAAGTTCAAAGGAAAACACGAGAAAAGCAGGGTATCACGAGAAAACCCAGGCAATCATGGTGAACACCGCCATCAAGGACAAATTGACGCCAATCGCAATCCCCAGTGACTTCCCGAACGGGAGCTTCTTGGGATCAGCAGCGGCAAATCCCACTGCGACCAGAACAAGAGCCCAAATTGTAAAAATGTCGAGAAATGCCAGTGGAATCATTTGCCAGGTCGGGGTATCCGGACCCATCAGCGCGGCTGGATTTGAAGCGATGTAGTTTTCGGGATCAATTGCGTTCGGATCTCTCAGGGCCGTGACTAACGCGCCTAGAATTTCCTTCAGCGCTACGGGGAGGTTCGCGAACGCTACAATCACCCCGGCCACCCCAAACGACAATCGCGCCCCGCCAATCAGACGATACGCCCCAAAATAGAGCACGCTCGCAACCAGCAGTGCCAGCGGCCACCCTATCAGCGCGCGCACGTAACGAAAGATTTTCGCCTGGGCAGCAGCTCTCTCAAAGGCTTGCGCCTTCTTGGAATCATCTAGCCGGTCGATTTGTGAGGCGACCCACTTGTTTTTGTCGATTTGCTGCCTGGAGACTTCCGTCCAGTTCGCATGGTTTGCCAACGTAAGATTCAGGAGCATTCCCGTCAGAAACAGAACGATGAGTGGAGGAATCCAACTGGGTTTCCGGACGATACCTTCGAATGTAGCCTTAGGTGAAAAAAATACGCCGATGATGCGGCCAAACGGAGAGATTCCTGCCTGCGGCTCCGCCACAGGAGAGGGAACAGTAGCCATCGAGGACTCCTCCACCACAGAGAGGTCACGAACTGCTGCTTAAAGTGCTACGTGGGGCCCGCACGGAAAATATCACACCTGGCCGGGGTGCGGAATCTGCAGGACAGCGACGAACGGGCTGCATTCTGGAGCCTTAAGAAGAATTAGCCGCTTCAACAAAGACACATTCGCGCCCGCTACTCACAAGGGAACTCCACGACGATAGTAAACTGATAGGCTCGATGGCTACCGCGGTTACACACCGGGTTGACTGGTCGTTGCTCTGGCAGCAGCGCGGGTTCCGCTATTTTTTTACGGCGATGTTTGTTTCGCTGTTCGGCAGCGGAATGAATTTCATCGGCGTCAGCTGGTACATCATGTCGGCCACGCACTCGACGGTCGCGGTGAGCTGGCAGGTGATCGTCGTCACGCTTCCCGGCCTCGTTGTGCCGTTCCTCGGCGGCGTGCTCATTGATCGCCTGGACCGCCGCTATCTCGGCGTCCTGCTCGATCTCTCTCGCGGTCTCGCGGTGCTGGCCATCGCCTATATCGCCTGGCACGGGCATCTGCACATCTGGCATCTCTATTTCATGACCCTGCTTACCGGCACAGGTTCGGCGGTCTACTGGTCCAACGTGAACGCG
>DASSGJ010000266.1:0-6319 GCA_035693545.1 Candidatus Acidiferrum sp.
GTACTCCAGGCGGTCGCTCTTCAAATCGCCAAAGATGCGCAACGCCGGCTGCTCGTCCACAAACAGAAACCCACGAAAATCGGCGTTGAATTCCTGAATCCCGGCACGCACGGAAACAAAATCATAGTTGGCGCTCAGGTCGTGCAGCTTGTACTCCACGAACGCTTCCTGGAATCCCACGTGCGAATCCAACCGCGTAGTTCCAGCGCGCACATCCGGGCCGACAATCCCCAATTCCTTTACGTCCAGATAGTTCAAGCTGACTTCCGGCGTCACCCGGAAGCGCCAGTCCACCGGCTTGAACGAAGCATCGCCGTGAAACAAATCAAATGTGAAGCGAAATGTCTGGTCCAGGAAAAACTGTTCGCCGCGCCCAAAAAACTCGCTGCTGCCCGCCTGGGCGGCGCTCACATTACTGGGCGAAGGCACTTTCCTGCCATCAATAAAAGTCGTTTCGGAGGCGCTAACATTCAAGAACACCTGCTGTCCCAGCACCGCGGGCCAGATCGGTTCATCTCCCTTGAAACGATTGCGATTGAACGGGTCGTACCAATGCGGCTTGGTATAAATGTATTCGCCTGAGGGCCGGTATCGCCGGTAATCCGGCTGTTCGAGCGCCCAGCGGTTCGGCACCACGTTAAAGACGTCCGAAATCGGCGGCAAAACGTCCGGCGAGAGTTCCACGATGTAATTCGGGTCCGAATCAAGCCGGTGCCGGAATTCCCGGTACGACCCCGCCATCGCCGCGGCTTCCGCGGGAAGCGGCGGCCCAAGCTCCGGTTGACGCGGCAGTCGCGAACGAGCTTCCGCCACTCCCGTGGGCACCAGGCGAATTTCCAGGGTAGTGACTTCGTTGGCATTGAGCGAAAGCGCAGCAATTGTCATTGCCTCATAACCCTCAGCCTCGGCCCGAAACTCATATCCACCCGGAGCCAGGAGCAGCAAACGGAAAATTCCTTCGCCGGTCGTCAGCGTGGTACTCACCTGCCCCGTCTGCACATTCCGAATCTGAATCCGTGTCCCTCCCACCGGGCGCATCACACCTTCCGAAACCTGTTCTCGAACTGTGCCGTCCAGTGCGGCGGTTGTCAGCGCTTGTTGCCTGGGTATTCGCCGCGGCGGTCCGGCTTCGCGCACTTCCTGAGGCGAATTGGCCGGAGCCGCTGTGCCGGGTTGCTGCGCCATGGCAGCGCTGCCAGCGGAAAGTCCAATCAACAGGTACGCGGCGATTCGCGCCCAAACAAGGACTCCCGACGTGGAGGTTGAATCGAAGGTCATGATTTCAGCAGGACCCGGCCAAATGATGGACAACAGTCTCCGCTAACTAATCAAAAATGCGCTCTTCCGGCAACCTTTTTCGGAAAGGTCAGTGAATATCCGGCAACCCCGCTCCCAGCAATTAAGAGTCACCACTTCGAAGCAACAGAGGTACAATCCACGTGATTTCCTGTTCCCGGCGTGTAGCATGGTGTCCAACGCTCTCGCAATGGAATCTATCGTTCACAAACCAGTGGAATCCAGCCGCGCTTACGTTCAGCGCCGCAAGACCATGGGCCTTGCCATTCTTGTCGCGCTGATACTCGCGGGAGCCATTGCTGTTCTTCTTCTCGGCTGCGGCGGCTCTCCCGTTCCCGTCAAACAAAATCCGCCACCTCCCGCTGACGCGCCGCTCACTCAGGCCGAAGTGCAAACCATCGTTCAAAATGCCGCTCTCGCCGTTGACGGAACCACCATGGCCATCGCCGTCGTTGACCGCCGCGGTGATGTTCTGGCCGTTTACAACAAACCCGGTGTTGTGCCTGGGACCACCAAGGACATTGGAAATTTCGGCGCCAGCGTTGACGTAGACGATCTCGCCGTCGCTCTTGCCCGAACAGCGGCCTACTTCAGTAACGATCAGGCACCTCTTTCTTCTCGGACGGTGCGGTTTATCAGCGGCATTCATTTTCCCCCGGGAGTGGACAACGCCCCGACCGCCGATCTCTATGGCATCGAAAACACCAATCGCGGCTGCACTCTCTCCACAAATTTTATTCCTGGGCAGGAGGTTAGCCCTTCGGTTTCTCTCTCCGGTGGCACGGGCCTGGGCATCCTCACCGGAAAATCGCAGCTGGACGACAGCGATCCAAATGCTGTGAATCCAGGGGGAGTGCCGATTTTCCGCGGGAATTTGGTAGTCGGCGGAATTGGAGTCGCAGGCGTTTCACACGACGCCGCGGAATTTGCCGCCTTCAGTGGGGCAACATCCCCGGGTTTCAGTTTCGTTCCCACTCCGTTGCCTGATCCGGGCGCGGTCTTCATCGGCGGAATCGCTTTGCCGCTTGTCAACAACACTTCCCGTCCCGCGGCCGTCGCCGCCGGCACGGCGAACGGAACCTTTTTCAAGCTTTGCCCCGGCCCGCCCGCAGCCTGCAGCAATGGCCAACCGCCCGAAAACGATTTGATTCAACCCACAGCCGGCAGCATGCTCGCTCTCTCCGACGTACAGCAGATTCTGGATAACGCCGAAGCTACCGCGAAGATAACGCGAGCGGCAATTCGCCTGCCTACCAGCTCTGCGACGAGCATGGTGATCGCCGTTTCCGATCTGGATGGCACTCTAATCGGCCTGCGCCGCATGCCAGATTCGACGATTTTCAGTATCGATGTCGCGGCCAGCAAGGCTCGCAACATGGTCTACTTCAATGGACCCAATCGCACTACCGCTGATCTTCCCGGCGTCCCCATGGGCACCGCGGTGACCAGCCGCACGATCAGCTTCGGCGCGCAGCCGCTTTTCCCACCGGGCATCAACGGCTCCAGTCCTGGCCCGTTTTACACTTTATTTCTTCAGGATGTGCAGAATCCCTGCACACAGGGCAATCAAACTGGCGCGGCCAACAGCAACAAAAGCGGCGTGGTCTTCTTTCCGGGCGCGGTCGGCCTATTTAAGAATGGAACGCTCGTCGGCGGACTAGGCATCAGCGGCGACGGCGTGGATCAGGACGACTTCGTCACCGCGGGCGGCTCCGTCGGCTTCGAAGCCCCCACCGCCATTCGCGCCGACCAGATTCTTATCAACGGTGTTCGACTCCCCTATTTCAAGTTCCCGCGTAATCCTACGTTCTAACCCATCGCTTTAACGTGGAGCAGAGGGATCTGCCGTCGTCGCCACATTCTCGTCGAGAAACCATTTATGCTCCGCATCGCCCGGGGCGTAACAGTTCCCATCAGGTGAATAGCCCCGGCAGTGCCGCGCTACCTTTTTCTCCCGCGGCGACCGCACATACTGCCACACCCTCGCATAAGCTACCCCGCTCGCGGAAGGCGCGGGCGGATCCTTCAGAACACCGCATCCGGGTGAAGGCGGACACGCATCGTTATAGACCCAGTACACAACGCCGGCGACTCCAATGTGCTCCCGAATGTCATCCGCGGAAATAACCGTCGAGCCTTCCCCTTCGTCCACCACGATCCCAGAACAATAAATTCCCGGACGAAATTTCTCTTTGGTCAAAGACTCCGCCCACGACCGCAGATAAGCATGGTATCCGGGGAAAAATCGGCCGCCCTCTTCCACGTCCAGAAAAATCACCGAGCCATCGGGAAAGCCTTCACGCCGCGCGGCGGCAGCGGCACCCTGCGCGTCGGCGAGGCCCGCGTCAATGGAATCCTTCTTGTAAGGAAGCTCCCCGGAAGTCCGTCCCCGGTACAACAGCAGAAAACCAAATCCCTGTGATTTCATCACGCCGCGCTTGCCGGTCCACGAATTGTTCTTCTCGCCGGGAGGCGGGCTCAGCCAGTAACTTGCAAAGGAATAGGATTTGCGAAGCAGCGGCAAGGCGGCGTCGCCGGGATACTGGTTGCGGTCAAATCCAGCAAAGCTATGGGTTGCAGAAGATTCGCCGGTAGGCGGGTCGATTTCAGCGAAGCAGAGAGAAATCCCTGAAAAAGCCAGCAAAAGAATAAGGCCGAAAAGCGAGGAAGCGCGCATGAAATGAATTTACATCAGGGCCTATCGATTCCACAGAAGAATTAGCTGTCCATATACTGCGCTTCGCCGTTTCCGAACGACCAGTTCTCCCACGCGACTTCCACCAGGTTGATCACCAATTCCTGCGGCTTCAGTCCGGGAGACTGCGCCAGTATTTCCGCCATGCGCTTGAATAGCTTTCGTTTCTGCTGAGGCTTCCGGCCGGCACTCATGGTGATCTGCACAAACACCACGTTGTCTGTGCGCGAAATGCCCAGATAGTGCGCGTCGTAGATCAATCCAACCGCTGGATGCTCGGTAATCACCTGGAAACGATCATCCGGCGGAATCGCCAGCGCCTCAATCATCGCTTGGTGAACGCCGTCCCCCAGCACCTTCCGGTACTCTTCCGATTTCCCCGCGCGCAAATCAATTCGCACCAGTGGCATAAACTCTCTCCTCTTTTATTGGATGTTCGCGACGGCGGGGCGGCACGGCCAACTATCCTTCGCGCAACTTGTGCCCCGAAAGATTCCCCAAGCCGTCATAAGCGGCATATTTGTACATCTCGGAAAGCGTCGGATAGTTGAACACCAGCTCGATGAACTCATCAATCGTCAATCCTTTGTCCAGCACCATCATTCCTACGTGAATCAACTCCGTCGCTGATTCCCCAATCACGCACACTCCGAGCAGTTTCCTGTCCGCTTTAGCAAAAATCAGCTTCAACATCCCCGCTGTGTCGCCCGTAATGTGCCCGCGTGCATTGTTGTCATAGCGCGCCCGACCCACGCAATAATCGATCTTCTTTTCCTTGCAGCTTTCTTCTGTCTCGCCCGCCGCGGAAATTTCGGGAATCGTGTAAACACCCATCGGCAGCAACGAAGCCACCCGCTGCTTGTACTTCAATCCGAAAGCATGGCACACCGCCACGCGCCCCTGCTCCATCGAAGTCGAGGCCAGTGCTGGAAATCCGATCACATCCCCGGCCGCGTAAATATGCGGCACCGCCGTCCGGAAATTCACGTCCACCGCGATGTAGCCCTTGTCATTCAGTGCCAATCCCGCCTTTTCCAGCCCCAGCCCATCCACCGCTGCCCGCCGTCCCGCCGCGAACAGCGCCGCATCGGTCTCCAGCACCTTTCCGCTCTTCATCGTCAGCCGGGCGCCGGACGAGGTATTTTCCGCCTTCACCGGCCGCTCATTGAACCACAAGTGCATCCCCAGCGCCGCAAAGCGGTCGCGCAACCGCTCCGATATCTCCGTATCCAGAAACGGCAGCAGCTTGTCGCGGCCGTCCACCAAAGTCACATCCACTCCCAGTGCCATGAATATCGAAGCATACTCGCAGCCAATCACTCCCCCACCGATCACCGCCAGGCTTTTCGGTATGCGGTCCATCTGCAAGAAAGTGTCGGAGTCAAAAGTGTGCACATCATCAAACGCAATTTCCGCCGGCCGGTGAGGCTTTGACCCCGTCGAAATCAGGATCACCTCGCCGCGCAACCGCCGCGTCCCTTTGGAGCTGCTGACCACAACGGTGTGCTGGTCTTCAAACGCAGCCTGGCCTCGCACCAGTTCAATCCGGTGCAATTCCAGGTTCTTCAGGATCCGCGAGCGTTCCATTTCCACCACTTCACGCTCGTGGTGCATGAAATCCTGCACCGTAAGGTTTTCCTTCAACGAATAATCGATTCCGTAAAGGCCACGCTGCTTTAATCCCGAGAAATAAAGGGCCGACTCGCGAAGCGTCTTGCTCGGAACCGTGCCGGTGTTGATGCAACTCCCACCCACGGCAGGCGCGCGTTCCACCACCGCCACGCGCTTTCCGAAATACGCCGCCTGCGCCCCGGCTTTTTCACCCGCCGGTCCGCAACCGAGCACTACCAGGTCAAAGGATTCCACTTCAGCCACAGCAGCCTCCGCAGTCGCTCAAATCAGTTATCCATGCAACGTAACTTCCCCGTCCGCGTGCACCCGATTGTAGAAGAAAATCAATCCCAATGACTATAACGCGTAGGGTCGGCCTTCATGCGGTTATAGCGGCCGCCTTGCGCTTGCCCTGACGAAGGAAGGGAGGGCCCGCTTTGAGTTGGTGTGACATCCTCACTTGCGCCCGGCCCGGGTCTTTGATGTGATACACCCATGCATCTGCCTCCCGTCGTGCGATGGGCCACCGGAATCAGGTGGCAATGGAAGGTATTCATTCCGATCATCGCGGTGCTGATTTTGAGCATCGTCGCGATTGCGTCGGTCCTGGAAACACTCGGAATTCACGAAGCTCAACTTATTCTGATCGCTTCCGTGTGCTTTGCGATTCTCCTCTGCTTCGTTTTGCTTTCCGTCCTGCTCGTTCTGGTCGAACGG
>DASSGJ010000267.1:0-4240 GCA_035693545.1 Candidatus Acidiferrum sp.
TGCAGCACATCCAGCAATTTGCGCACGTCATCAAAGTGCAGCCCCGTGGTCGGTTCGTCCAGGATGTACATCGTCCGGCCTGTCTGCCGTTTCGATAACTCGCGCGCCAGCTTGATCCGCTGCGCCTCTCCGCCCGAAAGCGTGGTTGCCGATTGCCCCAGTTGCACGTAACCCAGCCCCACTTCCACAATCGTCGCCAGCTTCTGCTGGATCTGCGGAATATTCTCCAGCAGCTTCAGTGCGTCGCTCGCTGGCAAATTCAGCACGTCGTTGATGCTGTGCCCCTTGTAGCGCACCGCCAGCGTTTCCGCGTTATAGCGACGCCCGCGGCACACCTCGCACGTCACATAAACGTCCGGTAGAAAATTCATCTCGATCCGCCGCAGGCCCTCTCCCTGGCACGCCTCGCACCGGCCGCCCTTCACGTTGAAACTGAATCGCCCCGGCTTGTAGCCGCGCTCTCTCGACTCCGGCAGCATCGCAAACAGCTCCCGAATCGGCGCAAAAACGCCCGTATACGTGGCGGGGTTCGATCGTGGCGTTCTCCCGATCGGCGCCTGGTCAATCTCAATCACCTTATCAATGTGCTCCACGCCCAGCAGCATCCGGTGCGCCCCGGGTTGCTCCATCGACCGGTACAACTTCTGCGCCAGCACGCGGTAAAGAATATCGTTCACCAGCGTCGATTTGCCCGATCCGGAAACTCCCGTCACCACCGTCAGCAATCCCAGCGGCACCGAAACATCCACATCCTTTAAATTATTCGCGCGAGCGCCAAGGATTTGAATCGCCTTCCCGTTCGGGCTGCGCCGCTTTGCCGGCACAGGTATTTCCGCCACGCCAGACAGATATCTCCCCGTCAACGATTCCGCCGAAGCCGCAATCTCCGCCGGTTTCCCCTGCGCGACGAGAAAACCGCCGGCATTCCCTGCGCCCGGCCCCAGGTCCACCACAAAATCCGCCCGCCGGATCGTGTCTTCGTCGTGCTCCACAACCAATACCGTGTTCCCCAGGTTCCGCAGTTGCTCCAGCGAATGAAGCAGCCGGTCGTTGTCCCGCGCGTGCAAACCAATCGACGGCTCGTCCAGCACATACAGCACACCGCGCAAACGAGATCCGATCTGCGTCGCCAGCCGGATTCTTTGCGCTTCGCCGCCCGATAGCGTCGCCGCGGAACGGTCCAGGCTCAAATATCCAAGCCCCACGGCCAACAGGAAATCCAGACGCTCTCCAATCTCGCCCAGCGGCCGGCCTGCAACTTCTTTCTGCCTCGGCGTCAATTCCGCAAGAATCTTGTCCACCGCTGGCCGCGCATCGCTAATCGCCAGCGCGGTGAAGTCCGCAATCGACCAGCCCGCCAGTTTCACCGCCAGCGACTCCGGCCGTAGCCGCTTCCCATGGCAAGTGCTGCAGAGCGTCGCCGACATATACTGCGTCATCCACTCGCGGTAAGAATCCGAGTTCGACTCCTCGAAATTCCGTTCCAGAAACTTCAATATTCCCTGGAACCGGAATCCTTTTTCGCTTGCGCCAGACCGCCCGCCCGCCGCTTTTTTGCTGTCCCCATTCGGATACCCGTACAGCAAAAGGTTCTGCACCTTCGCCGGGTATTTCTCGAACGGCGTATCGAGATGAAATCCGTGGGCGTAAGCTCCCAGCTCGAGCGTCCGCTTCAAAATTGCCGAGCCCGACCCCGGCCCGAGTCCGCCGTCAAACAGTGGCCGCGTCCAGTCCACAATCACTTTCGCCGGGTCAAAATCGTACTTGGACCCGAGTCCATTGCACGCCGGGCACGCACCATAAGGGGAATTGAAGCTGAACGACCGCGGCTCCAGCTGCGGCACAGACAATCCGCAATCCGGGCAAGCCAGTTTCTCCGAAAAAACATGTTCCTTGCCGCCCACCACCGCCAGAGTGACCAATCCCTGGGCCAGCCGCAGTGCCGTGGCGATCGACTGCTCCAGCCGCGAAGCCACTCCCTGCTTCACCAGCAGCCGGTCTATCACCACTTCAATCGTGTGATTTTTCCGTTTGTCCAGTACCGGCGTTTCGTCCAGCGGCAGCAGCTCCCCGTTGATCCGCACGCGAACAAACCCGTCCTGCGCCAGCTTCTCCAGCTCTTTCCGGTAAGCGCCTTTTCTCCCGCGCACAATCGGTGCCAGGATCATGATGCGGTCGTCCGGCTTGCACAGCTCTCCGTGCAGAATCGCCTGCACAATCTGTTCGCTCGATTGCCGCGTAATCGGCTTCCCGCAGTTCGGGCAATGCGGCACACCCACGGCGCTGTAAACCACACGCAGGTAATCGTAAATTTCCGTTATGGTTCCAACCGTGGATCGCGGCGAACGTGTGGTGGTCTTCTGCTCGATGGCGATCGAAGGAGACAACCCCTCTATCACGTCCACTTCCGGCCGCTCCATCTGGTCCAGGAATTGCCGCGCATAGGCCGAGAGCGACTCCACATAGCGCCTCTGCCCCTCGGCATAAATGGTGTCGAACGCCAGCGACGACTTGCCCGAGCCGGATAGTCCGGTGATGACCGTCAGTGTATTGCGTGGAATTTCGACGCTGATGTTCTTCAGGTTATGCTGGCGAGCGCCCCGCACAACCAGTTTCGTTATCCCCATATCTCGAAAGCGCTCCCTCCACAGGAGCCCTGGCACCCAGTAGAGAGACTGAGCCCAGCATAGTCTTTCAACATAGCAACTCGTGCAAGCAGCGGTCAAGTTGAGCAGCCAATTGGATGCGGGCGGAGGGAAATTTTTTGCCAACGGCCCCGGCCCGCCAATTCCCAGAGTAAAAATTTCCCCGGGGGTAGTGCTTTTTTACCCGGTTTCATTCTTTAATGTGTTGATTCAAATACACTTATGAATGGTAAGCCGTTTGCACCTCACACGTGCGTGGGGGAGGCGAGCCGAGGATCCCTTTAGGGGATTGAGGGCTGGGCCGGTTCGCACTTCCCCTCACTTCTGCCGGAACCTGCAACTCTTTCAGCCGCCCAAGCGGCTAGCTCCCAAAAACACCCCAGGATTGCATCTGACCAACTGGTAGAGGTGTGTTCGGGCTGCACTCCATCGATATAAGCTCACATCCAAAAAGAAAGGAGGCCGAATGGCCTCCTCTTGCTCGAGATTTTCCCGTAAGTTGGTTAAGTGGTCAGCCGGTCAGGCTCGATTCTCGAGCATGTGCGCAATGTTTTGCGTCATCGGATAGTGCACGCCGCGGTAATCCACCCGCGAAGCGTAATCGCTGAGCGTCATGAACAGTAGCAGCGCCAGCCAGAAAATCCCTGCAATGATTACCAGCTTGGTCCGCTCTGGCGCATACTTCGCATGCATGAAGATCAGCACGACCAGTGTCGCTTTCACGGTTGCAATCAAGAGCGCAACAAAAATGTTGAATCGGCCCAAATTGACGAACGCCGCCGCGACAGTCAGCCCCGTAAGAATCAGGAGAGTCGTGATGATCGCCAGGTACATCCCCGGCGAAACGATATGTTCCGTATGTTCGTGTTCAGACACGCGTCGCTCCCTACTTATGCCGGTCGATCAGATATAACAGCGGAAACAGATAAATCCATACAATGTCCACAAAGTGCCAGTACAACCCCACAATGTCCACAGGGTTGTTCCACTCCGCATTAAATTTCCCGGCTACGGATTCCTTCAGCAACCAGAATAATAATCCAGCTCCGATCACCATGTGCAATGCGTGCAGGCCCGTCATTCCAAAATACGCCGAGTAATAGAGTTGCGCATGCGCGTTCAAGTCGGGGTCCGCTTTGGCCGCGGCTTCGATCTCTTCCTTTTCCTTGGCCATATCGGCGGCATCAATGTCTTCGCACTTCGCCGGATTGTTCACGCAATAGAAGATATCGAAACTCTTTCCGGGTACCAGGTGGTGGTGAAATTTCTGCGCATACTCCACATACTTCACGCCAAAGAACACGAAGCCCAGCAGAATCGTCAAGCTCAGGAATAGCGTAATCAGGTTCTTCCGGCTTGTCTGCGAAGACCACACCGCCATCGCCATCGTGAAGCTGCTTGCCAGCAGCACCACGGTGTTAAATCCGCCCAATCCCAGGCTCAACGTGTTGCTGCCCATCGCGAACGCGTGGAAGTACGTGTGCCGGTTGATCGTGTACGCCAGCATGATCCCGCCGAAGAACATCACTTCGGTCACCAGGAAAATCCACATGCCCAGCGTGGCAGTATCCTTCTGCTGCTCCAGCGTCTTGAAC
>DASSGJ010000268.1:0-5918 GCA_035693545.1 Candidatus Acidiferrum sp.
GAGTGTAGCACAACAGAATTACTACTCGGCGAAACGCGTTGGACTGCTCTATGCGCAAGAAAAAGAGAAAGCAGATCCCTCACCCGCACAAAACGCGGGTTCGGGATGACATGGTTGGTGGGTTTGGCTACTGCAGGCGCCAGGGGGAGCGCTCTGGCCAGTGGCGCATGGCTTCGGTGGCCCAGGCGGTGGTTTTGTCTTTGTGGCACTCGGTGCAGGGGTTGGGGATTTTGTATTTGTCGGTCATGTCCGGGGTGATGAAGGCGAAGGTGTGGGCGCGGACTTTCACGTCGGCAAGGGTGGTGGCGATTTTTGGCATGTGGCAGGCGATGCAACTGCTGCCGGTGGAATTTTTTTTGTGGTGGGTGTGCTCTTCGATGGTGGCGGTGCGGGGGCCGTTGAGAGAGAGCGGGCTGTGGCAGTCGAGGCAGATTTGGTCGCCGGGCTTGATTAGTTGTGCGTAGTTATCGGTGCCGTGGACGTCGTGGCAGCTGAAGCAGGTGACGCCTCGGCGGTACATCACGCTTTGCACGAAGTCGTTGCCCTGCATGCGATTTTTGTGGGCGGTGCCGTCGGCGAAATGGGTGAAGGTGGCTTCGCCGAGTTTGTGCTCTTCGAGTTGCCAGTAATCGCGGAGGTTTGAACCGGGCTGGAAGCCGACGGGCCAGTCGTAATATTTGCCTTCGATCGGGCTGGTGAGCGGGCGGCCCTGGGAGTGGCACTGGATGCAGGTGTCGCTGGCCTGGACGTAATCCATGTTCGCGGGATTCAGGATATTGGTGCGCGTTGGATGCGCGTTGTGTTCGCTGCCGGGGCCGTGGCAGCGTTCGCAGCCGACGTTCCACTCGGCGACTTTTTTGGTGTGGATGTCGTAGCCGACGGAGTGGCAGCCGTCGCAAAGAGGGCCGGTGGGACGCTGCATGTTGTCGGCGGGATAGAACGGCACCCACCAATCGGCGCCGTTGGGGACGAAATAGGGGCGCCAGACTTTGTTGGTGATGTCCCACTGGGCGCCTTCCGGAAAATAGTCGTCGCCGATTTTGGTGAAGTAGCGTTGCTTCCAGATGCTGCCGTAGACGAACGCGACGTCGTCTTTTGTGAATTTGGCGATTTTGTTGGTGGACAGATCGGGGATGATAGCGTTTGGAAATTCGCGCGGGTCGCGGACGACGTTGGCCATGGGGGTTTTGCGCCAGTGTTCGTAGATTTGGGCGTGGCATTTCTGGCAAGAGGCGGAGCCGGCGTAGTGAGCCGCGCTGATCATGGAGGCTTGCTGTGTGCGTTCTTCGATGGATAAGTTGCGCAGGCTGCGGATGTAGAGAACCAGCTTCCAACTGTCGTCGGATTGCTCGTCGTGGGGCTTGGCCCAGCCGGGCATGCCGGTGAGCGGGACACCGCTGCGGATGATGTAGCGGAGCTGGCCGTCGGTGAGATTTTGCGTTTGCGGGGCGCGCAGGTCCGGGACTCGCGGATAAAGGTTGCGGCCGACGTTGGATTGCCCAGAGCCGTCAGGAGCGTGGCAGACCGCGCAGCGGTCGATGTAACTTTCGCGGGCTTCTTTCAGGACGTCGGGAGTGGGCTTCCAGGGATTAGGTTCAAGGCGCGCCCTGCGGGGAATGGCGAAATTGCGCGCGGCGCGGGCGACGATTGTTTCGAGGCGCGAGGGCTCGGCTGCAGTGGTGAAACCATTGATCAGTATCCGCACGCCAAAATAGCCCGCAACGACAATGATTACAAGCAAGAGAAGCTGGACGATTTTCCGGAACTTCATTCAAGGCACCTTTAGCGACAGCGTACATTGGATTCCACCGCGCGGAAAGGTGGGGACAAAATTCAGCATAACATTTCCTGGGATTCAGCTTGCGCGAAAGGCGCCCGCCTCGGAAGGCGGCCGCTACAAAAGCAATTTTAGAGCGGCCTGAGGTTAGGCGTGGAGGTGGGCGAGGCGGGATTCGGCGGCGGCCAGGGTTTCTTCTTTTTTGCAGAAGGTGAAGCGGACCTGGGAGGCGCCGTCCTGGGCGTTGTTGTAAAAGCTGGAGCCGGGGACGCAGGCTACGCCGATTTTCTCGACGAGATATTTGGCGAAGGAGACGTCGCGGGAGCCGGCGGGATATTTGGTTTCGTCGAAATGGAAGCGGGAGATGTCGGTCATGATGTAGTAGGCGCCGCGGGGTTTGTAAACGGTGAAGCCGGAAGCGGCGAGGATTCTCAAGAGGCGTTCGCGCTTGACGGTGTAACTTGCGGCTAGCTTGTCGTAATAGGACTGCGGGGATTTGAGGGCGAGCGCGCCGGCTTGTTGAAGCGGTGCGGCTGCGCCGACGGTTAAGAAGTCGTGGACTTTGCGGATGGCTTGGGTGGTTTCCGGAGGAGCAAACGCCCAGCCTACGCGCCAGCCGGTGACGCTGTAGGTTTTAGACATGCCGTTGATGACGATGGTGCGGTCGCGCATGCCATCAATGCGGGCCATGGAGATGTGTTCGGTCGAGTCGTAGAGGATGTGCTCGTAGATTTCGTCGGTGATGCAGAAGGCGTTCCAGCGGACGCAGAGATCGCGGATGAATTCGAGTTCCTGCCTGGTGAAGACTTTTCCCGTGGGATTGTTCGGCGTGTTGAGAATGATGGCCTTGGTGTGCGGGCCGAAGGCGGCGGCCAGTTCCCTTTCGTCGAACGACCAGGTGGAGTTTGCGTTCTGCGGATCGGGCGGGCGCATTTTGACGAAGCGGGGCGTGGCGCCGGAGAGGATCGCGTCGGGGCCGTAATTTTCGTAGAACGGTTCGAACACGACGATTTCGTCGCCGGGATTGATGATGGCCATCATGGCGGACATCATGGCTTCAGTAGAGCCACAGCAGATGGTGATTTCGCGCTCGGGGTCGTATGTGACGTGCTGGGTGCGGGCGAATTTTTCGACGATGGCGTCGCGGAGGGGCTTGGCACCCCAGGTGATGGCGTATTGATTGATGTCGTCGGAGATGGCCTGGCGGGCGGCTTCTTTGATTTCTTCGGGGGCGGCGAAATCGGGGAAGCCTTGCGAAAGATTGACGGCGTTGTGCTTGAGGGCCAGGCGGGTCATTTCGCGGATTACGGATTCGGTGAACTGCTCGGCCTTGGCGGAGAGCATGCGGCGGGCGAGATGGGTCATGTTGGTTTCGGGAGCGGACATTGGGAGATTGTAGCAAAGGAGAGAAGAGAAAGGCTTTACCACAGAGGACACAGAGGAGCCACAGAGTTCACAGAGAAGAAGAGAAGAGGAAAAAGACAAAGGCGCCCGCCTCGGAAGGCGGCCGCTACACAGGCGGGCGGCTAGCGGGATTGGGCGGAGAGGTAGCGCGTGGGGCGCGGGGTGGCGGCGGAGACGGTGGACTTGGGAGTTTCGCCGTAGAGGGCGCGGTACATGTCGGTGTTGCGCAGGACGATTTGGACGTATTCGCGCGTTTCGGTGAAGGGGATGGACTCGACGAGTTCGGGAACCTCGTCGTAGGTGCGCTCGGATTTCCAGAGGGCGATGCGGTCTTCGCCGGCGTTATAGGCCGCGGCAGCGTATTCGGGGCCGCCGGTGGCACGGGTGAGATTAGAAATGTAGAGCATGCCGAGCTCGATGTTGGTCTCCGGATCGAACAATGAGTTTTTGGTGTAGCGAATCTTGCGTTCCTTGGCGAGCAAGCGGGCCGTCTTGGGAAGAATCTGCATCAGGCCGATGGCGTTGGCGTGGGAAACGGCATCCGCCTGAAAAGTGGATTCCTGGCGGATCAAGCCGGCGGCAAACATGGGATCAAAATTGTTGCGTTGCGCTTCGCGGCGGATGACGGCTTCGTAGGGGAATGGAAACAAAACTTTCCAGACATTCGAAGGGACATCGGAAAGTTTGCGGGTGTCGAAATTCGGGACGGCCAGGCGGCCGTAAGCCATGCCGGTGGCGAAATGGCCCTGGTCGAAAGCGGCTTGCGCGGCTTCGACGATGAAGCGCGGCGAAGCGGTGGCGGCGTAGGCGGCCTTCAACTCCAGCTCGGCGGAGGCGTCGAAGGCGATGGTGCGCAGAGCCTGCGCGCGATTCCAGCGGTCTGCTACAAGGGGCGCGATGGGCTCGTCAAAGGGCCGCAGCGGCGGCGGGGCAGGAATCTCCGCCAGCGCATCGGCGGGATCGGAATCGCCGGGGGCGAGCTTGGCGAGGCGCTGATCCGCAGCGTGGGCAAAATAAGTGGATGGGAAACGATCCGTGGCTTTTTCGTAAAACGCGCGGGCGTGCGAAGGATTGCCGTTGCGCTCCGCATTGCGGCCCAGCCAGTACAAAGCATTCACCGCGGTGCCCGTCGAAGGATACTTGCGGAGAAAATTGATCATTTTCTCTTCGGCGAAGGGCTGCCGCTGGATGTAGGCGATCCAGGCGAGGCGCCATTCGGCGTTCTGGGCGTGCCTGCCTCCCGGGAAGCTGTCGAGCACGCGCTGGTAGTAGTTCCCTGCTTTCGCGCGATCGAGTTCCACCCAGTAATAGTTGCCGGCAGCCATCAGCGAATCTTCGGTCCAGCGGCTTTGCGGATATTGCTGGGCGTTTTTCTCGATCGCCGTGAGCATCTCCGTTTCGCGTTTGTCGGAGCGCCAGGCCTGGGAGAGATCGTAGAGGCGCTCGGCGTCGGCTTCGGGATCGGTGACAGCGAGTTTCACGAACAGGCTGGGCGCGGCCTTGGGATGCTGGCGGCATTCGGCGGCGCGGACAAGAGCGCGCTGGCGAACCGGGTTCGCGGGATCCTTCAGAATCGTCGCGAGCTTTTCGTATTCCAGGCGAGCTTCGTGCCATTTGTGGGCGTCGTAATAAGCCTGCGCGCGCTGGTCCTGCATTTCGCCGGTTGCGTACGGAAATTCCGTATGGAGCTGCTTGGTAAGGCGGGGCAGAGCGACGCCGGCGTCTTTCGATTCATCCGCGAGCGGATATTTGTAGAAGAGGGTCTGGTAGTCTTTCGCGGCGGGAACGAATTTGCGAGCGGCTTCCTCGGCGCGGGCGCGTGCGAGGAGAAGATTCGGCTTTGAGCCCGTGGCGGAATAGGTGGCCAGAGCATCGAGCGCGTCTTGCGGGTGGCCGATGGCGACGGCGGCGGGAGCGTAGGCTTCGAGGACCTGGTCTTTAAATGCAGCGGTGGGGTAGTCCTTCAGGATTTGCGCGAAGTCCTGGGCGGCTGCGGCGTTCTTGCCGAGCGCGCGTTCGCTCTGCGCGGTCCAGAAGAGGGTGTACTGGAGGAGCAGGGTGTCGGGCTTGGCTTTCTGGAGCCAGTTGAGGGCTTGCTGCGCGTGGGTTTTCGAATAGTCGTCGTAGCCGAGAGCGAGAGCGGCACGCTGGCCCCAGACGCTGGAGCTATTTTTGTTCGCGAAGGCAGCGAGTTTGTCGTAAGCGCCAGGCGTGCCGCGATGGAGATCGCGGGCGAGCAATGCGAGTTCCTTTTGCGCGGCGGCGTCTTCGGGAGTGGAAGCGTCTAGCGCGGGGGAAGTGGTGTCCGGTTTGCAGCCCGCGGCGCACGCCGGAGATTTCGGGTGCGTGGGTTTTTTCTTTTTCTTTTTGGTTTGGGCGGAGAGATCGCCGGCGAAAAGAAGCGAAAGACAAAGGACTAGGGCGGAAAGAATTACGAGCCGCGATCCCTGAACGATGGGAAGTTTGGTGGAGCGGCCGCGGAAAGCCTCAGGCCTGAAGGCCTGAGCTACAGGGCGACGGAGGCTACCGCGATTTGCCGGCGGTGGCGTAGGGATATTCGCCGAGCGCGTTGGAGTCCCCGTCGGCCAGAATTTCAACCATCCAGCGGTAAAAGTAATCCACCGGGTGGTCCATGATGGGTTTGAATCTACGATCGTATTCTCGATGAGCTTTCTCAATGTCGTCTTTCAGTCGGATGCAGATATCTCTGTTTTCGCGGCCCAGTCTGACCTGTTCC
>DASSGJ010000269.1:0-6852 GCA_035693545.1 Candidatus Acidiferrum sp.
AGAAATTGCAACTTGTGATAGTTTTGCGACGGCTGCCGCGTACTAACCTATGGAACCGCTGAGACCAGGGCGAATGAGCGCACCGGGAAAAACGGAGCCGACGGAAGTAATCGCTCGAGCCCGGACTGGGGATACCCAGGCTTGGGGCGAACTGTACCGGGAATTTGCCCCGGCAATCTTCCGCTTTTGCCGGAGGGCCATGCCCACCCGGGAGGACGCGGAAGACGCCACGATGGAGATTTTCATGAAGTTGCGCGACAAACTGATTCAGTACGACCAGACGCGGTCCTTCACCGCCTGGCTTTACAAAGTCGCCGCCAATCACTGCTGGGACATGCTGCGCCGCAAGAAGGCCCGCCACGACAAAGATATGGACGACGTGGAAGAGGTCGCGCTGGAATGTCCGGAACCGAACCAGCTGGAAAAACTGATCGAAGAACGCACCAGCGAGGAAGTGCGCAAGGCGCTGGACACCCTGGGCATGCGCGCCCGCATGGCGCTGGTGATGCGCTACTACTCGGACATGAGTTACGACGAAATTGCGGACGCCCTGGGTGTTCGCCGGCAATTTGTAGGGGTCGTGCTCCTGCGGGCACGGCATGAACTGCGGCAGGCGATGGGAGAGAACAGCGCGCTGGCCGTGGGAGGAACCCGATGACAGAACCGGACATGAACAGAGACCGCCAGCTGAATGAAACCCACATTGATGAAATGACCTTGCTGCTCTATGTCGAGCGGCAACTGGACCGCGAGGCGGCGCAGGGCGTGTCTCTCCACACGCAGACCTGCACGCGGTGCCTGACGCTGTTGCGCGCGCTGGACCGCGAATCGCGCTTGCTGACGCGCTCCATGCTGGAACAGGACGAGCCGCTCCCGGCGCGGATCTCTGAGTTTCAAGAGAAAGTGAAGCGCAACATGCAGTGGATTTGGGGCGTGGTGTTTGGCCTGGCCGTAATGGGCGTCTACGCCTTGTACACGGGATACATCGAGCCCTGGGAACGCCAGTTTGCAGAGGCCGGCTTCGGCAGCACGAATCTGCTGAGCCTGGTGGTGTTTCAGGGCGCATTCTGGAAAGGATGGCAATCCATGTTCAGTCTGTTCGAAGTGCTTGCCGTGATGTGCATGGCCGGCTTCGGCTTGTTCGCGTTCCGCCGCTATTTGCGGCGCGGCTCGGCGCTGGCGGTGCTCTTTGCGGGGTTCGGCGTGATGCTGGCGGTTGCCACGCCCGCTTCGGCCACGGAATTCCGCAAAGGCGACAACATCACGGTCAGAAAAGATGAAGTGGTCAAGGGCGACATTTTTCTTACCGGCGAACACGTGCGAATCGAGGGCGAGGTGGACGGCGACGTTTACGCGTTCGCCCACCAGGTGGATGTCACCGGGCACATCAATGGCGACCTGATCTGCTTCGCGCAGGCGGTGCGCATCAGCGGCGTGGTGGATGGAAATGTGCGCGCGGGTGCGAACAACGTGACGCTCACCGGCACGGTCGAGCGCAACGCGATGCTCTGGAACGAGACATTCAATCTGGACGCAACCGGCAAAATCGGCCGCAGCCTTACGGCTGGAGGGGCAACGTTGACTCTCGACGGAAAGATCGGACGCGATTTTCTTGGATTCGCCGATAGCACCACAATTTCCGGATTGGTCGGCGGCTCCGTGCAAGAGAGGGGCAAATCGCTCTCGATTGTTTCCGGCGCGGAAATCGACGGCAAGACTTCTTTTAAGGGGCAACGCGAACCAAGCGTTGCATCCGATGCCAAGCTGGCGTCGCCCATCGAATACACCAAAGTGGAGCCCCGGCATGAGGAGCGCCGCAGTGGTTACTATCTTTGGCAGGTCATCTGGGCGGCGGCCTACGTTCTCTTCGGCCTGGTGCTCTTCAGCTTGATGCCGGTATTTTCCGGCGAAGCGGCCGCGAACGTGGAAAACATTGGAGCATCGGTGGGGCTGGGGATTCTTGTCGGCGCTGGCTTTCCGATCGCGGCGTTTGTCGCCTGCATCACGGTGGTGGGCCTGTTTGTGGGCGTCTCCGGCTTTTTCCTGTGGTATGCGTCGCTTTACTTCGCACAGATTGTTGTTGGCGCGGCTGTCGGGCAATGGATTATGGGCCGAGCCTCTGAATTCTGGCCGATCATCGGAAGAATGGTCGTTGGTTTGTTGCTGCTGCGCATAGGCATGTTGGTTCCTTATCTGGGAATATGGGTGAAGATCGCGGTCATCGTCTGGGGCATTGGGGCGATCTCGCTGGCGTTGTATCGCCGCCTGCAGCCGACAATGGCGCCCAACATTCCGCCGGTGCCTATGCCGCCGCTCAGCAACCCGCTTCCGCCGAACACCACCGTGGGCGGGATCTAGAACTTTTTGAGTGCGGGAGCGAAGCTCCCGCTTTAGGGGCGTGAGCATACTCTCCCAAATGAGATTTCACCGCTAGATTAACAACCTCAAAAGCGGGAGCAGAGCTCCCGCACTCCAAAAAAGAACGGGCCCCGAAAACTTCCGGGGCCCGTTGCCTTTGCGGAGGCGGGTGAAAAGTCTTAATTCTTGCGAATCTTTGCGGCAGAGAACGACGGAGCGACATTGGTTCCGAAATAGAGCGCTCGAATGCCCAGGTGGTCGCCTGAAGTAATCGCGCCGTTGCTGGTATATCCATCCAGGTAGGTAATCGGATTTCCGTTGCCCAGCTGCACCAGCGGCTGCGTGGTGAAACCGAAAAACGGCGGCAACGATGCAATGCTGAACTGGACTGATCCGGCTCCCGCCGCGTTTGCGGCAAAGCGCGTGAAGCGGAGGACGACGGCATCGGCCGTGGCCGAAGCGGGCGTGCTGCCGGCTTTTGGCGTGAATGCCGTCACCCGGAACATCACCGTCTGACCCGTATGGATGTCCGTTGCAGAGTTGCTGCCGCTGAAATTGCTGGCGGTAAGCGGCAATCCCTTGCCGTCGACAAAGAATCCACCCACCAGGCCGGACAATGTAACGTTCACGGTATCGCCCAGGCTCACGGCGCCGATCTTGCTGTTGCTGTTGGCTTTCACCAAGTCGTTCACAACCATCTGGAATTGCGTGCTGGAAGTGGTTTCCGACGTTACGATTCCCTCGATCAAATCAACGCTTGTCGCGGTGAGCGGGTCGAACAGCAGCATCGTCGAAGTTCCGTCGGCGTTGAGGGTGCCATCTATACTGGCGACCTGGCCGACGGTCGGTGTGCATGTGTTATTCAGGACGACGCAATTTTGTGAGAAAAGCGTTGAACCGGTGATGACAGCGGTGATCGGACCACGCGTTGCGGTTTGCACGGTCACGGAGGAAGAAGTAGTTGCCGTGATCACCCCGGTGACATCTTCAACGTAATCGAACTGGCCAGAGGACAACGTAGAAAGTACCGGGGGAAGCGTGGTGGTTGTGGCCACATTGGCGGCCGTCAGATCGATGGCCGTGACCGCCTGCGTGGCGGGATTGACCGTAAGGGCGTTGGCGAAGTTGATGACCACGCGCAGGCCCGCTTGTTGATTCGCTCCCATGGTGAACGAAAAATTGGAAGTCGTGGCGGAAGTGAAGGCCTTGGAGATTTGCGCGATGCTGCCGGAGTTACATCCCGGGGTCCCGCTGGTGGCTGCGCAATAGGTGACCACAGCATTCAGATTCACGCTGAGCTGATTGTAGGTTCCAGTGGGAACGCTGTTGATGAACTGTCCCAGGAAAGCGGAATCGCTCTGCAAGCGAGTGAGATCAACACCAAACGAGGATGTATTCAGGGGAATGGTGACGTCGCTGCCCCCGGCCGAAGGAGTTAACGAAACCGAATTGATGAGCACGGCGAAAGAGAGAATCGAAGTATTGGGGGGGGGCGTGAATGGCTCTGCGGCCAGCGTAAGGTTCAATGAGCCGTTGCTGCCGACGGTGCAATTAGTGGTACAGACAGTCTTTACGCCGCTGCAGGACGAAAGCGAAAGAACGGCGGCAAGTACGGCGAGAACCAGGTATTTTCTTGGATTCATGCAAACACCCCACGACGGATTTGGGGGCCACTTGTGGCGGCGATGCGCGGCTGGATTTTCCCCAACAACACTTTAACCCAGTCAACTGTTCGAAACATGCAGAAAACTCCAGATTGCCTAAACATTAACCTTGGAGTTCGCGGTCAACGCAGGTTCTGAAGGTCCAGCTCGACCTTTACGTGTTGATCGTTCGGTGTGTCAATAACGATCACACACGTCGCCGAATCGATTTTCCCCGCGTCGAATTCCAACTGTACTTTTTCCCCGTTGGCCGGCAGAACGGAAAGGCCGTCTACTGGCTCGGCGTAAGCCAGGCGAGTGTCTGTCTCAGGCACGATTTCTTTTTTGTTCTGGATGACTTTGATTTTGACCGAATTGGGCGGCGGCGCGCGGCGCATGTAGCAGATGTTCAGAAACATCCGGAACTTCATCGGCTTATCGTAGAACTCCTTTACCGCGTCCTGCGAACTGTAGTTTGGCATTCCAGAGGAGTAAGAAACAATTTGCAGAAAGGGAGTCTCCAGACGGATCTCCGAAGTGCAACTTCCCTGGTGCAACTCTGGAACGAACTGGGAATACGGCGCAAGCACCGGTGGGGTAAGGCCGCCCTGGCGAACTCCCAGGAAGTAGGCATCGCGAATGGCGTTTGAGGAGAGTGGGAAGTCATAGGCCCTCGCGGGTAATGCGACAGCCAGGCTGAGAGTGAACACCAAGCTTTTCAGGATTGCGTTTCGGAATACATTGCAGACTTGGCGCATCGTGTCCTCGCTGGCTTGCGGTGCCGTTCGGGGCTGAGTGCCACCTGAAAATGAGACGTGCGGGAGTGTGCTATCGTTACTGATTCAGCGTTAACGGCGCAGATTAGGCAGGGTTTCTGGTCAAGCGTAAATCCAACCCGGGCTCATCCGAGGCTCCGAAACAGAACAGGGAAACGCCGCAGGAGCGCGTTTACGTGCCTCTGGACGACGAATTGCGCGCGCATGACGTGGAAGGCCAGCCGGTGCGGCAGAATCGCCCTGTTGGCGATGCACACGGCTCGGCGGCAGGAGTGGCGCCCGCGCATGAGGATGAAACTCCCTCCACTGGCCCGACGATGGAGCAGATTTTTGGTCCCGGCGGATTCCTGGAACGCAGCATGATCGGCGGCTACGAGCACCGCCCCGCGCAATTGCAGATGGCGGAGGCGGTGCACGACGCGTTTCAAAAGCACCATCACTCGGTGGTGGAAGCGGGCACGGGCACCGGGAAGACGCTGGCGTATCTGCTGCCCGCGATCTGCAGCGGGCGGCGCGTGGTGATCTCCACAGCTACCAAATCGCTGCAGGAGCAGCTTTATCAGAAGGATGTCCCGTTCCTGCAAAAGCACTTCGCGCCGAATTTGAAAGTGGCGGTGATGAAGGGCCGCTCGAATTTTCTGTGCCTTTCGAAAATGCACGCGCTGGCCGACCAGCCCATGTTGAAGGGCATGGAAGAAGTGGACGCGTTCCGGCAGATTCGCGAATGGTCGAACCTGACGGAAACGGGCGACCGGGCCGAGCTTACGTTTTTGCCGGACGATTCGGAGTTGTGGTCGCGGATTGACGCGCGACGCGACACCTGCACCGGGAAGAAATGCCCGGAATTCGAAAAGTGCTTCCTGACGCAGATGCAGAACCGCGCCAAGGAAGCGGACCTGATCATCGTGAACCACCACCTGTTTTTCGCCGACCTGGCGCTGAAACAGGACGATTTCGGCAGCATCCTGCCGGAGTATTCAGCGGTGGTGTTCGACGAAGCGCACGAGATGGAAGACGTGGCCAGCGACTATTTCGGCCAGCAGATTTCGAATTACCGGTTCGAAGAACTGGCGCGCGACGCGGACCACGCCATGCGGCTGACAAAGACCGGCTCCCCCACGCTGCTGCGCCGCACCCAGCGTATCCGCGAAAAGAGCCGAGCCTTTTTCGACAGCTTTCCGCCCCGCGACGGCCGTTTTCCGTTTTCACGTCAGGAGCGCGAAGCGTTCCTGGAACAGAACCGCGAAGCGTATGACGCGCTGCTCAACGCCTGCAAAGCTATGGAAACGGAGTTCGCCGCTTTGACGCAGAAGCCGGAGGAGTTGACGCGCATCGCCCGGCGCAGCTTCGAAATCCGCCAGGAACTTTCCTTCCTCTTCGAATCCAACGAAAAGAACTACGTCTACTGGTTCGAGCGGCGGAACAAAGGCGTGTTCCTCGCAGCCACTCCGATCGACATCAGCCAGATTCTGCGCGAAAAACTTTTTGAAGCGTTCGATACGGTGATTCTTACTTCAGCGACGCTGACCGTCGCGGGCCGCTTTGAATTTATCCGCCAGCGCCTCGGCCTCGATCACGCGAAGGAATGCGCTTTGCCTCCGGAGTTCGATTATGGCCAGCAGGCACTGCTCTATCTGCCTCAAAAGATGCCTGACGTGCGCGACGCCGGCTTTGCCGGAAAAGCCGCCGACGAAATTGTGCAGCTTCTGGAGTTGAGCGAGGGTCGCGCCTTTTGCCTCTTCACCAGCTACTCGCAGATGAACGACCTGTTCGAACGGGTGCGCACGCGCATCGATTTTCCGCTGATGCTCCAGGGCACCGCGCCGCGCTCTGTGCTGCTGGAGCGGTTCAAGAACACGCCAAACGCCGTGCTCTTCGCCACGGCCAGCTTCTGGCAGGGAGTTGACGTCCCCGGCGAACAGCTTTCCTGCGTAATTGTGGACCGCTTGCCGTTCGCCGTGCCCAGCGACCCCATCGTGGCTGCACGGGTCCGCGCGTTGCAGGACGAAGGCCGTAACCCCTTCTCCGAATTCCAGGTGCCGGAAGCCGTGTTGGCGCTGAAACAGGGCTTTGGA
>DASSGJ010000270.1:0-18544 GCA_035693545.1 Candidatus Acidiferrum sp.
GGAAGCTCTCGAAGACTCCGCAGCAGTTCCTTCTCGTGACTTTGCGCCTTCTCCCGCAGGGTATCGAGGCGCTCGACGGATTTCTCTTCGGGGCGAAGCTGTTCGAGTTCGATGCGGTGGTAATACCAGTTCAGTTCTTCGCGCAAATCCCTGATACGGCGAACCAGGTCGCTCTGGCCGGTTTCCCCAAGCGGGAGGCTCTGGCCGCTCTGGAAAATCATTTCAATCATGCTGCGGGATTTCGCAGCTTCCATCCACTCAAGCGCTTGTTCCGCCGTAGCATCGGAGCCGTTGCCGGAAATGAACAAGTCCAGCAAAGCTTCATAAACCTGCATCCTGTTTTTGAGGAAGGAGATTTTCAGCTCTTCCCCCTGCAAGCGGCTGCGCATGGTCTCGAGAGACTCTTTCGCCTGGAGGAAGGCGTGGAGGGCGGCAGGACGATCGTTGCGGGCCTGTGCCAATTGCCCTTGAAGCAGGTGAGCCTGATAGGCGAGGACAGGTGTTTGCAGCTGTGCTAACCGCGCCAGGGATATGTCGTTTTCTCTTTGCGCTTCCACGGGATCGCCTACTTGCAGGGCAATTCGTGCGAGCAAGAGATGCGCGAGAACGGCTTTGCCGGGAAGCGCGGATTGATCGAAGAATCCGGCGGCCGCCGCACAGAGGCGGCGCGATTCAAAGTAACGGCCTTCATGAAAAAGCAGCAATCCCTGGTAGAGGTCGATCAGCCACGGCCAAACCAGGTTTTTTTCCTGGAGAAACATTTCGCGAGCCTTGGCGAAGCGCTCGAGCGCTTGAACGGTTTTGCCCTGCTGAGCGTAAGCCGTGGCTTCGTTCGCGAGTGTTTTGGCGGCCTCGTAACCCATACCCAGTTTTCCGAAGCGGAGGAAACCTTCGTGAGCCATTTCGCGGGCTTCTTCGCTGAGATTGAGCTCCAGATAAATATCGGAGAGGTCCAGATGGCAAAGGGCAAAGTGGTAAGCGTCGCCGGTGGCTTCGCAGGCACGGCGAGCGGCGTAGAGGGCTTCAATGGCGCGGCTGTACTCGCCTCTGAGGTAATAGAGATAAGCAATGTTGTAATCCGCCTGGGCGACAAGCAGCGGCATGTTGTTTTCGCTGCAGAAGGCGCGGGCACGCTGGTAGGTGGCGAGAGCGCGGGGAAAATCATTCAGGCTGATGAGGCAGACGGCCATATTGCTGAGGACGACAGCGATGCCCTCGGCGTCTTTGTAAGGCATCAATTCGCGGTAGGCATTCTCGTAGCTGGCGATGGATTCTTCGAACCGGTCCTGGCGGTGATAGATATTGCCGACGTTTATTTCCAGACGGGCAAGCCGCCAACGGTCGCCAAGGCGGGAAAAGATTTCCCGCGCCCGCTCGACGGCTTTGAACGCCTGGTCATATTCACCCACAAGGATCAGGGGCTGGAGGGAACTGCTCAGCGTCCGGGCCATCTCCTTCCAGGCGCGCAGGGACTCATAGATCTGAATAGCGCGCTGGTGATGTTCGATTGCGGCGCGGTAATCGCCACTGGAATAGAGGGCATTGGCCATGGCTCGCAAAGCCAAAGCCTGGCTGTCTTTCCGCCGGAGGCGTTTGGCGATCAATGCCGCGGCTTCGGCCAGGTTGAGCGCTTCTTTTGTGCTTACGCGAACGCTTTGGACCACCAGTTGGGCGAGTTGCTCGATGGTGGATTGCCGGAGCAGCTTTGGGTGTTTGGCGAGGAATTTGCGGCGAGCCGGGTCGCTTTGGAGTTCACCGAGCTCCGCGATGAGCACTTCGCTTGAATTACTGGTGCGTGTGGAAGGCATCAGGTAAACCCAAGCTCCTCGAGTTGGCGCCGAAGACGCTCAATGCATTTCTGGCGGGTGAAACCGATGGAACCCAAGGCGAGTCCGAGCTCAGCGGCCACTTCTGCATAAGGACGCGCCGGCGTTTCGAAGAAAAGCAGTTCGACCAGGCGGCGGCATTGCGGCGTGAGTGTCGCCATCGCTTCACGAAGCATTTGTTCTTCCTGGGTTTGTACCACCAGGGTCTCCGCGATGGGCGGAGTTTCCGGCTCCGGTTGATTTTCTTCGCTATCGCGGCTGACGACCCGCTGGCTGAGGCGTTTCACGCGATAGCATTCGTGATGAGCCACCTGCATCAGCCATTTGGGCAGCGCACGCGGCTCGCGCAATTCGGGCAAGCGCACGAGTAATTCCACGCAGGTGGATTGGAACACGTCGGCAGCTTCCTGCGGAGGCAGATTGTATTTGATCGGGATGGAATAGATGAGTGCCTTGTATTTGTCAATCAGCTGGGCCCAGGCGGCTTCATTGCCGGAAAGACACTCCTTCACCAGGCGGGTGTCATTCCATTTGGGCGCCGGTTTGGCCGGCTCCTTGATTGTCACCTTGGCGCGCGCTGGGCTCATCGAGCGCCATTCTCCCGTCCACTCTTCCAATATAATTGTTCGACATTCCACAGAACGTAAGGCTCGAGCACCGCGGGATGGAAGTTGCCGATGGAATTTTTGGCGCCGGCCAGG
Source organism: Candidatus Acidiferrum sp. (assembly GCA_035693545.1). GTDB lineage: Bacteria > Acidobacteriota > Terriglobia > Acidiferrales > UBA7541 > Acidiferrum. The sequence continues at coordinate 2,528 of DASSGJ010000270.1, forward strand.
ATGTCTGGGCTAGCCAGAAAAATCATAGGCTGATATTCGAAGAGAATCTCCTGAGCGCGATCATAGAGTTCCTTTCGCCGGTCGAAGCTGCGGGCTGACATTTGATCTTCGATCAATCGGTCAATCTCGGCCTCCCAGGGAGTGGCTGGATGCGCTTGCGAAGGATTCCACAGATGTGTGCCGCCGCTGGAGAGCCAGACGTTGATATCGGAGTTGGGGTCTGCGTCATAACTGGCGACGCCCATGACGCAGGCATCGTACTCCCTGGTCTGCGTGACGCGATCAAGGAGCGAGCGGAATTCCAATGGGACCACCTGCACCCGCATGCCGAGCTGCTTGAAATCGTCCTGAAGGAGTGCGGCCATTTTTGCGCGGTCCGCGTTGGTGGAGCTGGTCAGGATGCTGAACTCCACCAGTTTGCCATCGGAATCCTGAAGCGTGGATTCGCCGTTCGGTCCGCTCGTCCAACTGAAGCCGGCTTCTTTCAACAGAACTCGGGCGCGATCGAGTGAACGGGGAGGATGGGGCAGTTTCGCGTCTCCCCAACGTTTGTTGCCCGGCGTCACCAAACCCCAAATGGCCGTGCCGCGCCCCTGGTAAACAAGGCGGACGATTGCGTCGCGGTCTGCAGCGAGGGAAACAGCCTGGCGAAACTTAACTTCCCGGAACCATTTTTGTTTGCGTTGAAGATCGAGCGAAGTTTTCTCCCCGAGGTCATTGAGGTTGAAGAAGAGGAAATTATATTCAAGGCCGGGCCCCGCATCGGTAAGTGTGTAACCACTCTGCTGGCGGGAGAGGACGGAAAAGTTCTCGGCCCCCAACTGGCTGATCACATCGGTCTCGCCGGATTGAAATTTCAGAACCTGGGCGTCGGCATTGGGAACGAAAAGAAAAACCAACTCGTCAAGATACGGCAACCGATTGCCCTTGTTGTCGGACTTCCAGTAATAGGGGTTTCTTTCGAGGACCAGGCGCTGCCCGGCAACGTATTCTTTCAAGCGAAAAGGGCCGAGTCCCGCCCACTGGTTTGCTGCCGCGGTGAGGGACCCGATTTGGCCGAGTTTGCCTTCCTGAAAAGGTTTTTCAAGCAGATGGCGGGGAAGGATGGCCATGCCGTCAAAAAGCCGTTCGCCGGCACCATAAGGTTTAGACATTTGAAAAACAATTGTGTGCGCATCGGTTTTTCGGATGACGATGGGCTTGCCGCCGACAATCAAGAGATCGCGCTGCGGAGCGTGGGTATTCTCGTCGAGATAGACGCGGAAGGAGAAGACGACATCGTCCGCATCCATCGACTGTCCGTCGGAGAACTTAAGGCCTTTGCGCAAAACGAGAGTGTAGGTGAGGCCATCGGGAGAGATTTTCCAGGATTTGGCGAGGGCGGGTTCGGTCAATTGCGTGGCGCGATTAATGTGGATGAGATCGGCCTGCATGACGCCGATAACTTCGCGGGAGCGCGTGTCAGCAGCAATGACGGGATTCAGTGTTTTCGGTTCGCCGCGGAGTGAGACGACCAGATGTCCACCGGAGCGGCCGATTTCGCCGGGAAGTTCGAGCAGTTCCTCGTTTGAACCATTTTGCTGCGCGTGAACAGGCGCGTGCGGAAAACTGAGGGTAAAAAATGCCAGGAGCAGCCGGAGCAGAATCCGGCAGCGTATGGACGTAGCGGGGCGGTTTCTCACGCTAGGCTCCCAAGACTCCTCCTCTCTATCTTGTACGGGTCTGGGCTTTCCTGCAACGCGCTGGCGAGCCCCAAGTATCCAAGGAAGAACGGCACCATCCCCAGAGCGGGCAGATACATCCACCAATAAGAGACAAGGACGCTGTATTGCTGGAGATTAGAGAGCAGATTTCCCCAACTGGGAACAGGTTCGGGCACGCCGAGACCGAGGAAAGAGAGGGCCATTTCAGCGAGGACATACTGGGGAATCAGAATCGCGGCCTGGGTCAACACAACACTCGATGTTTCGGGAAGAATGTGGCGGCGGAGGAGGTAGAAGTTGGAAGCTCCGAATCCACGGGCGGCACGGACGAAGTCGCGCTCCTTGGCGCTGAGAACAACGCCGCGCACGAGGCGCGCAGGACGCGCCCAGCCCACCGCTGCGATAACCGCCACAATCAAGAAAAAGGCGTGAAGGGGGTTTACCGAGAGCGGGAGGAAGGCGCGGATTGCAAAAAGCAGATAGAGCCAAGGGAGGGCGAGGAAAAGTTCAGCGAGGCGCATCAGGAGTTCATCGCACCAGCCGCCGAAATATCCGGCTGCGGAACCTACGCACAAACCGACCAGCAGGGTGAAGCCGGCGCCGAGCAGGCCAGCCAGGAGCGAAATCTGACCGCCGAAGAGAAGCCGCGATAATTGGTCACGGCCGAAACCGTCTGACCCGAGCAAATAGATTCGCTCGTTATCGGCGCCGAATAGATGAACGCGGCCGCGAAAGAAACCCAGCAAACGGTACGGATCACCCGGCACGAAGAATTTCAGCGGACGTGGTTGCGAGGTGTCTTCGACATACTGGTCGAATGTGCCGGGGCGCAATTGAAGTGGGTAAACAAAAGGCCGAACGTGGGGATGCCCGCGAGCATCCAGGAAATGCACTCTCATCGGCGGCAGGTAAGGACTCTTGCGATCCTGGCGGACTGGGTCGCACGGAGCAAGAAAGCCGGCACAGAGAATAATGCCGTGCAGGACGCCAAGTACAACGAGCCAGAACCCAACCTTGCGCCGGCGGCTCATGCGGAGGGGGTCTCCGTGCGGATTCGCGGGTCAATCCAATACAAGAGAATGTCAGCGAGAAAATTCCCCACAACCAGAAAAATCGTGGAGAATAAAACCCCACCGATGACGACGTAGATGTCACGCGCCAGGATGGCCTCCAGCAGGAATGGACCGAGTCCCGGCCAGCTCATCACAACTTCAATAAGAAGCGAACCACTTAACAGGGCGCCGATGCTGAACCCGAACAGCGAGACGAGCGGATTTGCGGCTGCGGGAAGAGCGTACCTGTACAGGAGTGTGAATCGCGGAATCCCGTGGCCTTCCGCAGCCAGAAGAAATGGGGCATCCAGGACCTCCGCAACGGCAGCGCGAACATGACGAACCAGGAGCGGAAGAGCCGAGAGAACCAGTGCGGCGACCGACAGCGTCATGTGCCGGGCGAGGTCACGAAACTTGTTGAACGATGAAAGAGATTCGAAACCGACCGAGGCCATTCCGCCGGTTGGGAACCAATGGGTTCGCACAGCCAAAACGAGCAGACCCAGAGCCAGTGCCAAATCGGGGAGGACGAGAAGGATGGCGGTGCTCCACCCAATCAGGCGATCGGGCAGCCGGCCGAGACGTTCAGCGCTCCAGATTCCAAGCGGTAGCGCGATGGCCCAAGCAAGGAGTGTTGCCGTGATGGTAAGGAGCAGAGTGTTTCTTGCACGGACCAGCAGGAGCGGCGCAACGGGGGCGTTGTACGCAAACGAAAAACCCATTTGGCCATGCATAGCGGAATTCAGCCACGACGCGTAGCGCAAGGGCAGCGGGCGGTCCAGTTGATATTGCGCGCGCAAAGCTACGAGAGTTTCCGGGGCAATCTGCGGGTTCAAGCGCATTTCATCGAAATAATTGCCCGGTGCAAGGGTGGTGAACAGGAAAGCGAGAATGGATACACCGAATACGAGGAAAAGGGCGTGCCCCAGGCGGCGAAGGAGATAGCGCATCACGGTTGAATCGCCGGTCCGGGTTTGTGGGGAAGATGCGGAACGGCTGCAAGGAGTTGCCGGGTAGCATCATGGGCGGGACTTCGCAGGATTTTTTTCGAAGGCGCGTGTTCGACGATCCGGCCTTGGCTCATCACCGCAATTTCGTCGGCGAGATGAGCCGCCATGGCGAGATCGTGGGTAATGAAAAGGAAAGTCATTCCCTGAGCGCTTTGCAGTTCCAAAAGAAGATTGGCGATCTGCGCTTGCACGGAGCAATCGAGTGCGGAAAGCGCTTCGTCGAGAATGAGAATTTTGGGATCGAGGGTCAGCGCGCGGGCGATGGCCAGCCGCTGCCGTTGGCCGCCGCTTAATTCCGCAGCTGAGCGTCCGGCCATGTCCGCGGAGAGGCCAACCCGCTCGAGCAAGACGAACGCGCGGAGGTCGCGTTCCTTGCGGCTGAATCTTAGCTGCAAGCTTAGAGGCTCGACGACAATATCGAGAATGTTCCACCTCGGATTCAGAGAGCTTGCCGGGTCAGGGAAGATCAATTGAATTTTTGGGCGAATATCGCGCAGGTCTCTCTCAGCGGATTGAGCGAGATTTCTGCCCTCGAACCAGAGATTTCCGGATGACGGCGGCTCAAGGCACGCGATACAGGAGGCAAGCGTGCTCTTGCCCGAGCCGGATTCGCCAACGATGGCCAGCGTGGTTCCAGGGGTTAGCGTGAAGGAAACGCCGTCGAGAGCGAGGAAGTCTTGCGATGCGCCGACGAGATTGCGCTTGGCGTAGCGCTTCACGAGATTCTCGACTTTTAAAATCGGTTCCATATTTCGGTGGCTTAGGCTGCTTCACTCCTTGTACTTAAAACAAGAAACGAGATGCGTCTTTCCGAGAGTTACCAAGGGAGGCTCAAGCTCCTTGCAAGCATCCATCCGCACGGAGCAGCGCGGTTCGAAGGCACAACCCTTCCGCGGCAGCGAAGAAGGCGACGAGTTTCCGGGAATGACCGGCAAGCTGGACCTGCGGTTTCTTTCAGTGGCCGCGGAAACTTCGGGAAGCAATTCGAGCAGTGCCTTCGTGTAGGGATGCTTTGGCGATCGGAGCAATGTCTCCGCGGGTCCCCATTCGATGACCTGACCGGCGTAAAGAACCAGGATGCGGTCCGCGAATCCGTTGAGGAGAGCCGGATTATGGGTGATCAAAATCAGTGCGAGGCCGAGTTTTTCGCGGAGCTCGCGAAAAACGCCGAGAATTTCCATCTGGGTGACGGGATCGAGCGCGGCTGTCGGCTCGTCTGCTATCAAGACCGTGGGATTGCACGCGATGGCCTGGGCAATCAGGGCGCGTTGCCGCTGGCCTCCGCTGAGCTGGTGGGGATAGGAGCGCATGATGCGATCGGGGCCCTGGGGGAAGAGCTGCGAGAAGACTTCGCGTGTTCGTTCCTTCAGGTAAAGTTTTCTCGACTGCTGATGCGCCGCCAGTACCTGGCGAACCTGCTCGCCAACACGGATAGTCGGATGGAGCGCCAACGAGGGTTCCTGAAAAATGAGAGCGACGCGGGCGCCCCGGATTTGGCGAAGCTCCCCGAAGTTGGCCTGCATGAGATTCTTGCCTTCGAACAAAACCGCACCACCTCCGATGTGACCGTTTGGAGGAAGGAGCCGCAGGACCGACGCCGCAAGTGTGCTTTTGCCCGATCCGGATTCGCCGAGTACGCCGAGGATTTCTCCCGGCATTAAATCGAAACTTACGCCCGACAAAACAGGGCGGGACCTGCGTTGGTGCGACCAATAGGAAACCTGAAGATTCTGGACTTCCAGAACGGACGCCATAGCCCGGCCACAATCGGCCAACCCCCACTGCGATTCATGTTGAGGCAGGAAGCAAGGAGGGACAAGGGGAACGTCAGCGGTGGCGCACCAAAGGTAATTCTTCAAAGAACAAATTGACGCTGCAGGAAAAAAGAAAGGATTGCAGGTATCCAGATGGGTGGAGTCCCTGCAATCCTGGTTGGGCCGGGTGTCGCGGCCCAATTGCAGGCGTTCGCCTGAGCGCGAGCGCCCGCGTGTGGGAGGTCAGTGAGAAGTGGCGGCTGCGGCCGTCGGCCGGTTGGAGGCGACATCGGTGCGCGGCGTCATCGAAAGAACGATGTATTCGCGCTCCTTGCCGTCGGTTTCCGGTACCCGAAGCAACATTTTGTCTTTGTGAATCCGGACTTGCGCGGTTTCGCCGACGGGCAAAAGCACCGGGTGCTTGTCGTCTTTCGGCTGAATTCGATAGGTCACCCGATCGGTTTGGACCACATATTCCTGACACAAGAGCTGCTTGGTGTTTTTGTGCTGGCCATCGGTGCCGAAGATCTCGCCGGCGATCGTTTTGCCGTCCTTCTCAGCATAGCCACAGGCCGAGGAATCCATCTTAACCAGCGTGGCCTTTTCGTAGGCGGGTGGTTCCTTGGCCTGGACTGCCAGCGCCGTCATGAAAAACAGAGTTGCCGCCGTTGCTGCTCGCATCCTGATCCTCCTGAAAGGCATCGAGTGTCGGGCTTATGTACCCGGATAAGGGCTCTACCCGGGACAGCGGCATGGCTTCTGAAAAGCCAACTCTCCCACTCGCCACTGCCCGGTTACGGATAAAGGGCACAGGGTAACGGGAAAAATATAGGGGGTTGGGGCGGGGGCCCAGATCGCTACAAGTTCTTGATTTCCATGGCCTAAGCCGGACTTCCACAGGGTACTAGCGAGGTTCTATTGAGAATGGTCGGGCGAGGTTGCTACTCTGTGGATTCCACAGCCCAACCTGAACTTCTACACGTGTCCTTAAAAGGCGTGCCACCATGGACTCCGAGAACCTGCGCAGCGCTCGCGACAAACTGACCCGCGTCTTCCGCTACCTGGAAGCTTTGAACCAGCACCGAAACCCCGCGAAGCGGCAGATTCGCGAACAGCCCTGGAGCCTCTGGCTTCATGGGCTCCCGAGCCATCCGACCATCAAACGCGGGGCCGGGAAAACCACCCCGTCGAAAAGTAAGGCCAAGGACGCGCCTGTCGGGGAGAGTGAGGGCGCAGGAGAATTCCTTCTAAAGGTGCAGCGGCCGGTTTTGACGCGTCCCCCTGACCCACCGGAAGAGATTTCGAATTGGCTGGAATCCGGGTGGGACAACCCTTCAGAAGAAATCACCATTCGAGAAACGCAGTCCGATTCCGACGAGACGGCCGGGGGCCCGCGCGTAACTCAATTTGATGAAGACAAAGCGCGGGTCGCGGCGCTGCAGCGGTGGAGGCTCGAGCGGGATGCATGGGCAAAGACGGAGCAGCCGGCTCGTGCGGCCATGAAGATATTTGAGACGTTGTACACCCTCTATGGGCGGATCGAGCGTGAGGCGGAACGAGTGGAGCTGGTTCTCGGAGACGGGATCCTGAGTTGGGGGCGCGCCGAAGGAAATATCTACCACCCGATTCTGCTGCAGCGTTTGCAACTGCAGTTCAATGCCGCTGTTCCGGAGTTCACTATTTCTGAGGCGGATCACCCGGTGGAGTTGTATTCCGCGCTTTTTCAATCCATGACCGATGTAGACGGGCGCGCGATCGGGCGGTGCCGCGAAGAGTTGGAACAGGAAGGGTTTCATCCACTGGTCAACGGTTCAACTTCCGGTTTCTTGAAACGGCTGGTTATCCAATTATCGCCCCGGGGAGAGTTCATTGAAGACGGCGCGCCGGCTGAAGCGCAGAGCGACCCATCCATCGGGCGCGACCCCTTGATCTTTTTGCGCGGGCGCACGCTGGGATTCGCGGCTTCCATCCAGGGCATCCTGGCCGACCTGCGCACGCGGGAAGACCTTCCCTGGTCGCTTTTGAACATCGTCGGCGAAGAGTCTCCCAATCGCACTCTGGAAGAGACGGAGCCACCGGCAACTGAAGTGGCGCCAGCCGCCGGAGACGTGCTGCTGAGCAAACCAGCCAACCCCGAGCAGATCCGCATTGCGCAACAACTGGAACTGCACGGAGGAGTGCTGGTGCAAGGCCCGCCGGGCACCGGCAAAACGCACACGATTGGAAATTTGATCGGGCATTTGCTGGCACAAGGCAAAAGCGTGCTGGTTACAAGCCAAGCGACAAAAGCTTTGCGGATGGTGCGGCACCATATCGTGCCGGAACTGCGGCCACTCTGCGTGAGTTTGCTCGAAAGCGACCTGGAGAGCCGGAAGCAGTTGGAGAGCGCGGTCGGTTCGATAGCGGAAAGATTGTCGCGTGCGGATGCGGTCACGCTGGAGCTGGAAGCCAACAAACTGGAAGCGGAACGTGGCGACATTCTGAAAAAACTGGATGAAATTGGCAAGCAGCTTGCCGAGGCACGGGCGGACGAGTATCGCGACATTGTGATTGCTGGAAAGACCTGGCCACCGGCGGATGCTGCGCGAAGCGTGGCAAAAGAAAAAGAAACACTTGGCTGGATTCCGGGCCCCGTGGCGGCGGTGGCTCCGTTGCCGCTGGCTCCGGGCGAACTCGCGGATTTGTACCGGACGAACACTTCCCTTTCGCGCGAGGATGAGGTGGAACTTGCGGGACATTTGCCGGAGCTTCACGAACTGCCGAGACCCGAGGAATTTGAGGCTTCTCTGAACGAGCGAAACCGCTTGAGCATGGAGGAATTGGAACTGCGCTCGGACTTGTGGAAGAGCGGAGTGCCCGAGGGAAGCTCGGAGGAATTGGAGGGACTGGCCGCCAGCTTGACGCAAGCCGTAGAGCCGCTCACCGGAAAAGAAAAATGGAAACTGGAAGCGGTCTACGCAGGGAAATATGGAGGCGCTCACCGGAAGCCGTGGGATCAACTGGTGGAATTCGTCCGGTTGGTTCATCGCGACGCCGCGAATGGGCAAGAATCCTTCGTCAAGTACGGTCCCGAGTTGCCCAGCAACATTGCGTATGAGGATCAGGAACGAATTGCGGGCGAAATTCTGGCCCACCTGGAAACCGGAGGGAAGCTGGGTTCGTTCACGCTGTTCACTCATAAAACCTGGGGACAATTCATCGAATCAGCAAAGATCAACAACGCGCCGCCGCGCAATTCGGAGCATTTCATCGCCTTGATGAAATTGGCGCGGCTGAAGAAATTGCGCCAGGAATTGTGCGGGCGGTGGGACCGGCAGATGGCGCCGCTGGGGACACCGATCTCCAGCCAAATGGGGACGGAAGTCGAGAAGACGTTGATGCAGTTCTGCGACGCGCTGGAGGACTGCCTGGGATGGCACGAGCACACCTGGCTGCCTTTGCAGGGACAGCTTACGGACCTGGATTTCAAGTGGGACAAATTCCTGGCGGAGCAGGCGGCGATCGTCGGGGCGCATGGCGAACTGGTGCGGATCGGGAAAGCGGTGACCGATTCCCTGCTGCCAATTCTTGAGTCGCGCATCAAGAAGCAAAAGTTGCTGCAGATCGAAGAAGAGCTTCGTGACCTGAAAGCCCAGTTAAAACTGGCGGGGCGTGCGGCGAAATCGTCGAAAGCCACAGCAAAATTGCTGTCTGCGGTGATTGATGAAGACTCCAGCGAATACCGGGAAGCCTATGAACGGCTGCTGGAACTGAAGAGCCAACAGGCGGACCTGGATTTGCGCAAAGCGCTTCTGGCGAAGCTGGAGAGCGCGGCGCCCGCGTGGGCCGGAGCGATCCGGAACCGAACCGGCGTGCACGGACGTGGCGAGCCCCCGCGCGATCCGGTGGCGGCCTGGACCTGGCGGCAGCTCAACGACGAACTCGACCGGCGAGCCGGCATTTCCATCGAGAATCTACAGGCAAAGAGCGAAAAACTGCGCGAGCAACTGCGGCGCGTGACGGTTGGCCTGATTGACACGCGAGCCTGGTCGGCGCAGGCGCGGCGGACTTCTTCGCGGCAGCGCCAGGCGCTGGTGGGGTGGCTGGACACGATTCGAAGAATCGGCAAAGGCCATGGGATTCGCGTTTCGCTGTTGCGTAACGAAGCTGCGAAGAAAATGTCGGAATGCCGCAGCGCGGTTCCGGTCTGGGTGATGCCGCTCTCCCGCGTGGTGGAGAATTTCGATCCCTGCAGCACGCGGTTTGACGTGGTCATCATTGACGAAGCGAGCCAGAGCGACGTCATGGCGCTGGTGGCGCTGTATCTTGGCAAGACCGCCCTGGTTGTTGGAGACCACGAGCAGGTGAGCCCCTCCGCTGTGGGTCAGGACCTTGGGATTATCCAGAACCTTATTTTCCAATACCTGCAAGGCGTGCCCAACTCGGACCTCTACGACGGACAAATCTCGATTTACGACCTGGCGCGGCAATCCTTTGGCGGGACCACATGCCTGGTGGAGCACTTCCGATGCGTGCCGGAAATCATTCAATTCAGTAACATGATTTCCTACGACCAGCGCATCAAGCCGCTGCGGGATGCCAGCCACGTGCAAGTTCGCCCGCACACCGTCGCATACCGGGTCGGCGGCTCCAGCCGCGACGGAAAGATCAACCGGCAGGAAGCGCTTGGCGTCGCTTCCCTGCTGACCGCGGCGATGGAACAGCCGGAATATCAGAAAAATGGGGCAGGGCAGCCCGCCAGCTTCGGCGTGGTTTCGCTGGTAGGCGACGAGCAAGCGCTGGAAATCGACAACCTGCTCCGCAAGCACCTTTCGCCGGATCTTTGCGAGCACCACCGCTTGCTTTGCGGCAATGCAGCTCAGTTCCAGGGCGATGAGCGCGATGTGGTGTTCATCTCCCTGGTGGACACGGCGCAACGCGGGCCGCTCTCTCTGCGCGATCAGGAGTTGTTCAAGCAAAGGTTCAACGTGGCTGCAAGCCGCGCGCGCGATCAGATGTGGGTAGTCCACTCGCTGAGCCCGCAGAATGATCTGAAGGCCGACGATCTCCGCCGGCAATTGATCGAACATGCCCAGGACCCGAGCCACCTGATGCGGGCGCTGGAGGAAAAAGAAAACCGTACGCAATCTCCCTTCGAGCGCGAGGTCATGAAGCGCCTGCTCGCCGCGGGATATCGCGTACAGCCGCAGTGGCGCGTCGGCGCGTTCCGGATTGACCTGGTGGTGGAAGGCGACCGGCGCCGCGTGGCCATCGAGTGTGATGGTGACCGCTACCACCCGTTGGAGAAAATTCCCGAAGACATGGACCGGCAGTCGGTGCTGGAACGCATGGGTTGGATTTTCACGCGCATCCGGAGCACGGACTTTCTGCGGAATCCGGACAAGGCGATGAAGCAGGTGTTCGAAAAACTGGAGACGCTCGAAATTTTCCCGGTTAGCCCGAAGAAGGATTCCGCGAGAATCGTCCAGCCCTCCCCCGATTTGACGGAGCGGGTAATCCGCAGGGCGGAAGAGCTTCGCCGCGCTTGGGCTGGGCCGGAGCCAGTGTCGGGACGTGCGAAGGAGTCGTCGCACGCAGCGGGAAGAGCCGCCGTCTCGTGACTACAGAGAGAATGCGGCGGAGGTTGAACTCCCTACCAAATGGGCTACTGTTTGAAAATCCGGTAAACCTCGGAGCGGCGAGAAAGATTCAAGTTAACGGAACCTATCCATCAGGTCCTAGTGGGCGCCGCAGGAAACCCATAAACTATTGTATTCACAGAGCTTAGGTTACGACTGGCAGGTCGAAGGAGACTTTTGACCCGCAAAGGACTAAGGTGTTTACCTGAGGCATCTTGGGGTAGTTCACTTGATTGAGGAACTAGGTTTCCGATGGTATTCACTATCAAGTCCCTATCGGCACCAGACTGCGGATTGCGCCGGCGACGGACAATTTGCGCCCAGGAGAACATTTTCATGGCGAAGCGAGATATCACTCCCCCGGACCTCGAGCCGAAGCGGACCGAAGAACCATCCGAACTCCTTCGCGAACTTGTCGCCCACCTTCGGCAGAATCGAACGCAATTGCGCGAGGAATGGGTGGTCCGCATTTCGGAAACGCGCCTGCTGACCGCGATGACCAAGGAAGAAATCTTCGCGGAAGCAACGTCGGTGTACGACAGCTACGTGGAAGCTCTTGAAACGGAAGCCTTCGAAGCCTTGCAAGCTTACGCGCGAAACCTTTCCGAACGCATTATTCCCCGAGGCGTTGAAACGCACGAAGTGGTGGGAATCGTGCTGCTGCTGCGCGACGTGTTGGCGCGCTCCCTCTTCGCGAAGTATCAGAACGATTTCAAGAAACTGAACCGGATTCTGGACGCCTACGAACCGGCGGCAAACCGCATCGCAAACACGGTGGCGGTCGGCTTCGTGCAAGAGCGCGAGCGCGTCATCCGTCAACAGCAGGAAGCCATCCGCGAGCTTTCGACGCCGGTGTTGCAGGTGCGCGAACGGCTGCTGATTCTGCCGATCATCGGTGTGATTGACCCGCAACGCGCAAGGCAGTTAACGGAACAGCTGCTTCGTGGAATTCGCACAAACCGCGCCAAAGTCGTTGTGATTGATATCACCGGTGTGGCGGCCATGGACGTTACCGTGGCAAACCACTTGGTGCAAACGGTGGAAGCCTCAAGACTGTTGGGCGCGACCGTGATTGTCACGGGCCTTTCGCCCGAAATCGCGCAAACCCTGGTGACGATCGGAGTAGATTTGGGCAAGATGAACACAGTCGGCGACCTGCAAGGCGGAATCGAACAAGCGGAAAGACTGCTGGGATACAAAGTAGCATCCCTCACAGAACCTAACTGATCCGGACGGAGGAAGAGCTAGTGGAAGTTCCCATTCTCAAACAGGGAGCGTTTCTGATTGCAACGTTTCAGGCCGCTCTCTCCGATGCCGATTTGAATCAGTTGCGAATGGGACTGGTGCAGCAGGTGGTGAAGTTCCGGTCGCGAGCAGTGATCGTGGATGTTACGGCGATGGATGTGATGGACTCCTTCGCATCGCGCACCCTGCGGGAGATTGCGCACATGATTCGGTTGCGCGGCGCGGAGACCGTGATTGTGGGAATCCAGCCGGAAGTTGCGTTTGCAATGGTGCAGCTTGGATTGACTCTGGAAGGCGTGGCGACCGCGCTGGATCTGGAAGAAGGCCTGGCGTACTTAAACGAGAAATTCAAAATCACGAACTGAGGGTGATTGATTGTGTCGGTTGGGGAAATTCGAGTGGAAATCAACTCCGACCAGGATATTGTCGTCGCCCGCCAAAAAGGCCGGATATTGGCGAGCGAAATTGGCTTTTCCTCGGGTGACGCCACGCTGATTGCAACAGCGATCTCTGAACTGGCGCGCAACATCGTTTCTTATGCCCGGACGGGCGAAATCAGACTGAAAGGAATCCACGGATCAAGCCGAGTGGGAATCCTGGTCGTCGCAGAAGACGATGGCCCGGGAATTGTTGATATTCGCCAGGCTTTGCGCGACGGTTTTTCCACTTCAGGAAGCTTGGGACTTGGCCTGCCGGGAGTACGCCGGCTGATGGACGAGTTTGAGATCAGTTCCCAACCCGGCAAGGGAACCCTGGTGGCGGTGAAGAAGTGGAGACAATAAACGAGCCGATGGTCGAATACGGGCTGGCAAAACACGCGCATGTGGGAGAAGGCGAGTCCGGAGACCTGCACATGGTGTGTTGCAATCAGAATGGAGTTCTGATTGCGGTGATTGACGGCATTGGACATGGCGAAGAAGCCGCCGAGGTCGCCAAAATCACCGCCGCCGTTTTGCGAAATTCAGCTGACGAGCCGGTGATTTCCCTGGTGGAACGCTGCCACGAAAGACTTAAGGGGACTCGCGGCGTGGTGCTGAGCATGGCTTTTGTTTCCCCCGAACAAAAAATGATGACGTGGATTGGCGTAGGAAACGTGCAGGCCGTTCTGCTTAGGGCGGACACGCGGAAAGGAAACTTGCAGGAGTCGCTCCTGCTTCGCGCCGGGGTGGTTGGTTCCAAGTTGCCTTCGCTGCAGGCCAGCGTGCTCCCCGTTTCGCAGGGGGATACGGTAGTTTTTGTTACGGATGGGATCCAGAGCGATTTTTCGACCGGTCTTAGCGCGAAAGAGAATCCGCAGAGAGCGGCCGATAGAATTCTAAGCAAATTTCGCAATCGGAATGATGATGCGCTAGTCCTGGTCGCAAGGCTGACGGGGATAAGCCCATGAAGGCAGCGACGCGTCGAAAAGGGAAAGCGGAAAACTTCGTTGAAGAATACCGCTCCGCCCTGCGCAGCTATGCGGCGGACGGCGGCGAACTGGCATTAGGCCGGGCGTACGCACTGGGTCGACGGGCGCTTGAGGAACAATTGAGCGTCGTGGAACTGACGTCTATGCACCATCAAGCAGTAATTAACCTGGTTGGCTCCGCGGAAATTGAACGGCCCGCGGGAGAACTGTTGCAGGTGAGCGCGGAATTTCTTGCTGAATGCGTTTCCCCCTATGAAATGGCCCATCGCGGATTTCAGGATGCTGTAAGGGCATTGCGGCAACTGAACGAAACTCTCGAAGAAGAGATCAAGCGAATCGCTTACGCGGTGCATGATGAAGCGGGACAACTGCTGGTTGCCGTCCACCTAGCCCTGGCGGAAGTGGCCATGGGAATGCCCGAAGAGCAGCAAGCGCAATTCACCAGGATCAAAGACCTGTTGAACGAAGTAGAAAAACATCTGCGCAGGTACTCCCATGAACTTCGGCCGACGATTCTGGATGATCTGGGCTGGATTCCAGCGATTCGCTTCCTCGCCGATGGAGTATCGAAACGGGCGAATCTGCCGATTCACATTGACGCGACGGTTTCCGGCCGCTTGCCAACCGCGACGGAAACAACCCTGTATCGAATCGTCCAAGAGGCGCTCACGAACGCGGTGAAACACGCAAAGGCCAACAATGTGTGGATCCGTGCCTGGCGGGAAGATTTCACCCAGTGCTGCGCGATCCGGGACGACGGCGCAGGATTCAAGATGCGTCGTGGGCAGGGATCGCCACGCAAGGGGCTGGGACTCGTGGCCATGCGCGAGCGCGTGAGCGCCATTGGCGGAACGTTGCAAATCGAATCACGCCCCGGCCACGGCACCGAAATTTCCATCCGACTTCCATTGGAGGGTAGTGATGCCAACACGAATCGTACTCGCGGATGACCATGTGCTAGTTCGCCAGGGACTGAAATCCCTGATCGAACGGGAGCATTTTCAGGTGCTGGCGGAAGCGTCCGACGGCCAGGATGCAGTGCGGCTGATTGAAGCGCACCATCCGGACATCGCAATTCTGGACATCAGTATGCCGATATTGAACGGAATCGATGCGGCCCGGGGGCTATCCCGAAGCGCTCCTAAAACGAAAGTTATCCTGCTGACCCAGCATGAAGAGGAGCAGTACATTCACGAGGCACTCGAGGCCGGCGTCAAGGGGTACGTCTTAAAAAACCAGGTGGCGAACGACTTAATCCAGGCGATCCGGCAAGTCTGCCGGGGAGAGTTCTATCTCAGTCCGGGAATTTCGCGCGCAGTGATGGAAGCCTACCGCAACAAATCGGATAGGCCGGCGGATCCGTTGACGGTTCGCGAGCGGCAGGTACTGCAACTGATTGCGGAAGGAAAATCCACGAAAGACACCGCGTCGGTACTAGGAATCAGCGTGAAAACCGCGGAGTCCCACCGAATGCGGCTGATGCAAAAACTGAACATTCACGAGACGGCAAGCCTGGTGCGTTACGCAGTCCGGCGCGGATTGATCCAACCCTGATTTAAATTCCTTCCAGTTGCTCCAGTGAATTGTTCCAGTTCGCGTGGCTGCGCCACGTTAATTTTATTTTTCATCCACAAACGCGCAGGAAAATTTAATCCGCTTCAGTTCAGGTATTTACCCCTCTAAAAACCCCGGCGACCACCGGATTGCTGCTTACAGGCAGACTTTCTAATCTAGGCGCGAGACTATGCCTATACGAATTCTGCTTGCCGATGATCATGCCTTGATCCGGCAGGGCCTGCGCGCTCTGCTGGAGAAACATGGTTATCAAATCATTTCCGAAGCTTCGGACGGCCAGGAAGCCTTGCGTTCCGTGATGGAAGCTCATCCCGATGTCGCCATCGTGGACATCAGCATGCCCGTGCTGAACGGCGTTGACACGGCGCGTGAACTGAAGAAGAGTTCTCCGAAAACAAAAGTAATTCTGCTCACGCAACACGACGAAGAGCAGTACGTGACGGAATCCTTGCGCGCGGGAGTGAAGGGTTACGTCCTGAAGAGCCAGGCCGGATCCGATTTGATCCACGCCATTCAGGAAGTGTGCCGCGGGTCGGTTTATCTGAGCCCGAAGATTTCCCGGGCAGTGGTGGATGCTTACCTCTCCAAAAGCTATGTTACTTCCGATCCGCTTTCCGGGCGCGAACGGCAAGTGCTGCAACTGGTGGGAGAA
>DASSGJ010000271.1:0-9775 GCA_035693545.1 Candidatus Acidiferrum sp.
ACCGGCCGGAATTTCGCCATGTGCTCGCGCAGGAAAGTAATTGGATCGCGCTCTTCCCAGATGATGCGCTCCCGGCTTTCCAATACGCACGCGCCGTTCGCGTAACGGAAAATTTCCTCGGGATTCGCGCCGGCAAATGTATAGCGCGCGATCTTTTCCCCGCCTTCCACGCTTTCCAGCAGAAACGAATACCGCGCCCCCTGCGCCACCCGCAAATACGCGCTCACCGGTGTCAGCAGGTCCGCCGAAAACGTGTCGTACACGGGAATCAGGTTCCCGCGCTTGGCAAGCCGTTCGAATTCCTGGAACGAAGGCTGAATCATGGCCTCTCTTCACTCAACTCAGTTGAATTTTGTTTAATTGAGAGAACTACTGTCGCGCATCCGGGATGGATGGGTCACCAGCGCGTGTTTTCTTCGTTTTTCAGTGCGCGCAGCACGGCATTCCTCATGATGGACTCCGGCGCCTTGCTGCCCATCCAGTGTTCCCACTGCGCGAACCCCTGCGCCAGAAACATCTCCGCGCCAGACACGCACGCGATCCTTCGCGCAGCCGCCAACTGCAACAGCTTGGTCCGAATTGGCCGGTAAATCAGGTCCATGACTAAAGAACAGTTTAACTCGCCCGCGGCCAGAGGCGAAACTTTTTCGTGCGGAAACATCCCGATGGGCGTGGCATTCAAAATTGCATCGAATTCCAGCTCCCGGAGATCCGCGCGAAGAATCGGTTCGCCGTCTACAGCTTCCGCCAGCTTGCGGGCCGCTTCTGGACGCCGGGCGCAAATAAAGACATTTGCGCCGGCCTGGGCCAGGGCAAACGCCGCTGCTCGCGCGGAACCTCCCGCCCCGTAAATCGCCACGCGACTGCCGTGCAGCTTCATTTTCTTTTCCAGGGCCCGCAAGACTCCCACGTAATCCGTATTGCTGCCATAAAGCGTTCCATCTTTGCGCACCGTGACCGTATTCACAGCCCCGATTTTCGCCGCTAATGGCTCCACGTCACTGAGGTGCCCAAGAATTTTTTCCTTATGCGGCAAGGTTACGCTGAATCCCCGCACCCCAAACTCCGGCAGGGCCTTCAGAAAGTCCTTCAGGTCTTCGACTAGGAACGGCAAATACACCGCATCTTTCCCCGCCGCGATGTATCCCGTGTTGTGCAGAAGCGGTGAAAGGGAATGTCTCACAGGATTTCCAATCACTCCGTACACCCGCGTCGTCCGCGTCAATTCATGCGCGCGGTAAAGCGTCTTCAAATCGCGCAAAGGAATCTGGCCGGGCGCCGTAGCCGCGGCCACCGGCGCATAAGCCAGCGCGCTTCCCTCTCGCAAAGCCATCACGCGGGCGGGCAATCCAATTTCACCCATGGCGATGGCCACCACATCGCGCGACGCGCGGGCCAGTCGCAAGATGCGCGCGCTGTCCGAGATGCTCCGCGCCATCGCCGCCACTTTGATCGCTCTGGCGCCACCTTTGGCCGGCACCGTCAATTTCTTCGGAAACGCCGGCGTCCGCCGGAAATCATGCATTGAAAGTAAAATTTTTTCCGGTATCGCATAGCCGTGCACGCTCTCCTCTGGCAACTCACGCAGCGTTTCCACCTCCAAGTCGCACCACGCGCAACCCGCCTCTCTTGCTCGCATCAACCAAAAAATTTCTTCTCCCGCGTCCCCGGCAAACTCGCCGCCACCTACCCGCCGGCGGCAAGTTGCTATCAATTGCGCTTTTCGCGGACGATGGGCCTTCAACCATTTCAGAAAAGCGCGGCGTTCCGCGTCACTCTTCAGCCAATCCAACCGGAGTTCCGCGGTGGGCGTTTCGCGCAACGCCAGCCCCAGCAAGCGCCTCAACTCCCCGGCAGTCGGCGCGGCCAAAACGCCGCAAAGCTTCCCGATCCCTTTCCCGAACGCTCCTGCCACGAAAAAGTACCCCCAATTCATTGAAAATACGGCATCTAGACTACCTTTGCAAATATGGAAAGTGCTTCCACCCATTTTGTTGACGTCACCCCCTGCCCTTGTTAGTTTCAAGGTTGCAAGTCCCCGCACGGCCCTTAACCGGCGTGAAATGAAGGAGTGCTGAACATGCGCGCAATCGCGACTGCAATGTCATTCGCCACCTTGATGCTGGCCCTTGGCGTTTCGGCCCAAGAAACCGCTCAAGTGCAAGTGGTCAACGCGACCCGTCCCGTAGCCGAAGCCACTTCGCCGGACTATACCGCGACGTATTGCTCGGGTTTCGTTACGGACGAGAAAATCCCGTCTGAAGTGCGCATCATGTCCGGCGAAGAATCCGGCAGCAAAATCGTGTTTACCAGCGGCGATTACGTCTACATTAACCGGGGCTCGGCGCAGGGTGTTCGCGTCGGCGACCGTTTTTCCATCATCCGCCCGGACAAAGATCCCAACGAAGTTCACTGGTTCAAGTGGCAGGAGAAGCTTTTGAAGGCCATGGGCACGCAGTACACGGACGCCGGCCAGGTGCAAATCACCATTGTCCACCCGAATAGTTCCGTTGGGCTGGTCAAGTTTTCGTGCGACTACCTTCAGCGTGGCGACATCGCTCTTCCGATGATCGAGCGTCCGTCTCCTCCGTACAAACCTGCGGAAAAGTTTGACAAATTCGCCCCCGTCAGCGGCAAGTCCGTTGGCATGCTCGTGACCGGCCGGGAATATTCGCAAGCTTACGGAAAGAACTCCACGGTTTATGTGAATCTGGGCGTCAATCAGGGCGTGAAGGTCGGCGATTACCTGCGGGTATTCCGCTATGAAGGCTCCACATCTGAATTCTCGCAGAATTTCCCTGATTTTCAGTACAGCATGTACGGGTTTGGCAGCACGCCGGAGAAATACAAGTGGAATGACATTCCGCGCAACGTCATTGGTGAAGGCATCGTGATGAACGTCACCCACAATGCCTGCGCTGTTTTCATTACTTACAGCAAAATGGATATGTACGCTGGCGACTACGTCGAAATCGAATAGCTGGTCTTCGATTCCTGCCTCCAGGCCCGCGCTTCCCTACTGGCGCGGGCTTTGTTTTTCGGCAAGTGGGCTGCGCGCCTCAGCAATGATTTCGCATTGAAATCCATGCAACTTCGTTTCCTGGTCTTTCCAGGCCTCGCGGGGAAGCCCCGCTTTCGCGCAGGTTTCCGCCAGGAACTGTTCCCTGCCCAATCCGTGCTCCACGGCTACCTGCGGAAGGAGCAAGCCACGCCGCGTTCCTCGCTCCACCAGCAATCCGTGAACCCCGATTTCAACTTGCTCCGGACGAAGAGGAGAGAGCGGCGTCAGCAGCGATACTTCGATCTCCAGCGCGTTCATTTCCTCCATGCGCATCCGGGAAAAGCGTGGGTCATGCAGAGCTGCATCGGCGGCACACCTGGCCAGGGTTTCACCAAGATTCGTGTAGCCTTCGATCACTCCGATGCAGCCGCGCAATTTCGCGCTGACATGCAGGGTCACAAAGACCCCGCGGCGTTCCGCGAAAATGCCTGTGGTTGGATATGCCGGCAGCGGCCGCTCGTGGCAGACCGCATGAAGAACACCCTGGCGCGCCAGCTCCAGGATTGCCTTTCGATCTTCTTCAGAGAGGGACGGCATCCTGCTGCTTCTTCTGCGACTCCAGCATGCTGAGCTTGCGCCGCTGCTTGATGCGGTCGTCCAGTTGGCTCCAGAAGCGGTGGAAATATTGCGCCGCCGAAACCAGCGCGCTGATTACCACCAGCCAAAGCAAAACCGTGGCCAGCGGCCGGATCGAAGGGTGCCGCGCCCCGACAATCAGTACGGCCACGGCGCAAACCTGCAGCACCATCTTCGTTTTGCCCAGGGCCGAAGCCGCAATCGTGAACCCTTCCGCCGACGCGATATTCCGCAAACCCAAAATCGTGAATTCCCGCCCGATGATGATCACCACCATCCACGGTGCCACCAGGGAATGTCCGCCGGCATCATGCATGCCAACCAGTGATATAAACGCCGCCGAAATCAACAGCTTGTCGGCGATCGGATCCAGCAGAATCCCCAGCGTCGTCACCTGGCGGTTTCGCCGCGCGAAATAACCGTCCGCCCAGTCCGTGGCAGCGGCCGCCAGCAGGATCAAGACACCCCAGACTTCAAAGTGCATCGGAAAACCCCACAGCACGATGTTAGGGCTCCTCGTCAGCAGCACCACAATGAGCACTGGAACGAAGAAGATCCGCAGGACAGTTAGGGAATTCGGCAGATTCATAGTCGGCGTGCCGGAAAGTCACTTTCCGTGCCTTCCGGAACCACATCGGCCACTATAGACTTCACCTGGGGATGCGTCAACGTACCGCGATTTCACAAGTTTCCGCGGCTTGGGCAGTACTCTGATATAACTAACGGTGTTCGCCTACTGCTGCGCATACGGATACTCTTTCGTAACACCTCTGCTGCAAACCTGTGCAAAAGCCCTTTTCAGGATTCGCCCGCACCGCGAATTCCACGGGGGACTCCCACGATCTGGAACAAGAGCAAGTTGTTTATTTTCTGTTTTTTATGGACAGGTCAAATATCGACTGCAGGGCCGCCAGGGAAGTTTTGACCGCAACGGGAAAGAGAGCGACTGCGAGTTTCCACAATCTTTTCCACAAGCCAAGCCGGGTTCGGGCCCGGAACAATCAAGCCGAGGAAGTGTCACATTCCTTTAATATTTAAGGGAAATCCTGTAGTTACTCGAAAGTGACCATGCTTCCAGTTTTCGCGGTTTCAAATCGCGTGCGGCCCCCGCAAAATCCGGACCGGAAGCAAGAATAGCGCGCGCAGAAACGCCAGAACTCCGTGCACCGCGATTCCCACAATCCGGAAAGGCAGCAGAATCAACCACACAAACGGATAGGCGATCACCGCCAGCAACGCGATTGGCCAGCAAAACACCAGCAGCAGGCACCACAGGAAGAAAGCAGCCATGATCAGTTGACCTCTCTCGCATCATGATACGCAACCCTCGAACCAGAAGTTCCCGCCGCGGCAAAGCTGCTCAATTTCAACCGCCGCGCGATGCTCTGTGGTACCTCTGCCTCCATGTCCATGTGCGAATCGCTCACGTTGGAATGCAGCACTCGGCCGAGCGCATGAATCAGCGCCAGCGACCTGCCTTCGCTCAGCGGCATATGCAGCGAAAGCTTCACGATTGGGTCCAGCGGCAGCGCGGCATCAATGCGCCGCAGCAATTCATCCAGGCCTTCACCTGTCAGCCCGGAAACCAGCACGGGTGGCTCTTCACCGCCGTTGCTGCGGTGGCTGGCCGCTTCCAGGTTGTGCCGGCGCTCCGCATCCAACTGGTCCACTTTGTTGAAGACGCGCAGCCGCGCCGTTTCCTTGACGCCCAGGTCGTCCAGAATTTTTTCGACTTCCTCTTCCAACTCGTCGTGGTGCGGGTTCGCGATGTCGCTTACCTGCAGCAGCAGCGCCGCTTCCTGCACTTCCTCCAGCGTGGCGCGAAACGCCTTGATCAAGCCTTTCGGCAACTGCCGGATGAATCCCACCGTGTCCGAAACCAGAATCCGCCGGTTCGAAGGCAACCGAACCGCCCGAATCGTCGGGTCAAGTGTTGCGAACATGCGCGACGACACCAGCACTTCCGCCCGGCTCAGCGCGTTAAACAGCGTGGACTTCCCCGCGTTGGTGTAACCCACCAGCGCCACCGTGCCCAACGGCACGGCGTTCCGCGCTTCCCGCCGCAGGGCCCGCTGTTTGCGCACCTCGTCAATATTCAGCTCGATTTTCCGTACGCGATCGCGGATGCGCCGCCGGTCCGTCTCCAGCTTCTTTTCACCCGGGCCGCGCACGCCGATGCGTCCTGCCCCGCCGCCGGCCCCGCCAGAACCTCCGCCGCCGCTTTTACCGCCGAGCCGCGACATTTGCGCGCCGCGCCCGGTGAGCCGCGGCAACAGGTAGTTCAACTGTGCCAGCTCCACTTGCAACTGGCCTTCGCGGCTCCTTGCGTGCTTCGCAAAAATATCCAAAATTAGTTGCGTGCGGTCGATCACGCGCCGTTCGGTGATCTCTTCGATGTTGCGCTGCTGCACCGGCGACAGGTCACTGTCGAAAATAATCAGAGCCGCGTTGGAAGCATTCGCGGCCGCGCGAATCTCTTCCAGTTTGCCGCGGCCCACCAGCGTCGCCGGATCAGCCGAATCCCGCACCTGAAACAGCGTTTCCGCCACCTCGCCGCCTGCGCTCTCCGCCAGCTCCACCAGTTCCGCCAGCGACTCCCTGCCCTGCTCTCCCGCGGGCATACCGGGAAAACGCGGCGCGCGCTTCCAGCCGACGCCGACAAGCAACACGCGTTCCGCCGATGAAATCTTATGCTGTTTTTTCATGAATGGTCTTGCGTCATCGCATTCGCGCTGAAGGCCCGCCGAGCGGAGAGGTCCCGCGTCATCGCCTCGATTATACGTCCATTCCCGCTCTGGCGTAACCGCACCATAAGGTGAGGGAAACTTGTCCGTCGGCCCACAAGCATGTGATGGGGCCCGTTCGTTACTCTTTGGCTGGTGATTCTGAGATAGACAAAAGAACTCGCCGCCGGCTGCCTAAACTTAAACACAGGTGACGATGATGTTTTTTCAGGTCCAAGGTTCAGGAACGAGCCGCAATCCCAACTGGAAATGGGCCGACGGACTCCTCGCCGCTTGCTGCGCGCTGGTTTCGCTGCTGGAAGCGTACGGGGGCTTGGCTTTCTTGCTCGGACCCGCCGCCTTGCAATTGTGGGCACGCTTGGGAATAGGAAAAGTCTTGCTGGTTTTGCCGCAGCCCGGATACCTGCTGTCGTGGGTAGCGTACGGCAGAGTCTCCCAGCGATCCTCCTACTACGTGACACTGGGCGTGGGCAGCCTCCTGATCGCCGGATTAATGGGCGCCCTGGCGGTCGGCCTTTTTCGCCGGCAACTCTGGGCCTACTGGGTCTTGTGGTCCGTTTCCTGCGTCGCAATCATCGGCCATCTTGTAGCCATTGGAACGATGACGGTTCATAAGAATTCCTGGGCGTCGCAAAACTCCAACGAACTCGGGATTCTGAACATGCTGGGGCTGGTCGTGGCCGTGGCCACGTGCTGGTACGCGCACCAATGCACCAAGTCCGTTGCAGTGCCTCTCGACGCTCCTCCAAAGGGTGCGGAAAGTGAGGCGGAAGTTCCTGAGACAACGCTCTTCGTCGCCGCAGTGGCCCTTCTCTTTTTCCTGGCCCGCCAGCCTTTCGTTTTCCAGCGGGTCAGCGGCTCCGCGATGCGGCTGGAAGTATTACGCGTAGCTCTCATGGCCTTGGCGCTCGTCGGCATCCATGCGCTCGGGATTGCGCGGTTTTCGCGGAGATTCGCGACTTCGGCCGCTTTCGGTGTCGGCCTGATGGGGCTCTTAACCCTGGGCGGAATCGCTTTTGCGGTTCCGGAGATGCTGATTGGAGGCATTTTCTGGATGTTCGCTGGGGGCTTCAAGCAGCCGGAGTTCGGGGTGCTGGCGGGATTTGTGGTCAGCTGCGCCGCGCTTATGTTCGTCTCGGCGAAGGAAACGCCCCGGCAAGGGTTTTCCATGGGTCCGATGATCGCAGCCGCCCTGTGGGTCCTGGCCATCAATCCCGCGGTGCTGCTCTTCCAAAAACGCGCTTCGGATCGCTACGTTCTGGCGCACGACCTGGCGAAAGGCGCGCCCTACATTATGTATCGCACGGAATCCTGCCTGCTCCAGTACAAGGCCAAGCATGGTGGCGGCTTTCCGCAGGCTCTCGCGGAAGTGGACAGCGCGATCCCAGGCTGCCTCCAGCCCGGCCTGGCCCAGGGACGCGCCACCGGCGGCTACCGCGTGCGGTATGTCGCAAAAGGTTCCGCGCCGTATCCCCAGTTTTCCCTGACCGCACTGCCCGAAGTTCATTCGCCCGACGCATCGGTAACTTTCTTTGCCGACGAATCGGGTGTTCTCCGCACATCTTCCGGCGACCGCCCAGGCTCACCCAACGAAGGAGGCGTCGCGCCTGCTGACGAGTTCCTGCAAATCCGGAACTGCATTACGGACTTCACCGCCCTCTCCGACAAATCCAACAAATTCGGGAACGACAACACGATCGGCTACGACGCCGCCCAAATGCGCTATCCCGCCTCGTTCGCCGAAATGGTCCAGCAGTCAAAGTGTTTCGTCAATGATCGGCACGAAGGAGATATCTGGAAAGGCGCCGCCTACCGCTATTTCTATCAACCAATTCAAAAAGATGGCCGGCAAAATTTCACCCTGACCGCGCGCCCTCTCGAATACGGCGTTACCGGCCTGCGCAGCTATTTCGTTGACAACCACCTGATCATTCACGCGACCTCCGAAGACCGTGAGGCGACGACAGCCGACCCCTGGGCCTACCGCTGCGAGTTCCTATCGCTCGGCAGGCCTTGCGTCGATCCGCAACTGCACACGCGAACCGTATCCCAGACGGATTTACCCGCCGATGATCCGAAATATACGCCGCTGATGCCCGGCAAGATTTCCGGCGGGTTCGCCGAGCCCGGAACGGCCAAACTGTTCTGGAATTCGAATCAGGATTACCTCGCCTGGGCCGGCGCTTCCGGCGATTTGCAACGCATTTATATCGTTTTGCAGCAAAAGGGCGTTCTGGCACTCTCGAGCGACGGGCATCCGCTGTGGTTTTTCCCTGCCGCCAAGCAGGGACTTGTCGCGGGAGATTCTCTCTTCGCGCTAAATGACAGCGGCATCCTGAGCCGGGTGGACGCAAAGGGCCGGTGCCTGTGGAGCTTTGACCTTCGGACAAATGACGCACAGCTCGAATTCCGCGACGGAATTCTCTATGCCCTGGGGCTCCGCGGGCTCTACGCCATCAGCGAAGACGGCGAACTTCTTTGGCGGATGCAACTTCCCGGCAGCGGCACGGGAACCATGGGCCTGAGCCAGGACGGCAAGCGGCTTTACTTCGCCAATTGGAAGAACTTGCAAGTCATTGATTTAAAGAACGGCACACGGTTGTGGAGCATCGAAAATGACTGCTATCAAGCGCTGGATGTATGCCGGGCGCAAGAGTTGGCCAACGGATCGGTTGTCATCGGCGAAAACGATCGCAGTTCTTCTCCGGCAAAAACTCTTCTGCGGCTGATCAGCCCCGCTGGAAAAGTGGAGTGGTCGCAGGAATATTCATCGAATACGTGGAATCTCGAATACGTGGTGCCGCATGGAACAAACACGGTGGTCACAGCTGGCGGCGGAACCGTAAAAGCAGTGAATCAGCGCGGCGACGTGGCTTGGGAACAGCGGGGGTTCTGGACCGGCCTGGCGGCTTCGCGGCGGCCAGGGCTTTTTTACGCAAGCTCCAACGGTCACTTAATGCTTTTCGATCCCTCCGGGCAAATCCTCTTCCAGCCTCCGCAGGACCCCAACGGCATCAGCCCCTTCGGGAAAGTACACGAAATAAGCGACGATCTTGTGCTCGTCGAACGGGAGTATCACTCCGTATGGACCGTGCGCTTGCCCGGGGTCCTTGCAAGTACAGCAGCAAAATAACTGTCGGTCCCCTCGCCTGACCGCGAAGCGCACTTCCTGGCGGCTTCTCCGCCAATATGGCATGTTAGCCCGGCAGGCCAATGTGGAGCTAACAGTCGCTGGAATCGCCCGCACAATCTAGACAGTTGCGCGGCGAGAATGCAGCGCACTACGAGGTGCCGCGATGAGTACCGGGCAAGCCAGACAAGCCACGGCAAGTTTGCCAACGTTGGATGAAGTGCGGGCGGCGGCGGAGTTGGTCTATCGCCTGATGCTGCCGAC
>DASSGJ010000272.1:0-4145 GCA_035693545.1 Candidatus Acidiferrum sp.
CTTCCCCCTCCGCTGTCGAAGTAGATGTTCTCCCAATTGGGATGATCGCCCGCCATTTCAGCTTTGATCTTTGCCCGGATCGCGGGATCGTGCAGACGCTGCAGAAGCTTCTCCATGCCTCCGTCGGCCACCCACGGCGGAAGGCTCGAAGCCAGCGCCGTTCCCCCCGCGATGTAGGGATACATGTTCGCGGTCACGTCCTGCCCGGCGTCGCGCGCTGCCTGGATCTGTCCCACAATTTTCGGCATATTCCCCCAACGGGTCTTGCCGGAAACTTTCAGGTGGAAAATTTCGACAGGAAGATTGGCCTCGCGGCCGATGCGCAGCGCCTCTTCCACAGCTTGCGGCTCGGTCTGCCCTTCGCTGCGCATGTGCGACCCGTAGATGCCGCCATATTTCGACGCCACCTTCGCCAGTTCAATCAACTCTTCCGTCTTCGCGTAGTGTCCTGGGGGATAGATGAGCGCAGTGGAAATCCCAAACGCGCCGTCTTGCATGGCTTCGGCCACAAACTCCTTCATTTTTTCCATTTCGCCTGGGGTTGGCTCGCGATCCACGTCGCCGAGCACAGCCTCGCGCACCTGGCCGGCGCCAACATAGGTTCCGATGTTCAGCGGCGTGCCCTGCTTCTCAAGCCGTTTGAAGTAACCATCAAGCGTGGTCCAATCGATTTTCAACTTGTACTGGTCAAGCTCAGGCTGAATAGCCGCAATCGTCAGGTTTGTCTGTGGAGCTATCGATCCGCCTTCCCCGGTAATTTCCGTCGTAATTCCCTGCGCCAGCTTGCTGATCGACCGATTGTCAATCAAGAGTGACGCTTCCGATTGTCCCAGCATGTCAATGAATCCGGGCGAGATCACCAGTCCCTTGGCATCAATCACCCGCTTGGCGCGCGCAGCATCAAGTTTTCCGATGGCAGCAATGCGCTCGCCGCGGATGCCTATGTCGCCGGAAACCCACGGATTGCCAGAACCATCAATGATCGAGCCGTTCTTAAGGATTACATCGTATTCATCTGTATTCGGCATCTTCTGCGGCGAGTCTCGCTCGTAGATCGTAGTGCCGGACTCAGAGACAACGGATTTTGCACCAGAGTCTGAGCGACCCAATTCCGAGTGCTGCGTGATCCTTTTGATTTGTTGCCCAAGGCCCGGAACGCCCCAAGACGCAATCGCAATGCTCAACAGGCCCGCGAAAGCCAACCAAACGGGGCGTTTCTTGTTCATGCGACACTCCTCAGCGAAATTACCGAACTTGCTCACTTGCCTCATTCAATTTCCGAGCACTCCGCAAATTCGGACTACAAACCAGTTTCAGCTAACAGCGGAACGCGCAGTCCATTTATTTTGGCGCACAGTGATCTTTTCGATGTGCTCCCTCTTTATCGCATAGCCCAGGCCCGGCGCCTTTGGCACTCGGATCGTGCCATTCGTCGTGACTTCTACCGCGGGTTCGATGATGTCCTCGTTCCAGTAGCGGTGACTCGCCGACACATCACCAGGTAAAGTGAATCCCGGAAGCGTAGACATCGCAATGTTGTGCGCGCGGCCAATCCCGGATTCCAGCATGCCTCCACACCAGACCGGAACATGTCGCTCAAGACACGCCGCCTGCATTTTCCGCGCTTCGGTGTGGCCGCTAACGCGTCCCAGCTTGATATTAATAATGCGGCAGGCTTTCATTTCGATCGCCGCCAGAGCGTGTCTCGTGTTGTAGATGCACTCGTCCAGACAAATAGCTGTCTGAATCTGCGCCTGAAGTTTGGAGTGCCCGTAGATATCATCCCAGCTCAATGGCTGCTCCATCATCAATAAGTTGAACTCATCGAGTTTCTTCAAGTGCGCCGCGTCGTCGAGAGCGTAGGCGGAATTGGCATCCACGGATAAGCGGATCTTTGGAAATTCGTTCCGAACCGCCGCGACATATTCCAGATCTTTGCCCGGTTTAATTTTTAATTTGATGCGCTGATAGCCGCTTTGAAGCTCTTCTCCCACTCTTTTGATCAGGGATTCTGGGTTTTCACGAATACCAAGCGACACTCCGGCTGCAATTTCATCTACGGCCCCGCCCAAAAGTTTATAGAGCGGCATACCCTTTAGCTGGGCCTCCACATCCCAAAGGGCATTCTCAACTCCGCTCTTGGCCATCTCGTGCCCGCGGATCTGATTCATCAGCTTCGGAAATTCTGACGCTGTCGTCAGGTTTTTTCCAACAAGCACAGGCGCGATGAAATCGGAAATCACATGCCACGCCGTGTCCGTTGTTTCTGCATTGTAGGCCGGAGACTCACCCGCGGTGACTTCACCCCATCCGCTTGTTCCATCCGCGACGGCCTCTGCCAGAAGAATGCGGCGGTCCTGCATCACACCAAAACTCGTTTCAAATGGCGACTTCAGCCGCATGTGAATTTCACGAAGTGTTATGGATTCGATCTTCATAGGCCACGGTCCTGATATTCGGGTAAACGCCAGCCATGCGCGAGCGTAGATGAACTCTTCGGCAACGCGCGCCGGCAAAGGCCGGCGCGCGCGCGACCTTGCGCCTCAGAAGTTGGTTTTGAAGCTCAAGAGCTTCCAGGTGAAGAGGAACCAAACGAGCGAAAGGCAAGCCAGCGCGAGGGCGACGTCGTGCAGCTTGGCCCAGATCCAGCGGCCGGGCGTGCTCCAACCGCGAACGGCGTTGACCACCACGAAAATTGTGCCGATGGCACAGACGATGCCCAGAAGGCCGAAGATAATGATCCATGGCGGGAGCGAGTTGAGAGCCGTGATGCTGTCCGTGAGAGAGATGGCGGTGACCCAGCCGATACACACGATAAGAAACAGAATACAGACGAGGCGTGCCAGGAGCCTCTGCCGGCGCTCGTCGGGGTTCAATTCAAGCGGACGGCCGTAATGCTTGCGAATCATCGCGCCGACCGGCCAGAGAAGAACCGTCAGGAGAACGACGACCAATCCGTAGATGAGGATGCCGAGGTTGAGCATCTTGCCTTCGAGAAAGCCGACGCGCTGGAAAATGAAGAAGGGGTAGTCCATCTGGAATTGCCAATTGCCCGAGGAATCTTTCTTGAAGCCGACAAGATCCTGGCCGTGGACCTCGCGATAGAGGAAGGGCTGAATCTCCTCAAACTTCTTTGGTTCACCATTTGCGGCTTTTAGTTCGTTGATACTGATAGTGCCATCCGCATTCGGAGCGACCTTGATTTCGCCGAAAAGCGTGAGCAAGCGAACAAACGAGGAGTCCGAGCGCCGGCTGCCTTTGTATAGGCCAGCGACAGCAGCGGCATCGGCCTTGGGATCATCGATTTTTCCGGCAGGCGGCGGAGTATAGGGGAAATAGCGGTCGAGGAATTTTTCAAACAGGATGGTGCGGGAGCTGACTTCGCCCTTGCCCGCGCTGTTGTAGGACACGAAGAAACCGACATTTGAATCGAGAATGAGGTGCAGATCGCTATGGAATAGCTCAGTGTCTCCGCCGTGGCCGATGATGCGATGGCCGTTGCGCGTTTCCTCGTAAAAGCCGTGAGCCATGCCGTTGAGGCGATCGTCGGCGTCAAAGAGTCGTGAATGCATCAGCTTGGCGGTTTCCGGGCGAAGAATCTGCTTGTCCCCAAATTTGCCGTCCTGAAGATGAGCGATCATGAAATTGCACATGTCCAGAGCGGTCGTGGAGACGCTGCCAGCGGGAAAAGCTTCGACGAATTCGAATGGCTCTGCCTTGCCCGAAGCTTTGCGATAGCCGTTGGACATAAGCGGCAGGAGATCAGCGGGGAGCGGCTGAACGAAGGTGGTTCGTTTCATATCTAGAGGCGCGTAGATGTGTTCGGCGACGTATTGCGTGAAGGGCTCGCCGGACACGCGCTGCACGATGTAGCCAGCGAGCGTGGTGGCGTAATTGGAATAAGCAGGAACGACGAACGGCGGAAAGATGCGCTCCGGCATGTGGTTCTTGAGGTATTGATCCAAGGGAAAGAGATGCTGCGCGTCGGCGACGAAGAGATCGCGCGCGGTTTCTTCGTAACCCGAAGTGTGAGTGAGGATATCGCGAAGGGTGATGGGCTTGCCGAACGCGGGCGGAATTGGGAAATCGAGATACTGGCTGACGTCCTTGTCGAGGTCGAGCTTTCCCTGCTCGACGAGCTGCAT
>DASSGJ010000273.1:0-3352 GCA_035693545.1 Candidatus Acidiferrum sp.
GGCCGAGCAGGGGGATTATCACGCGGGGAAACGCATTGTGACGCAGCAGACGCGTGAGGAGATGAAGAAACTTCTCGCGGGCATCCGCGACGGCAGCTTCGCCAAGGCTTGGATCGAGGAAAACGAAAAGGGCTGCCCGAATTTCCTGGCCCGGCGCAAAGCGGAACAGCAACAACAGATCGAGCAGATCGGTTTGAAGCTGCGCGCGATGATGCCTTTCCTCAATCCAGTCGTGGCACCCGGCCTGAACGAATCCGCCGCCACCGCGAAGAAATAAATTCATCGCAAAGGGTGGAATTCATTACCCTGTAGCTCAGGCCTTTAGGCCTGAGGGTTTTCGGTACGACGGCACAAATTGCCGGTGCAATGAAAACCCTCACCCCTGAAGGGGTGAGCTATAGGATTTCATTGCCTATTACGCGTGCTTTGCAGTTGTCACCGTTCGCAAAATCCAATTTTCGGTTATGATTTCGCACGTGATTCGACTATTCCGCCTATCTCCCGCACTTGCCTTTCTAGTCTGCGTTTCATTGCTTCCGGCCCCGATCGCCTCGCGGGCGCAAACGACTCCCGCTGCCCAATCCATCGTTTCCGGCTCCAAACCTCCCGATGCCCCTCCTGAATGGAAACAACTCGTGGGAATCTATCGGCTGACCGATGCGAAAGAACCTGTGGTCGTCCTGGAGAGGAACCAGCACTTGTTTTTACTTCGCTCCCAGGACCATCAGGAAGAAATTGACGAGAAGGATGGCATTCTCTGGCTGGATGGCGGAGATGGCCGCAAATACGGACATGACGTAAGGCGCGACGATAGCGGAATCTTGCATTTCGCTTATTTAAACTTTGTTTACTCACGCGAAGACGCGGGTTCAGATCCCACTCGTTTCTACCATGTCAGCCCCCAGCAGCCCATAACAGAGCTTCGCGTGAAGGCTTTGGAGCTCACGCCGCCTGTGGAAACGGGCCCATTCCGCAATCCCGATTTGGTTGAACTGGCGACGCTCGATCCGTCGATTCACCTTGATATTCGGTACGCGAGTGCGAAGAATTTTCTTAGCACGCCGGTTTACACGCAGGCGCGAGCGTTTATGCAGCGGCCCGCAGCCGAAGCGTTGCTTCGCGTGCTGCTCAAGTTGCAGCCGCTGGGCTACGGCTTGCTGATTCACGATGCTTACCGGCCATGGTATGTGACGAAGATTTTCTGGGACGCGACGCCGCAGGAGGGGAAGATATTTGTCGCTAATCCACAGGAGGGGTCGAAGCACAATCGAGGGTGCGCGGTGGATCTGACGCTTTACGACCTGGCGACGGGGCAGGCGATTGAAATGCCGGGGCTCTACGATGAGATGTCGCCGCGTTCGTTTGCCAATTTCCCCGGGGGGACTTCTTTGCAGCGGTGGCATCGAGATTTGCTCCGGAGGGCCATGGAGTCGGAAGATTTTACGGTGTACGAGGAAGAATGGTGGCATTTCGATTACAAGGATTGGAAGGAGTACGGCATATTGAATGTGCCGTTTGAGAAGATTGGCGGCAGCAAGCAGCCGACAGATGGAAGCCATTAGCCTTAAGCCATAAGCTTTAAGCCGGGAGGAGAATCTATTTTGCGAAATGAGGGAGCTCGAATCGCCGCCGCTTTGTTATTTCTCGCAACAGGAACGGCAAGGGCATGGGCCCAAGGACCTGAATCCCTGGATGCGCGCATCCAGAAAGTGATGGCGCGGCCGGAGTTTGCACGCTCAAATTTCGGGGTTGAATTTTACGATCTCGAAACGGGGAAAGTTGTCTACGCCCTTAATGCCGACAAGCTTTTCGTTCCGGCTTCGACGACCAAGCTTCTGACCGAAGGCGCGGTCCTGGCGAAACTTGGCGCCGACTATCGCTTTCACACGAACGTGTACCGCACGGGTCCGATCGACAAAAAGGGCACGCTGAAGGGGAATCTCATCCTGGTCGCCAGCGGCGATCCCAACCTTTCGAATCGCATTCAGCCTGATAGCACGCTCGGCTTCATGGATGAAGACCACTCCTACAACGGCCCGGCGCTGCCCGGTGATCCACTGGCGGTCATCAAGGATTTCGCCGTGCAGATCGCGGCCAAAGGTATTCGAAAAATCGAAGGCGGCGTGTACGTGGACACGACCCTGATGCCGGACGGCGAACACGAAGGCGGCACGGGCGTCACGATGTCTTCGATCATGATCAACGACAATATTCTTGATCTCACCGCCAAACCCGGCGAAAAAGTGGGCGACCCTGTGGCGTTTGGCGTCTCGCCACAGACTTCCTACTTCCATTTTGTGAACTCGATGACAACCGGGCCGGCGGACTCCAAACTTTCATTCGATGCAACGGACCCCGCGGCGCGGCCCGACGGCTCTTGGGAGGTCACACTCTCCGGCAACGTTCCGCAAGGCAGCGGCCTGCACACTGTTGCTTTTCCGATTCCGTTTCCCACCCAGTTTGCCACCGCCGTGCTGCGGGATGCGCTACGGGCCAAAGGAATCGAAATCAAACCGAAGAAACCCGACGCGGCCATCAAGGATTTTTCAACATTTCAGCATTTCTACAATTCCGGGCAGCAAATGGCGGAGCACGTCTCCCCGCCTCTGAGCGAAGAAATTAAGATCACGCTGAAAGTCAGCCAGAACCTTCACGCCAGCATGGGACCGTACTTTCTGGGCTTGCTGGTGGCAAAGAATTCAAAAGATCCCCTGACGGCGGGGTTCAAAGTCGAGCACGCGTTTCTGACGGATGCGAAGCTCGATCTTTCCGGCGCTTCACAAGGGGACGGCGAAGGCGGCAACTGGGCCGATCTCTTCAGCCCGGATTTCATGTGCCACTATCTTGCATACTGGACCACCCGGCCCGACTTCGCGGTTTTTCGCAACGGTTTGCCGATTCTCGGCAAGGACGGGACGCTGGCGAAAATTCAGAAAGACAATCCAGGCGCGGGGCATGTGTTTGCAAAAACCGGGACGTTCGCCGCGGAGGACAAACTGAATTCACGCCTGATGCTGAATGGGAAGGGCCTTGCAGGCTATGTGCAGACAAAGGCGGGAAAGACGCTGGCGTTTGCGGCGTATGTGAATCACGTCTCGATGCCGGCGGACCCGGATAGCGCGCAAAAGATTGCCGGGCAGGCGCTTGGGGAAATCGCGGCGGCGGCTTTTGATGCGCCGCTGCCATGAGCTGCGGGGAGCGAAAGCTTGGTGACCTGAAGGTCGCCGCTACGTTAGCCTAGTTTGGTTTTACCCATTTCGGCGACGCGGCGCTCGTAAATCATTTCGCACGCGCCCTTGCTATTGGAAAAGCGGAACACGATCTTGTGGCCGGCTTCTCTTTTTGCGCGGGA
>DASSGJ010000274.1:0-4074 GCA_035693545.1 Candidatus Acidiferrum sp.
GTTCCAGTTCTTGTAGGTATACGTTCCCCCATTGGCGAGCGGAACAGTGCTGGTCGGCGTCGTGGGCAGAAGATTCGTGTCGATTGCCACGGGAAGCCGCAGCGTGTGCGTATAGATTCCGCTGAGCGAAACAGAAAGCCCTGGAATAATCTCGCGCTCAATTCCGAACGACGCCTGTTGCGAATAAGGGGGCTTATAGTTCGGCGGATTGCTGAAGAGGACGGTCAGAGGTGAAAGTTGGCCGCTGTTCTGTACGAAGATGCCGAAGGGAGCCACATCCGCAGGCGTGATGCAGGCGCTATTTGGCGCGGTCGGCTTGGTGCACTGGATCAGACCCTGGTTGAACAGCCCGGTAAAAACCGAACCGGCCGGTTGCAGGAACGGCAGCAAACTGAAGCCGGGATCCACGTAAATGGAAATGTACCGGTTGCAGGGACTGTTGCCGTTGCCGGGAATAATCGGGACACCAGGTATGCCCACACCGCAAGTGCCCACCGCATTGTTTACCTGATCCGGAACTTGAGCCTTGTTGTGCTGGTTCTCTACCGTGGATTTATCCGCGTTCAGAACTCCCAGACTGAGGTCCACCTGGGGAATCTGCGCATCGATTGGCCCGTAAAAGATTCCGTAACCGCCGCGAATAACCGTTTTGTGATCTTTGAAGGGGTCCCATGCGAACGATATGCGCGGAGACACGTCGCCGTAGTAGGTGTTCAAGGGCTTGAACTGGCTGTCGATCTCGTACCGGACACCGTAAGTCAGCTTAAAGCTTGACGTGACGTTCCAGGAGTCCTGCAAGAAAAGGCCGGTCAATGGCCGGGTGTATGCCGGATAGTCGGCATTGCCGAAGCCCTGCTGGTACACCTGGGGAGCACTCAATGAGGCTGCCTGTAACGAGTTGATGTTCGCTCCCTGGGTCGTCAAGTCGCAAGGATTCTTGTTTCCAGGAAGAAAACACAGACTGACCGCGGCGCCGGGCAGAGGACCAAACACGAATCGTCCGGGGAAAAACGTGTGCGATTCAGAGTGATTTCCGCGCAGTAGTTCGTCGCCACCGAACTTGATGGTGTGGTGCCCGCGCACAAGCGACACATTGTCGGCAAATTCGTAGCGTCGAAGGATCGTGAAGTTCGGCAGAAAGATATTCGTTCCCAGATTATTCGCGAACCCCAGAATTTGCAGGCCAACTTGCCCCGCTTCATTGGGGATCACGTTGAAGCTGTTGTAGTCATACTGTAAGCGGAGCTCATTCCCGGTGTTGGAGTTGAACTCGTGGTACCAGCTGGCCTGGGCGTTATTGTCATAAGTGTGGATCGTGCTTCCCGCCGAAAAACCGGTGAGTGACTGCACGTCCGGATTTTCTTCGAGGTCATGCCCGTACCGGTAACTGAAGCTCAGCTGGTTGCTGCTATCTATGCGGTGATCCAGGCGAGCAGAAAACAGGTACTGGCGCGTGCTGTAGTTAAACAATCCCCCGTTGGTTTCCAACTGATTGATCAGATAGTTGTTGATCGCGTTTTGTGACGTACCAGGCGAGCCGGTAACTGGACTTACCGTCAGAGCGTTTTGAAGCGCGCCCGCGCAAATCTGCGGCGGCAGCATGACTGCGTTAGGGGGGACTCCGAAACATGGGACCGTTGCTGGTGCATTGGGATCGCTAGCGAGGGCCACCAGATCGCTGACTACAGACTGTTGTCCAAACCTCGGATCGGCATTGGGGAAATTGACTGGTGCGCTCGCGGACGGCCCCGCGAAGATGGAGCTTTGTGTCAGCAGAGGGACCGCGTTCTGTGTGTCTTGCCGAAGACCTTCAAAGGCCCCGTACAAAAATGTCTTGTCTTTCCGGATGGGGCCGCCCAATGAGCCGCCAAACTGCTGGCGCGACAGCGAGTTCTTGGTCGGCACGCCTTGCGCGGTGAACGAGAATGGGTCCGTTGGCGTCAGCGCCTGCGTGTACGCGAAGGGATCGCGGGCATCCATGCCGTCGTTGCGGAAGTAGCCAAACAGCGAGCCATGCAAATCATTTGTCCCCGATTTGGTGACGATGTTGATCGAAGCGCCGCTGGCGCCACCCAAGTCCGCTCCGTAATTGCTGCGGTTTACCTGGAATTCCTGGACGGCATCCTGGCTCACGGTAAGCCGCACGCCCCCCGAGTCGCCCGAAGCTTCACCGCCGTCAACCGTGATGCTGTTCCCTCGTCCATTGCTGCCATAAAACGAGAGCCCGCTTTGCGGCGTCTGCTTGACTCGAAAGTCCTGATCGTCCGCAAGCCGTGTGGAATCGGACACGCCTGGCAGCAACAGTGTGAACGTGAGGTAATCTCGCCGATCTATGGGCAGGTCCACGATATAGTTCTGGGTTAACGTATTGGCCTGGCTGCCCCTTTGCGTCTCCACCACCGGAACTTCCGACGACACTTCCACAGTGGAGGATATTCCGGCCAGCTTGAGCTGCATATCCAGAACCAGAATCTGGCCGACGTTTAGCACGACACTCCGGACGATTTCCGTGGCAAAGCCGCTGTGTTCGGCCGTGACCCTATACGTAGAGGGAGCGAGACCCGAGACACGATAAGCGCCATGCTCATCGGAGACCGCGCTGCGCTGCACGCCCTTGGCCTCGTCAATGACCGTCACTTTAGCGCCGGGTATGCCGCCGCCTGAGGGATCCGAGACGGTGCCCGTCAGGTCGCCGGAGGACCCGACGCCCTGGGCTCGGGCAGGTCGACTTCCGGCAGTGGCCCAAATGGCGAGCAATAACACAGAGGCAAGAAAAGTCGCCTTCATAGCTTCCTCCTGGTCCGTCAAAGGCTTCGCAAAACCGTTCGCTAAACGAACAAAAGTATGCTCACCTGCCCAGAGCGATAACCATGTTCCGCAGGCGGCCTCGGCTTCCCCCGCGCATGCACTCGACTTCCCAAAAGCACCTGAACGCCAGGAGGCGGAATCGATCCCTGTCCTCCCCGGAGGTTGGTTCAAATGAAATTGTGATAGTCGGTATCACATTTTTGGAACTAACGTCAATAAGAAATTTTTGTACATCTTGGGCGTCCTTTGGATGTGATCGTACGTTTGCGATTCGGCAAATGGGAGTCCACAAGGTAAACCGGCTCGGAGACGGAATGCCAGGTAAGGAGCTCGCGCGACGCAGAGGAATCTCAGGACATGTCCAGCACGATGCGGCCGGAAACCTTGCCACGGTGCAACTCTTCCAGGACTTCATTGACCTGCGCGAGCGGACGCGTAGCCACCTGGCAGTGCAGCTTGCCAGCCGCAGCCATGGCCAGTACTTCGCGCATATCCTGTCGCGTTCCGACCGAGGATGCCTGAATATGCACCTCGGATGCCGCCATTTGGATGGGCTGAAAACAAATGGACTCGGAAGGCAGGCCGACAACCAGCAGAATTCCGCCGGGCCTTACGGAGGGAAAGGCTATATCGTAAGCAGTCTTGGCCGCAGAAGTCACCAGCGCGGCATGGACGCCGCCAGCGCGGCGCAGCTCTTTAACCACATTTACGTTTGCGGCGTTCAGGGTGACCGAGGCTCCCAAGCCTCTGGCCTGTTCGAGTTTTTCATCCGACACATCAATGGCGCTGACGGTCGCTCCAAGTACCCGCCCGATTTGCACGGCAAGGTGGCCCAAGCCGCCGACGCCAAAAACCGCCAACCTCTGGCCTGGGCGGATTCCCGCATGCTTCAGGGCGCGATAGACCGTGACGCCCGCGCAAAAGAGCGGCGCGGCGTCGGTGAAAGAAAGTCCCTCGGGGATCTTCAGGGCGTGGCTCGCGGGAGCCTTGACAAATTCGGCGTACCCGCCGTCCACAGTTACGCCGGTAATTTGTTGTTTCGAACAGCGGTTTTCATTTCCCTCGCAGCAGAACTCGCATTCCCCGCAGGTCCAGTGCACCCAGGGAACACCAACGCGGTCTCCCAGTTCCAGTTCCTTGACGGCTGCGCCTTTTTCCACGACGCGGCCGGCGATCTCATGCCCGAGGATCAACGGTTTCTTCGTGATTGGAACGATTTGCGGCCAATCGCCACTGGCAACGTGCAGATCCGAATGGCACACGCCG
>DASSGJ010000275.1:0-3268 GCA_035693545.1 Candidatus Acidiferrum sp.
GGATGTTCCTGTGGAGTGTAGTAAAGCCAGCGCCAAGCCAGCAGCCAGGGAATACCAAGCAGTCCAGGAACAATAAACGCAGCGCGCCAACCGTAGCGGAAATAAATCCACAAAACGATGAAGGGAGCGATGGCGCCGCCAATGGAAGAGCCACTGTCGAATAAGGCGGTGGCCAATCCGCGTTCATGTTTGGGGAACCACTCGGAAACGGCTTTGGTTGCAGCAGGCCAGTTTCCGGATTCGGCAGCGCCAAGGAAAAAGCGAAAGCCGAGGAAGGAGTAAAAGCCGCGGGCCAAGGGAGTGAGGAGAGAAACCAGAGAGTACCAGGCGACCGTGATGGTCAAGCCGCGCTTGGTGCCGACGCGATCCATGAGCCGACCACAGAGCGTCTGGCCAATGGAATAGGCCGCACGAAAAGCAATTACGATCGCGGCGTAGTCGGTGTTGGTCCAGTGATAGTCGCGTTTCAGAAAGGGAGCGAGGAGGGAGAGTGTCTGGCGGTCAACATAGTTAATAGCCGTAGAGGCGAAGAGGAGGCTTCCGATCCACCAACGAAGGCGGGGAATGGCGCGGCGTCCGCCGGAGAAACCGGGCTGTTGGCCGGAGTGAGCGGCGCTTTGCATCAGGAAGCCATCGAAAACGAAGAGTGTTGAGCGGCCATGTGTTAAGCCGAAGCCGTGAGCGCGGAAAGCGTGGCCGGGCTGAGCAAGGCGGAAGATTGCAGGTCGAGGTAGACGGTGGCGTTGTGGTGATTGCGCAAGATGGAAGAGGGCGCCATCGGACTGATGGGGCCATCGAAACAGGCCTTGATGGCAGCGGCTTTGCGCGGGCCCGGAACCACGGCGAGAATCTCCGTGGCCTTGAGAACCTGGCGGACGGACATGGAAATAGCCTGCTTCGGAACGGCGTCGAGATTCTCGAACCACCCTTCGGCGACCTGCTGCGAGCGGCAGGCGTGATCAAGAGAGACGACGATGTAGGGATCTTCGATGTCGAAATCGGCCGGCGGATCGTTGAAGGCAATGTGTCCATTTTCGCCGATGCCGAGAAAGGCGATGTCGATCGGCGAAGCGGAGATGGCTTTGCCTGCGCTGCGGATCACTTCGGCGGGATCCTGACTGCCATCGAGAAGATGATAGTTGACGATGCCGGTCTTCGAAATCAAGCGATCCTGGAGAAATTTGCAGAAGCTGGCAGGGTGGGTCATGCGGAGACCGATGTATTCGTCCAGATGGAAGAGAGTGACGAGCTTCCAGTCGATGCCGGGAGTTGCGGTCAAGGCTTCGAGGAATTCGAACTGGGATGCGGCGCTGGCAGCCACGACTCGAGCTTGACCACGACTTGCGATGGCGGAGCGGATTGCCGTCGCTGCCTGGGCGGCCGCAGTCTTGCCAAGGGAAACCTTGTCGTTGAAGACTCTGAGCAGCATTCTGAAGCCTCCTGTGCCAACGTGCCTGGCGAATCGATAGAACGACTAAGAACGGTCACGGAACCTGGCGAACGGGCGAAGAATCCGTTGAAAGAGAGAAAGTGAAAACGTCGCTTCCCGCGGCGATCGCCACGTACTGGACTCCGGCGACGGAATAAGTCATGGGCGAGGCCCGCATGAGTTGACCAGTGTTGAAATGCCAGAGGGCGCGGCCAGTTGAAGCCTCCACCGCTTCGAAAGAGTCCGAGTCGTTTCCGAAGAAGACCAGGCCACCCGCAGTCGTCAGAGTGCCAGCCCAGGAATTGCCTGGGCCCACCTGCGGATAACTCCAGACTCGTTTTCCATCGGCCAGAGAAATGGCCAGCAAGATTTTCTGCATCCGCTCGCCCGGGGGGAGTGAGGTTCCTGTGTTGTAAAAGGTGGCGCCCTTTGTAAATTCTTTGGGTTTGGCGAGAAACAGATTGCAACTTTCGAGTGCGACCAAATAGAAGAGACCGGTGTCCGGATTATAGGATGGCGAAAACCAATTTGTGGCGCCGTCAATGCCCGGACAGATGTTCGTGCCTTCCGCGGTGGGAATCCGGCCCGAGAGGATGGGGCGGCCAGACGCGTCAATGGCGGTGGCCCAGTTCAATTTTTCCACGAACGGAGTTGCGCGCAAAAATTTTCCGTTGGTTCTGTCCAGCACGTAGAAGAACCCGTTGCGATTCGCTTGAACTAAAAGATGACGGATGGTTCCGTTCTCCTCCGCATCCAAGAGCACGGGAGTTTCCGTGGCATCGTAGTCGTAGACATCATGCGGGGTGAATTGAAAATACCACTTGAGCTTGCCGGTGTCGGGGTCCAGGGCCAAGACGCATGAGGTATAAAGGTCATCGCCCGGGCGAGAATCTCCCACGAAGTCGGGTGCAGCGTTGCTGGTGGTCCAGTAGAGCGTGTTGAGTTGAGGATCATACGTGCCGGGCATCCAGGTTGTGGCACCGCCATGCAGATAGGAATCGCCGGGCCAACTCGAGGAACCAAATTCGCCGGGGCCGGGAATGGTCCAGAAACGCCACTTGGGTTTTCCGGTGGCGGCATCGTACGCAGCTACAAAGCCACGGACACCTGAATCCCCACCGGAAGTGCCTACGATGACAGTGTCCTTGACGACTAACGGGGCGCTCGTCGCGCCGTAGTGTTTGATCTTGTCGGCATAGGCGACATCCCAGAGCAAATTTCCAGAACGGGCATCCAGTTTGAGCAAGTGAGCGTCGTCGGTTTCGACGAAAACATAATTTTGCCAGACACCGACGCCGCGATTCTTGTGCGCTGCGGCATCGTCCAGAAGCCCGGAGCTGACCGCGCGGTGGTAGTGCCAAAGCTGTCTGCCGGTACGCGCGTCCAAGGCAAACACGTCATTCGAAGAAGTGATGAACATCAGCCCACCGATCACGACCGGGGTTACTTCCAGATTCTGAGAGTTTCCCGGATGGAAGACCCAAACGGCCTTCAACTGCGCGACGTTTGATGTGTTGATGAGTCGGAGGCTGCTGTAGCGGCGTCCTGAATAGTCGCCATTGTAAGAAGTCCAGTTTTCGCCGACGGGCTGCGCCGTAAGATCCCCCGCAGTGACCAGCTGAGAAACCTTAGCGGGTGAACTGACCTGTTGACCGAGCGCGGAGCCCCCACACCATGCGGCGGCGAGCACCAATACGAATTGTTTCCCCGCGCGAAATTTCATGTTAGCGGTCGATTGGCGCGCCGACGCGGACTTCCTGGAGCGGGCCGCGGTCCACACCGTTCTGGTCTACCAAATGCAGCGAGACTCGCCCGGCTTTCCCGGCTGGGGCGATGTCC
>DASSGJ010000276.1:0-5238 GCA_035693545.1 Candidatus Acidiferrum sp.
ACTTCCCAGGTGCTCGCCTCTTTCGCTGGTCGTCTCCCACTGCAATCCGCAAGTGAACCTAAATTGGGAAAGAATTTTGCGCTGAATACCGGTCTCCAGCTTGCGGAAGGTGACTTGACGGTCTTTACGGATGATGATGTCTTTCCGAACCCGCACTGGTTAGTGCAATTAAGGCAGGCTGTCGACACTCGAGTTTCTTATTCGATCTTCGCCGGAGCAGTTCTACCCCGATGGGAAATACCACCACCCGATTGGATTACATGGATTGGAGATCCCGGACCGGTGTACACCTTGACCGATCCATCTTTGCCGGAAGGACCGGTCGCTCCGCATTTGGTATTCGGGCCTAACATGGCCGTTCGCTCCAGCGTTTTCGCATCCGGTGTCCGCTTTGACTGCAACATTGGCCCGAGCGGCGCGGACTATCCTATGGGCAGCGAAACCGAGCTTGTTGTAAGGTTATGCCGCGGCGGCCACAAAGCGTGGTATACGAAAACTTCGCTAGTGGAACACTTCATCCGCAAGGAACAGCTGACCAAGGAATGGGTGCTTCTTCGCGCGATTCGGTGGGGTCGGGGGCGCTTCCGAATTTCTCCTCATCAACAATTGTGGTTTGGAGTGCCGCGGTTTCTGTTCCGCGACCTGCCGAAAGAGCTCGCCATTATGGCCGTGGCTTGGATCTCTTTCCAACAGGACTCTCTTTTTCAGGCCCGCTGGAGGTTTAACACCTTACGAGGCATGGCCATCGAAGCCCGGAAAATGTCTCATGCGTCAAAGGAACAAATGAGCCGCAGCCATTCCGGAGCGGGTAAGACTGCGTTGTAAATTCTATGCGTGAACCTTTCGTCAGCGTCGTCACTCCCTTCCATAACACCGCTCCCTATCTTGCTCAATGCATTGAAAGCGTTCTCGCTCAAACCTATTCGAATTTTGAATATATTTTGGCGGATAACTGCAGCACCGATGGTTCGGGAGAAATCGCGGCTAGATACGCCCGCCGGGACTCGCGAATTCGGTTGATGCATTTCTCCGAACTTGTGCCCCAAGTGCCGAACTACAATCGCGCGTTGCAGCGGATTTCTCCGGACAGCGCGTATTGCAAAATTGTGCAGGCAGATGACTCTATTTTTCCAGACTGCTTGAAATCAATGGTTGCTGTCTTCGAAAAGTCGGAATCGATCGGACTTGTCAGTTCCTACGATCTGAAGGGCGACGTTGTCCGAGGTTCCGGCTTCCCTCGGGATGCCTCCATGCTTCCCGGAAAAGATGCAGCCCGCAATTATTTGCGCGGCGGCGCATATGTTTTTGGCTCTCCAACTACCGTCATGTACCGATCATCGCTTGTCCGCGGCCAGGACTCCTTCTATAAGGAAGGATTGCTTCACGAGGATACGGAGAAGTGCCTGGAAATTCTCGAAAAGTGGGATTTTGGATTCGTGCATCAGGTGCTCTCGTGCCTGCGCACGGACAATGAATCAATCTCTTCCTCTGCCAGGGCTTTTCAACCCGGTGCTTTGGATCATTACGTTATTCTCCAGCGCTACGCGCCAGTCTTCCTCTCGCAGCAGGAAGCCGCGCAGTTGAGAAAGAAATCCAAGCTTGAATATTACAGTGTACTCGCGCAGCAGGCGATACGTCTGCGGCCTCCCGCATTTTGGCGGTATCACAAACAAGGATTGAGCACCCTGGGAGAAAGGCTGGATCTGCCAACTCTTATGATTGGAATTTTCAAGGAGTTCCTGTGGATGCTGGCAAATCCGGGAACTACGGTTGTCTGGCTGCTGACTTCCGCGAAGCGAAGCTTCCTGAAAGCACAAGCCACCAGGAATTGAAGATCCCTGCTGTTGCTCGGAATTCCGGTGAATCTGACCGGAACTGTGTCAACTGTAGTCGTTTCGCGTCAGAAATCGATTCGAAGCTCGGCCGGAAATCCGGATGCAATGATTGCGAAGTCGTATCAGCTGCGCGCAGCCAGTCTCTGGCTCAGACCTTTATTCGCCCCGTGACTTCAGATATTCGTTGATCTCAAACCCAGATCTCCCAGCCAGACAATCTCCTCCACGCTGGTAGACGCACGCACCATTCCGACAACTACTCAATGAGAAGCCTTCGAGCGGCATGACACCTGCTTCGGGTGTGACGATTCTATTGAAGCTCGAAGAGACTGATCGC
Organism: Candidatus Acidiferrum sp.; assembly: GCA_035693545.1. Taxonomy (GTDB): domain Bacteria; phylum Acidobacteriota; class Terriglobia; order Acidiferrales; family UBA7541; genus Acidiferrum. The sequence goes on from DASSGJ010000276.1 coordinate 2,173, forward strand.
GCGTCTGTAAAGTTACCAAAAACGAAAATGGGGATCTGGCGATGGAGATAGGTATATCCGCCGGCGTCCGCCCAAGGAACTGTCACAAGAGCAACACCGCAGGCTTGCTGGTCCTTGCTTAATCGGCTGAATGCCTGAAGTGATCCTCTCGCCTTATCCCATCGGGGAAATTGACTGGCCAAAGCAAGCGAGCAAGCCGTGACAATTCCAGCAGCGATCAGGATGCGCACCGCCGCAGTCATTCTCCATTCCATTTTTTGATCCAGGAAACGCAAGAAGTCGATTATCCCGATTGCAGACAAAATAAGCACAATCGGTAGGACAGGATAGATGAAGCGAAACTCCTTATGACCGATCAGGAGATGTGGGAACAAAACGGCAATCGCAATCCAGCCGAGGATAGGAGATCGCCGCACACCAAGAACGGCAAAAATCAGTAGTGGTCCGGTATGGAAGAAGAGAGCGGAAATAAAATAATACCAGGGAAGAACCCCGAAGCCCGCTGCGCGGTGGTGAACTATATTCTCTGTGAAAAACGCGTAGTAAGAATAGAACGGCCACGACCAGGTTAGCGCATCGACGGCGCCAAATAAGAGAACAATCAGGACGATTCCAAGGCTGATCGGTGCAAGCCGAACTTTCCAGTCACGTGCCATGATCCAGAGTCCGGTAAGCAGGACGGCTGGGCCAAACTGCATGCGAAGGCACACGACCAGCCCCAAGAGCAGACCGAACGCGAATAGCCGCCATTTGTTCTCAGGCTGTTGCTCCGACTTCAAAGATCCCAGATAGACGGCGGGCAGAAGTATGTTCCCCGCGACAAACTCGTTGAGAACGCGCGGACCGAAATGAACAAGTTCGAACCAGGTCGCGGTGATAAAGGCGGCTAGAAACGCATACTCCATTCCTAAATAGTCACGACACCAGACGAAAGCGAACCAGACGACTGCCAGCGACAGAAGAGAGAAGCAGAGCGCTATACCGAACAGATAACCGGAAGAGCCGGGCCCGATCCACGCGGTAAACTTCATGATGACAGCGATAAAAGCGGGCAATACCCAGGAGCGGATTCCGAGGCGATACTCCCACGGAACCACCCCGTACCCATAGGCGAGTCGATGCCCTGCCTCCTGGGTCTGAAAGATCTCGTCGGGCCAGTAGATACTGGGAAAGAAAATAAATATCCCTAGGCGCAGAACAAGTGCGGCCCCTAATAAGATCCAGATATAACTCGCAGCATACTTGCTTGGGTTAGGTGGGCTAGGGATTTTCATCTGAAAATCTGATAGAACGGCCAGCATACCATCCGGTAATGAGCTTGCAAGACGAGATTTGCGGATCCTGCACACGTGCAATTCACAACAGGTTTTGTTGTGGAGATTGCCGGTTCTAAACGAAAATATCACCGCCGGAAGCGAAAACAAAAAAGCAAATACCGTCAATCTACCGGGAGAATACGCCTCATTGTAGGTTGATAGTTTAAGGCAGCATCATTCGGATCTCGATAAAGCGGTAAAATCTTCAGAGCAATACAAATGGCGCAAATGGAAACTTTCAATCAATTGTCTGACCCGCATGAGAATCTGGAACTTGGAGTGATGGCTGCAGCTGACGGAGAAAAACTCGCAGGTCAGCCTTTCTACCGGCCGGAACTCGATACCCTTAGATTCTTCGCATTTTTCGGCGTGTTTGTATTTCACGTCGTCCCCAACGATCCGCAATTTTATCAGGCCCACCCGATTCTCCCCGCAAGCATCGTTCCGCTGATTTGTGCCGTCGCAAGCGCCGGCGCCTATGGCGTCGATCTCTTCTTTGCCTTGAGCGCTTACTTGATTACCACCCTGCTGATCCGTGAGGAAGAAGTCCGGGGAAGCATCGATACCGGCGCGTTCTATGTTCGGCGTATCCTGCGCATCTGGCCGCTCTATTTCTTCTTCATTGCCGTTGCTGCGCTCGTTCCTGCGTGGGATCGAACTCAACATTTGGGCTGGCCCTACGTTGCTGGATATCTGCTGCTCTCCGGAAATTGGGTCTACGTCTTCCTTGGTCTGCCGCACTCTATCGCCAGTCCATTGTGGAGTGTCTCCATTGAGGAGCAGTTTTACCTGATTTGGCCGCTTGCGCTCCGCCGGTTGTCCCGACGCCAGTTGGTCCTTACGGTAATTGGTCTGCTAGTGCTTGCGAATGCGGTCCGGATATTTCTGGTCTCTTCCCATGTTCTCGGCGCCGCGGTCGAATACAACACCATGGCCCGCATTGACGCGATCGCCTTCGGGATTCTGGTTGCTTATTTTCTTGGAAGCGAAGCTCCGTCCCTTTCGCTTTTTAGTCGAGCAGCCCTGGCAATCAGCTGCGTGAGTGTATGGTGCATCGTTGCGTCCTACACAAATCTAAACGCCCAAACCGAAGTTGCTCCTGTGATGGGAACCCTCCTCGGCCGTCCGCTGATTGCGCTGGCTGCTGCCGGCTTGCTGGCTGCGGTGATCGGTGCGCCGGCCGCCGGTGCGCGCGTGTTGACGAATTCCTGGCTGACCTACCTCGGACGAATCTCCTACGGACTTTACGTTTACCACGCGGCGGGCTTATTGGTTGCATGGCACGTATTCCGCGGCAACAGCGTAAAGATATACGCCGCCTACGCGCTTACCGGGTTCGGCCTGACTGTATTATTCAGCGCTCTTTCCTACCGCTGGCTGGAATCGCCTTTCTTGAAAATGAAGGAGCGATTTGCGGTGGTTCGGTCGAGGCCCGTCTAAAGCTCGGTACGATTTTCCTCGAGCCGGATAGTCGTTTCTATAACTCGACCATTTCTCCCTAACGTTTTGTCAGCAGGAAGCTTCCCGCGACCAGCGCGTCCACTCCGGAACAGTAGTAGCTCCGCAGGGCGTCTCGCGGATTGATCACCAGCGGTTCGCCAAACAGGTTGAAGGAAGTATTCACAAGCATCGGTGCGGGGCCTTTTTCACCCATGCGTTTTAACAATTTCCAGAGCAAGGGATTGTTCTCTTGTGAGACCACCTGCAGTCTCACCAGCCCCTCTTTCGAAACAAAACTCGAACCCGGCGA
>DASSGJ010000277.1:0-9751 GCA_035693545.1 Candidatus Acidiferrum sp.
TCGTGCAATTCGATCTTCCTGGCGAGAAACGAGCCGGAAGCGACGAGCGCAAGATCCACGTCCACGGATTGGCCGTTGATCAGGCATGCCGCGTTGGCCGTGGTGCACTGGTCGAAGCCTTCGAACTGGGTGTTGCCGTCGGCCGTGACGGTGACGCTGCCGTTGCCGGAAGTCTGTAGAGTGAATTGCGAAGCGCCGGCAGAAGCGACGAGTCCTTCGAGATCGTCGAGTTCTTCCAGATCTCCCTGGTTGCTCGTGGTTTGCTGAGTGGCGGAGACGGCGCCGGCGGTGCTGAAGTCCACACCGAGCGATTGCGTGAGCAGCGTATTGAGATTGAGATCCAGCAAAACGCCGGTCTGAGTGCCCATCGAAGGATTAAATTGACCGTTGACCGTGGCGGTGAGAGTTCCCGTGGGCTTGATTTCGCACACGGCCGCGGGAGCGCAACCGGCAATCGCGGCAGCGGAGTCGTTGCGGAAAGTCAGCTCCGGATTGGAGAACGTGAGATTGAGGGTTGTGTAGCTGCCGGGAGTAACGTTCGAGAGATTCAGGAAAGCGTTTTCGGTTTCGAGATGCTTGACTTCGATGCGTTGCGCCCCTTTACCGGCAAGGAGGTCAATGTTGGTCGCATAAATGCCGGTTCCGGTGAGAGTGGCTCCCGTCAGGGTGACCTCAAAGGAAAAGACGGTGACGCCCGCAGGAGGCGCGTCGGTGACCGAGAGACTCATCGCGGCGGATTGAGTTCCTGGGGGAGTCGAGGGCCGGCTGTAACCACCACAGCCTGCGAGAATGACCGTACAGATGAGGCCAAGGAATAAGAGCTGTTTGAAGCTTCGCATCAATAAATCCTCCGTAAAATAAGACGCTTTTAATGACCGGGTTGAATGCGCAGGATTACTTGCGAAGAGCCGAGAGCAAGAACCGTTGGGCATTCATCGTTGAGGGAAGAGTAGCGGAGTGGGGAATTTGAGTTGTCAGAAAAAAGTCATCTGGAAGCAAACAGATTGTTCCGGAAATGGGCGGAAAAAACCTGCACTGGAGGACAGGCAGAGCCACGCGCGTGGCTTGGCCCTAACGTGCCTTTCGTACGTTCGATTGCTTCGGCCGTTAGGCGAGCGTAGTTATGCGAGACGAGCTGTTCGTTAGTGCTTGCTGGCGACTTTGGCTGACTCGTCGGCGCGGCGGAAGGCGTCGAAGTCGGCCCAGATGTGCTGGATGCTTTTTTCGTCAAGAGTTTTGATCACGGGCTCATCGTTCTTTGAGGAGTAGATGGCCAGCTTGACCACGCCGCACTCCGGATTCACGGCGTCGGGAGGGAAGAGGTAGATCCCTTTGTAAGTGGAGTCTTCCATCCGGACGGCCTGGTTGCGGACGGAAACCGAGACGGGAACTCGGCCGGGATGGATGGGTTCCACTTCCTTGCTGCCGCAGAAAAGCTTCATCTTTTGAAAATCGGTCTTGAATTTCAACTTGGCGGCGGCGTAGCTGTTGAACGAGCGGCCGAGCGCGGAGCCGAATCCCTCTTTGGCCTGCGGCATGACGTAGATACCGAAGACTGCGGGATGCGCGCCGGCGTCCTCTTCCCACTGTTTCGGGGCATCGGAGTCGTCCGTGTTTTCCGCGGGCTGGTCATTTTTCTTGTTGCGCTTTTTGTGAGCACGTTCGGCGGCCAGGCGGCGTTCCTCGGCTTCGCGGTAGTCAAAAGGCGGCGTGGAGAGGGCGATGTTGAAGTCGCCAGCGGAAAGGTAGTAGGGGCGCGGATCGAACTTGTCCACTTTCAGGGCTTCCTTCAGACCTTCGACCGGGTAGGGAGTCAGCGGCTCGACGGGAAGCAGGGTGCCGGGCAGGGTTCCAGCCGTTTTCGCGCGGTTGGCCTCCAGCAGAGCCAGAGCTTCTTCGATGCGCACAATGCCGGAGACGCCCGGGCCGCCATCGCCACGGGTGCCGAAAGTGGTCAGCCCGACGACTTGGCCGGCGCCATTGAAAAGTGGTCCGCCGGAATTGCCGGGATTGATGTTGATGTCGGAAATGATGGTGTGCGCCTCGACTTTGCTGACGATGCCGGTGGTGATGATTTTGTCGAGAGAGAGCGGGCTGCCAATGGTGAAAACGCGTTCGCCTTCCTGGACCGGCGGTTTGCTTGCGGTTGCGCGGAAGAGCGGAGCGGGCGAGGCATTCGGCAATGCAGCCATGTTTACGCACAGCAGGGCAACGTCTTTTTGCGGGTCGGCTGCGATCAGGCGGGCTGGGATTTTGTGTTCGCGATCAAACTGCACGGCCAGGTATTGGGAATTGCCTACAACGTGCTGGTTGGTGAGAAGAAGACCCTTGTTGTCCACGAAAAAGCCGGTGCCGTGGCCGGATTCGCTGATGACGGTCACGACGGTATTCTTGAGCCGCTTGAAATGTTCGGTGAGGTCTCCCGTGCCGGAATTTTCGCTGGAGCGTGCGGAGGCCGGAGCGGAAGCCGTTTCGATTTTTGCATTGTCGTTGGTGAGGTCTACGTTCTGCTGGGCGCCGGCAAGCGTTACAGGCAGGCTCCACGTGAAAGAGCGATCTCCCAACTCCGCGGCTTTCGGAGTGGTGACCAGATATTTTCCCGGGGGCAGCTGCGTTTCCAGGGTTCCGTCGAGGCCGGTCTTTACGTCCACGGACTTCGCGCCGCTTTTGAAAGTCACGAGCAGGAAGGGCACGGCCTTCTGGTTCAGATCTCGGTCCACGAGAATCACGCGGACGTGGACTTTAACCAGATCGGGGCCGGCCTGCACGGCCGAAGTGCAAAGCGAGAGGAGCAGTACGAAACGGAGGAAGCGAATCATGGGAACCTTTCCCGAGTGAAGTGGAAACGCGTCGTAAGAAATCATCGGATGGGGCGCGGGGAGGGGCAATGAGCAGAAGGTTTTGAAGGGTGAATGAGTTAATTGCCCGAATGGCCAGTGGATGGCGCCGGGAAAAGGACAGGGGACACACTTTCAATGGGAATCTTGTGTTTGGGAGGAGCGAGCGGTTTGGGCGGCCAGTGGAAAATTTCGGGTGCGGCCCCCAAAAAAAAGAGCCGGCGAAAGATCGCCGGCCCCGGAAAAAGATCTTGGTTTTTACTTCTTGCGGCGAAAGAACGGGACACCCAGGAGGCCCAAACCGAGCAACGTCAAACTGGCTGGTTCAGGAACCGTAGTGCCGCCGATGGTTTGAGAAACGATCAAGCCTTGAGCTGGATCATAATTCGCGCCGATGTGCACGGTGCCCGGGTCCATCAAGGCAATGGAAGCATTTGAGTCATAAGAAAAAGTCCAGGTATATGACCCGCCGTTCGCGATGCTCGCGCTGCCTGCGGCGCACATGAACGAGCCGCTCCCGAGCGTGCAATTGGAGTTGCTGTTGATGCTGGCCTGATTGGCGGACCAACTGCCGGAACCGGTCGGACCCGTAGCGCTCAGGCCCGTCAAAGTTATGCCATTTGTGCCAAGGTTCACGGCCGAAATGATGTCGTTGTTCGAGTTTACGCCGCTGATGATATTGATGGTCAGCGTCGCACTCGTGGTGCCAATATCGAAGCTATAGGTCGCGACCGGACAGCCGGGATTTCCGCCGCCGCAGTCGCTCAAACTCAGAGTGCCAATCGAGTCTGCTCTAGCAGGTCCCGCGTAGCCCAAGACTACGACGGCACTGAGAACAGCCATTACAAGAAGTCTTTTCATCATTATTCCGTTCCTCCCTGGAACACACTACACACGAAACCTTTGCTGCCCTCAGCACTGTACTCCTGTGCAAGCGAACTGCCAAAGGTGGTGGATTCCGGTACAGTTTGCGGCCTCTACTTGACTGAAAATACAGCTCTTATTTCCTTAGGTTGGGTGCCCCCCTGTACCCTTGGACAGGATGTGCAAAATAGTGCCATAACTTTCCGACATTTTGGAGTTCCTAACCGAAAACTCGAATAATCTACTGACGCTTTTCCAGGGAGGAGTTGTCCGGTGAAGTTTTAAAACCCCCTTCCCTGGCCGCTGCCTGCCTCCCAGGGGAGAGTTGACTGGAGCGGAGGTCTCGGACAGAATTTGCCACGACTTAGGCCGAGAGGAAATGACCGATGGTGGTGAAGACAGAGTATGTGGACATTGTATCGGCCGGTTCGCCGATGCGGACATTTGTGGCGGCGCCCAAGGCGGAGGGGGAGTATCCGGGGATCTGGTGCTACTCGGATATTTTTCAACTGACGCCGCCGCTGTTGCGTTGGTGCGTGCGGCTGGCGGGTTATGGATTTGTGGCGGCCGCGCCGGAAATTTATCGAAGGATTGAGCCGGCGGGGACAGCGATTGCGTTTGACGATGCTGGGCGCACGCGCGGGCTCGCGGATGCGGCGAAGACTCCTGTGGCGGATTTTGATGCGGACTGCCGGGCGGGGCTGGATTGGCTGGGGAAACATCCGAAGGTATCGCGCGGGAAAATTGGGGCGGTGGGATTTTGCATTGGCGGACACCTGGCGTTTCGGGCGGCGTTTCAGCCGGACGTTCGCGCCACGGCCTGTTATTACGGGACGGGAATTCACGACGGGAAATTGGGGAAAGATGCGGATGCGGGGTCGCTGGCGCGAGCGAAGGAGATTCGCGGAGAGTTGCTGATGATTTTTGGGACGCAGGATCCGCATGTGCCGGAGGCGGGACGGGAGAAGATTGACGCGGAGTTGCGGAAGAGCGGAGTGAAGTACCGGACGATATTGTATCCGGCGGAGCATGCGTTTACGCGGGATGAAGGCGCGCGGTTTGATCCGGAGGCGACGGATCAGGCGTTTGCGGAGATGATTGGATTGTTCCGGAGGGTTTTTCAAGAACGATGATTCGGTAGAGCGGCTTCGATTGCAAAAGCGGTGGCAGAGCCACCGCACTCCAAAATAGGACTGGCGGCATGAAGATCGAACTGAAGCCGGAGCTTGAAGCGTTGATCAAGCAAGATGTCGAGCGCGGGGCGTACACAAGTGTGGACGAGTTTGTTGAGCAGGCGGTCTCGCTGCTGCATGAGCAGGAAGCATGGCTGACAGAGCAAGGGAGCGAGATACGAGCCAAGATTGAGGAAGGTTACGCTGCGGCGCAGCGTGGAGATTTGATCGATGCCGGCGAGGTACCTTCGCGGCTGGAAAAAAAGAAACGAGCCTGGCTGACTGAAAAGCACAGGGCATGAGCGAATATTGTTGAGGAAGTAGTATTCGGTGCACTCCAAAGACGACGCCCGCCTCAGAAGGCGGCCGCTACAAGAGCAAGACAATTCTGCCCGCCTGGGAAGGCAGGCCCTACAGTTCAGTTGGATTCCGACAAAAATTGGCGAGTACGGGTGTCGATTTGGGGGAGGTGTATTCGACTAACAAGTAGAAGGCAGAAGCAGTGAGGAGAAGAGTTATGGGGAAGCGGAAATATCGGACGGTAGCGGCGGCGGTTCTGGCGGGGGTGGGGCTGTTCAGTCCGTTGTTGTGCGGGATGACGTGCCGAGAGGGGCTTGGAGTACAGCCAGAGGCGGCGGAGAGGGTGGCGCCGGCGGCGGAATTGACGGGAGAGTTTGTGAAGAGCGCCGTAGCCGGCTGTGTGCTAACGCATCTAGTTTCAAAGATTGATTTCATTGGATGGTCGGATGGGGTCGACGTGAGGACTTGGGTTTGGGTCGGGGTTGAGGCGTTGCGGTTGAGCGACGGATTGTGGCGAGAGGGTGTGTTGGGGATGTAGACGACCCGCACTCTGGAAGACCGTAAGGGTACGGCACCTAATTTACGTTACGCGTTTAGGGGGAAACCATCTTCCCGAGGATTCTTTGCTGGTCTCCGTGAGCTGGGTCGAGTTGACATATTGCCGCGGTCCCTCCACTCCATGGCCGACGCGCCAAACTTCGGCGCGGAAGAAAAAATCGGCCATTCCGGTCGGGATGACAGAGTTAAGAGAAGAAAAATACAAGAGCACAGGCTGAAGCCTGTGCTACTCGGCTTGGCCACCCTTCCTGCGTCAGGGCAAGCCCTGAAGGTGGCCGCTATGCGCTAATGGGTTAGGCCGCGGGTGCGGGTGGGGATTGGCGGGGTGTCGGAGGATTCGAAGTTGGATGGGCCGGGGTGGACGGCGTGGAAATCGGGGTGGGATTCGAGGAGGCGGACGCAGCGGTTCCAGCGGAGGATGCTGTCGTCGTTTCCGATGGGACGGATTTTTTCGGCTTCGGCGAAATTTTGCAGCGCTTCTTCGACGAGGGGAAGAAGGATGTGGGCGGCGCAGCCGGTGCGGAGCTGGGCCTTGGCGCGGCGTTCGAGGAAGAGGCCGGTGTAGTAGAAACGCTCGTAGGGATCGCGCAGGCCCTGGAAGATGGAGCGGCACTCTTCGTAGCGATCGCCGGTGATGCCGAGGAACTGATCGGTGATGGAGAGGCCCAACATGCGGCGGGCTAACTGCTGGTCGGGGTCAATGGCGAGGATGTCGCGACAGATGGATTCGGCCTCCTCGGGCTCATTGAGATAGCGATAGAGCTCGACTTTGGCGATGGCTTCGGGGATGCCTGCTTTGGAGATGGACTTCAGTTGGTGTTCCATGGCGCCTCACTTGCCGGGCCGTTACGGCCCTTAGAAATTAGATGTGCGTTTCGGTTCAGTGGAAACTCCAGAGAAGATAGCCAGCGATTAAAGTGCCGATGACGGCTCCGCCGTAGCATGCGGCGGCGATGACTTCGTTGAGATGCTTGATTTGCAGGCCGTCGTAGAGGGTGTAGCGAATGCGGTGGGCGGCGTGGAACAAGGGGATGGAGCAAAGAACGAAGAGATAGAGCCGCACGAGCGGAAATGCAAGAAAGGCAGTAGCGCTTGCGTATTCCGTGGTTTTGGTCCAGCCGAGGGGAGTGGCGATTCCCAGAATGAAGAGATGGATGGGGATCAGGAAGGCGGCGACAACACCGCCGGCGCTGAAGAGGATCCAGAGGAGCGGTTCGATGCGGAGTTTGGTTGGTTGAGGATCCATATTAGCTCTCTGCCTTATTGATGTTGTCGCCGAAGCCCAGCGCACAAGCGAAAAGCAGATCCCTCACCCCGCAAAAGGCGCCCATCGCAAAAGTCGCTCAGGGCAAGCGGGGTTCGGGATGACAGTTGCGTGAAAGGGTTGGAAGTAAACAAAGCCGAGTAACTCCTTTAACTTCGCAAGAGAAGCCACGCAATTACCGCTGAAATCACGAACCAGGCAACGAAATTAGGGCCGGAAATCATAAAGCCGGGAACTTTTTTGCCGCCAACGCGGATGGACATGGCGCGGGCGGAAAGATTGAACCAGGTGATGGAGTGAAAGACAACGAACAAGAGGCTGATGACGTTCAGCGCGATGACCAGAGGATTTTGCAGAATATGCAGAAAAACGGTGTAGGCCTCCGGGCCGCGGGAGAGGGCGTAGATCTGGAAGAGCGTTTCGATGACGAAGATGGCGATGAAGACGCTGCTGATTTCGCGCAGGACGAAGCGGAGATACTCCCAGCGCTGCAGCCACCAGTAGGTGGAGACGCGCTTGCGATACCAGCGCGGGTGATTGAGGGTGTAGGGAGGCGTGGCGGAGGCGGATTTCATTTTCCACCCCAGGGCATGACGACGGATTTGACCCAATCGAGAGCGGCGGTGAGTTTGTACTGCTGGATGGCGCCGGCGGGATCGACGTGTTTTGGGCAGACGCGTGTGCACTCGCCGACGAAGGTGCAGCCCCAGATGGCGTCGTGCTGGGAGAGAACGGGGAAGCGGTCCTTGGCGCCCTGATCGCGGGAATCGAGATTGTAGCGCTGGGCCAGGGCGATGGCGGCGGGGCCGGAGAAGAGCGGATCGAGGCCGTAGACGGGGCACGCAGCGTAGCAGAGCATGCAGTTGATGCACATGCTGTATTGCTTGAAGGCTTCGAGCTCTTCGGGTGATTGCAGGTATTCGCCTTCGGAGACGGGCTTTTCTTCCTTTCGGATCAGCCAGGGCTTCATTTTTTGCAGCTTGCGCATGAAGTCGTTCATGGCGATGACGAGATCGCGAACGACGGGAAAATTGCGGAGCGGCTCGACGCGGACGGGCGCGGGCGCGTAGTCGGCGAGGAAGGTGGCGCAAGTCAGTTTTGGTTCGCCGTTGACGAGCATGCCGCAACTGCCGCAGATGCCCATGCGGCAGGACCAGCGGTAGGTGAGGGAGCCGTCCTGCTTGTCTTTTATATAGTTGAGCGCGTCGAGGACGACCCAATCCTTGCGGAAGGGAACTTCGAAGCTCTGGAGATGCGGAGCGGCGTCGGACTCCGGAGAGTAGCGCGAGACTTCGAGTTTGATGGTATCGGCCATGGTGTCCTAACTTGCGCCGGCTTTCTGCGCAGGCTGTCCGTAAACACGTTCGCCGGGAGGCCACCGCGTGATCCTGACGGGGAGATATTCAACGCGGGGGCGTCCGTCGGCGGCGCGGAAAACCAGGGAGTGAGCGAGAAATTTTTCGTCGTTGCGCTTGGGAAAATCGCTGCGCTGGTGGGCGCCGCGGGACTCAGTGCGTTGCAGGGCGCATTGGACCATGGATTCGGCGACGTCGAGCATGAAGGAGAGTTCGAGGGCGGCGACGAGGTCGGTGTTGAAGGTCAAGGAGTGGTCGTCGAGAGCGAGGTTGTCGGAACGCTCCTGGAGCTGGCGTAGAGTTTTTGCGCCGGCGGCGAGAGAGGATTCGGTGCGGTAGATTCCGGCGCTGGTTTCCATCGTGTGCTGCATTTCTTCGCGGATGGTGGAGGTGCGTTCTTTCCCGGAAGTCTTGCGAAGGAATTGATTTTCGATGCGGCGCTGCTCGTCGAAGGCTTGGGCGAGGATGGAATTGGAGATGGGTTTTGCAGAGGAGGCGAATTCGGCGGCGGCTTTTCCGGCGCGGGCGCCGAAGACGAGAAGCTCGGGAAGGGAATTGGAGCCGAGGCGATTGGCGCCGTTGATGCTGACGCAGGCGACTTCTCCGGCGGCGAAGAGGCCGGGGAGAGGAGTGGCGCCGTTGATGTCCGTGCTGACGCCGCCCATCATGTAGTGAATGACGGGACGGACGGGAATCATTTCGTGAACGGGATCGACGTTTTGATATTTGGTGCAGAGTTCGCGGACGAAGGGGAGCTTGGAGTTGATCAATTTTTCGCCGAGATGGCGGAGATCGAGATGGACCACGGGGCCGTAGGGACCGTCAATGGTGCGGCCCTTTTCCTGTTCTTTCACGAAGGCCTGAGAGAGGCGATCGCGAGGGCCTAATTCCATGGAGCGAAGGACGGGCTTGGCGGTGGGCGTGCCGAGATTGTAGTCCTGCAAGTAGCGGTAGCCGTCTTTGTTGACGAGGTAGCCGCCTTCGGCGCGGGCGGCTTCGGTAATGAGGATGCCGGTGAAGGGGAGGCCCGTCGGATGATACTGGATGAATTCCATGTCCTTCAGAGGAGCGCCGGCGCGATAGGCGAGGCCCATGCCGTCGCCGGTCTTGATGCTGGCGTTGGTGGTGAAGGGAAACACGCGGCCGCAGCCGCCGGCGCAGAGGATGACGGACTTGGCGGTGATGGCCTGAATTTTGCCGGACATTAATTCGATGGCGACTACGCCCTGGACGCGGCCATCGTCTACGAGGAGTTTGGTGACGAACCATTCGTCGTAGCGGAAGATGGCGTTGTACTTCATGGTGGTTTGAAAAAGGGTGTGCAGCATGTGGAAGCCGGTTTTGTCGGCGGCGAACCAGGTGCGCATCTTTTTCATTCCGCCGAAGGGGCGGACGGCGATG
>DASSGJ010000278.1:0-11166 GCA_035693545.1 Candidatus Acidiferrum sp.
ACGGCTATCGCCATGAACCGCTCGGGCCTCGTCGTGATTCTCGATGAGAAGGGCCGCGAAAAGGAACGCTACCACGTCGTTTACGGCGCGCGTCTCCGCGTCAAGGACGGCGACACCGTCGACCAGGGCCAGATCCTCGCCGAATGGGATCCGTTCACCTTCTCGATCCTGACCGAAACGGCGGGCTCCGTGAAGTTCGACGATCTTCGTCCCGGCCTCACGATCGAAGAGCAGGTGGACGAAGTCACCGGCCTCTCGCAGCTCGTTGTCACGCTGCCTCCGGGTGACGAAAAGCACCAGCCCGCGATCCTGGTCCGCGATTCTTCCGGCAAGGTTCGCAAGAAGTACCTCATGCCCTCCCGTGCCCACTTGATGGTGCAGGATGGCGATGAAGTCCAGGCCGGCGACGTGCTCGCGAAGATCCCGCGCGAAACCACCAAGACCAAGGACATCACGGGCGGTCTGCCGCGCGTGGTCGAACTCTTCGAAACCCGCAAGCCCAAGGATCCCGCCGTCATTTCCGAAATCGACGGCACCGTCCGCTACGGCGAAATCGCCAAGGGCATGCGCAAAATCTACGTCGAAAGCGAAGATGGCAAGACTTCCAAGGAATACGCCATCCCGCGCGGCGTGCACATCAACGTTCAGGAAGGCGAGCATGTCCGCGCCGGTGAAGCGCTCATCGACGGCCCGCTCAACCTCCACGACCTGCTTGCGGTTCTGGGCGAAAAGTACACCCAGGCCTACCTCGTCAACGCGATTCAAGAGGTTTACCGCCTGCAGGGCGTCAACATCAACGACAAGCACATCGAGACCATCTCCCGCCAGATGATGCGCTGGGTCAAGGTCGAAGACGTCGGCGACACCACGTTCCTTCTCGAGGAGCAGATCGATAAGTTCCGCTTCCGCGAGGAAAACGATCGCGTCATCGCCGAAGGTGGGCGTCCCGCAACCGGCCGTCCGCTGCTCCTTGGCATCACCAAGGCGTCGCTATCGACCGACTCCTTCATCTCCGCCGCATCCTTCCAGGAGACCACCCGCGTCCTCACCGAAGCGGCGGTCGCAGGGAAGGTGGATTACCTGCGCGGCTTGAAGGAAAACGTCATCATGGGCCGGCTCATTCCCGCCGGCACGGGTCTCGAACACTATCGCAGCCTGCAGTTGCTGACCGAGGTTCCCGTTCAGCAGCCGGTGGAAGAACTCCCCGAAGCCGCCGACTTTGCCAACGCCGAGGACGCAGCCAGCCTCGACTTCCTCAGCGGCAAAGACGACGACGCCGACGCAGCCGCCGCCACCGAAGGCCAGGACTAATGTAGGGGCGGCTTTAGGCCGCCTCTCAGTAGCACAGGCTTTAGCCTGTGTTTCTCACAACTCCAAATTAAAAGCGTCCTGGTGCAAACCGGGACGCTTTTTTTTGCGCGCCTTCACAATCATTCGGGAGTCTAAGGCGATGGTCAATGCTTTGGGTTTGGCTCGAACTGGTATCCAACTCCACGAATCGTCAGCAGGTGGACCGGCTTGGCCGGTTCCGGCTCGATATATCGCCGTAACCGCACGATGAAATTATCGATTGCCCGCGTGTCTGTATCCTCGTGTAAATTCCAGACGTCTTCCAGGATCGCCTTGCGCGACACGGGTCGCCCTGCGTTGCGGATCAGGTAGCGAAAAAGCTCCATCTCCATCAATGTGAGTGGCACCACCTTGTCGCCTATGTGCAGGCGCAGATTCTCGAAGTCCAACCGCTTGTCCCCGAAACTGTAACTTTCCTCGCTGCCAGCTTGAGGCGCGGCGGATTTGGCAGCCGTGGGTTTCTGCGACCATTCCTTGCGCCGCAGCAAGCTCTCGATTCGCGCCAGCAGTATCGCCAGGTTGAACGGCTTCGGCAGGTAATCGTCGGCCCCCGATTCGAATCCCTTCAGCACATCCTCCGCGCGCCCCCGGGCCGTCAACATCAGCACCGGAATATAGTTCTTTGCCTCGCGCAGTTCCCGCGCCACCGAAAAGCCGTCTTTTCCCGGTAGCATCACATCCAAAACGAGCGCGTCGTAACTCTCGTTTTTCTTCAACAAGCGCGCCAGCGCTTCCTCGCCCCGGTCGGAAATCTGCACCGAATGGCCTTCCGCTTCCAAATTAAAGCGGAGCCCCTGCGCCAGGTGCGCTTCGTCTTCCACAATCAGGATGCGGCTCATACCCGGTAGACCCTCGGCAGCCGCACCGTAAACGTGCTGCCCCGGCCCTCGCCTTCGCTTTCCGCATAGACGTCGCCGCCATGCCGGCGCGCAATCGACCGCACAATGAAAAGTCCCAGTCCGGTTCCTTTCACTTGCCCCGCCCGCGGATTCGCCGCCCGGTAGAAGCGGTTGAAGATCCGCTTCAACTCGTTGCGTGGAATACCAATCCCCAGGTCATGCACCGACAACAAGACTTTGTCCATGTCCGGCGTCCGCACATCCACCACGATTTCCCGTTGTTCCCCGGAATACTTCACGGCATTGTCGAAAAGATTGAAGACCACCGTGCGCAGCTCTTCGGGATTTCCCAGCACCAGCAGCCCTTCCGGCGGCGCGGCTCCAAAGCGAAGATTCTCCGGCGTCAAGTGGTGGCGCAATCGCGTCAGCTCCAGCGCGCTCTTCACCAGTTCGGAAAAATCCAGCTCCTGCCAGTTCTTCCGCTTGCTCCTCTGCCGCGCCTCTCCTGCTTTCAACACCTGCTCCACTGTGCCCAGCAGCCGGTCGGTGTCCTCCAGCATGATCCGATAGAACTCGCGCCGCTGCGGCTCCTCCAGTTGCCGGCTCTGTAGAGTTTCCAGGTACATGCGAATGGAAGCGATCGGCGTTTTCAGTTCGTGGGTAACAGCGTTCAGGAAGCTGTCCTGCTGTTCGTTCCTCCGGATTTCGCGCACCAGAAAAACGGTATTTACCGAAAGGCCCGCGATAATCAGCCCAAAGAAAATAAGCCCGAAAATCAGCGGCGCAACTCGGCGCCAGTTGATCACGATCCAGCCGACGTTGACCACCACCGTCAGCGCCACAAGGAAAACGCCCAGTGTGATGAAGAACGCCATTGATTTTGTGCGACTGGAAATGCGCATAAGGCCTTCTGCTCAAATCATAGCAGCGAAACGCCCGCGTAGCGGCCACCTTCAGGTAGCCCTGACGAAGGAATGGGTCGCCCTGTTACCCGCACGACCGAACAGGCATGAATTTTTCCGTGTTTGTAGGGGATGGGCTCGCCCATCCCTCTTGCCTTGGTAGGAGCCTGCAACAGCTAACTAATCGCCGTAGGTCGGCGACACCGGAACGC
Organism: Candidatus Acidiferrum sp.; assembly: GCA_035693545.1. Classification (GTDB taxonomy): domain Bacteria; phylum Acidobacteriota; class Terriglobia; order Acidiferrales; family UBA7541; genus Acidiferrum. The sequence goes on from DASSGJ010000278.1 coordinate 3,304, forward strand.
TTGCCTCCTCCACAGCGGGAGGGATAACGGGAATGACCGGTGCGGCAGGCTGCGCCTTCCGTGGTTCCTTGAACTGGGGAAGCTTGATGTCCCAAGCCAGTCCAAGCCGCTTCAACGCCAGAATTCCGTACCAGTTCACATCAATTTCATACCACCTCAGGCCATGCCGGGCTACCTGGGGCGACGCGTGATGGTTGTTATGCCAGCCCTCTCCGAACGTGAGGATCGCCACCCAGAAACTGTTCGTTGAGGTATCGCCCGTGAGGAATCGCTGCGATCCCCACATGTGCGTCGCGGAGTTCACCAACCAGGTGCAGTGCAGCCCAAAAACCGTCCGGAAGAAAAATCCCCATAACAGGCACGACCAGCCGCCAAGCAAAAGCATCCCCAGTGCCACAACGCCCATCGGCACCCAGTGCCACTCGCTGATCCACGCATGAAACTTGTCTTTGCGCAGGTCGGGAACATAAGGGAGCAATTCGTCCGATTTGTTGTGCATCGCCTTGCCGGTAATGATCCAGCCCATGTGCGCCCACAACCCGCCGTCTTGCGGCGAATGCGGATCGCCTTCCTTGTCCGTATTCTGATGATGAACCCGGTGCGTCGCCACCCAGGCGATCGGCCCGCCCTCCAGAGCCAAGGTCCCGCAAGTCGTCAGGAAATATTCCACCCATTTCGGAGTCTTGTATCCGCGGTGCGTCAGCAGCCGGTGATACCCCATGCCGATACCCAGGCTGCCGGCGATCCACCAGAACAAAACCGCCAGCGCAAAGCCCTTCCAGGTAAAGAAAAACAGCGCCGCGAGGGCGCCGATGTGAAAGGCAATCATAAAAAGTGTGGTGACCCAGATAATCGGCTGGGTAAATGTTTTGTCGCGCTTGAAGATGCTCATATCTCTCGCAGTCCCTCGCTCCGGTTTGCTCGACTCTCACTCCCACCGTAGCATGCGCGCGAAAAGTCCTCTGTAATACTTCTGTAATCCCCTCCTCTGGTTTTCAGAACCGAAACACGGCCAAACCTGTCCGTTCTTACAGCATTTCGGCGGCATCTGGCCCTCCGTACAGGTACGTCGCAGGAACGCTTGCTTCCCAAGCTACTTGCTGGCTTTCTTGAATCTTTCTTATCATGGGAAATCGCTGTTGGAGGCGATTGCAGCTCTTCCCGGCTGACTGAAAGCCATGCAGCCTGAGACGAATCCCGGCGCGTCCCAAAATCTCTCCTCCTCAAGAGAGCCGCGTACCCCTGCGGACGAACGCCTCGAACTCTTCGAAAAACGCCAGCAGGAACTCTGGCGCGTCACCTTCTTTCTACTGTTTCTTGTCAGTGTGGTTTTCGCCTGGATGTCCTGGGATTGGCTCAAATCTTCAAAACTTTATCTCGAAGCGCTGCCGATTGGCCTGGTCGTTCTTGTCGCTCTGCTTGGCTTTTACGTTTGGAACAAAACCAGGGAAATCGCCGAACTGAAAGGCCTGGTCCGCGGCCTGGATAAAAAAGACGCGGCCCTACCGAGCGACAACCAGCTCCAACAGCTTTTTGCAATGATTTCCAAGTCGCAGCAGGGCTTCCGCGACCTGATCGATTCCTTCGACGACATCTTGCTGGCGATGGATCTCGAAGGTGAAATTCGCGCCGTCAATCGCAGTTTTGCCGACCTCGTCGGCCGCCCCTTTCAGGAAATTATCGGCTGCCGCCTCGGCGAATTCTTTGAAGATGCCGATGGGAATCCCATCGCAGTCTCGGATACCGCAAAGACCAGGTTTCTGGAGCGCCGCATCTGGTCCGGCGTGGTTCACGTTCGCCTGAAAAAGCGCAACGCTGTCTACTTCTTCGACTGCGTCGCTCACGCCATGCTCCGCGACGACGAAGTCCACGGCGTAACCGTTCTTGCCCGCGATATCACCGCCATGAAGCGCAGCGAAGCCCGCTTCACGGAACTCTTCGAATCCCTTCAAGAAGGCATCTATATCGTCACGCCGGAAGACAAAATCCTCGAAGTCAACCCCGCGCTCGTCCGCATGCTCGGATATTCCTCCAAGGAAGAGCTGCTGTCCTTGCGGGTTTCCGAGGTCTTCGCCGATGAAGAGCAAAGAAATTCCATCTTCCATAAAGTCAGCCTGGAAACCAGCCCGCGCGGCCACGAAATCACCCTGCGGCGCAAGGACGGCGAGCCGGTTTACTGCCTCAATACCGCCTCTGCCGTCCGCGACACCAGCGGCCGCGTCATCCGCTTCCAGGGAGCGCTGGTTGACATCACCGAGCGCCGCGCTATTGAAAAGCAGCTGCATCAGCAGCAGGAATTTGCGCGCCGCCTGGTAGACAGCTTCCCCGACTTGATCTTCGTCGTGGATAGAGAGCGCCGCTATAATTTTGTCAGCCCCAAGTTCAAGGAAGTCCTTGGCTACGAGCCCTCGGAAGTCATCGGCCTTACTTTCGGGGAACGCACCCACGTGGACGACCGCCCGGCGATGCTGGCCCTGTTCGACGACCTGGTCGCTGGAAAGCAGAATTTTGCTTCCATCGAAGTCCGCGTCCGCCACAAGCTGGGCGAATGGCGCAGTTTAAAATGCAATTTCAGCCCCCTCTTTGACGAGCAGGGAAAAATCGAAGGCGCGGTTATTTCCGGCCGTGACGTCACCGAGGTCAAGCGCCTCGAAACCCAGCTGATCCAGGCGGAAAAACTCGCTGCCATGGGCCAGATGCTCGCGGGCGTGGCCCACGAATTGAACAACCCGCTTACGGCCATTCTCGGGGCCAGCGAGCTCCTCCGCGATCGCCAGGGCGTGGACGACATTACCAAGCGCCAGCTGGAAATGACCCACCGCCAGGCCCGCCGCGCCGCACGCATTGTCCAGAATCTCCTCGAATTCTCGCGGCCCGCGTCCCCGCAGAAAAAGCCCCTGGACCTCAACGTGGTCATCGACCGCACGCTGCAGCTCCAGGATCATTCCCTGCGCCGGAACAGTGTCGAAGTCGAATTCCAGGCTGTCCCGGGTTTGCCGTCCATCGTTGGCGATGCCAACCAGCTCATCCAGATTTTTCTGAATCTCATCAGCAACGCCGAGCAGGCCATTCGCGAAGCGCGGCCCAGCGGCCGTATCCAGATCCGCCTCGGCCGCTCCGGAAATCGCGTTACCGCCACGGTTCAGGACGACGGCATCGGAATCGCCCCGGACATCCTGCCAAAGCTTTTCGATCCTTTCTTTACCACCAAGCGCCCCGGCGGCGGCACCGGACTTGGTCTCAGCATCTGCATGTCAATCGTGCGTGAACATGGCGGCAACATCGAAGCCTCTTCTCTTCCCGCCGGCGGTGCCGCTTTCACCGTCACCCTCCCGGTCGCGGAATCGGAGCCAGGCCGGCGTACTACTGGCAAACTCGACTCGGGTTCGGGCGAACGCGCCTTGCCCACACTCGACGCCTTTGCAAAACACTCCGTTCTTGTTGTTGACGACGAAGAGAGCATCCGCATGCTTCTCACCGAAGGCTTGGCTTCTTTTGGTTTGAAAGTGGATTGCGCCGCCACTGCTGAGCAGGCCCTGAGCTTGATCCTCAACACCAAGTACGACGCGATTCTCTGCGATTTGAAACTTTCCGGATCCGGTCCAAATTCCGACGGCTATGGGGTTGCTCAGCGCCTCAAACTCGCGTCAGCCTCCAATCAACCCGAGATCATCTTCATGTCCGGCGACTTGATGTTGGAAGATAATTCCAGCCTTCCTCCGGCTGCGCGGCGCCTGCAAAAGCCCTTCCGCATTTCTGATGTTCTGCACGTCCTGACCGAAATATTCAGCCCTTCACCACTCCAGTCCAGCAAGCAATAGGGATAATCATTTTTTCCCCGGTTGCTTGCCGCCAGTTCCCACGTTCGCGTCCAAACCAAAATCCCAGACGTACAAATTCAACCCGTCTTCCAGAACCTCCGCCAGCACATACTCCCCTGGCGGCAAAGGCTGGCTCAACGTGAACCGATAAACGTTTGGAGCCACTTCCCACCTCTGTATCGAAATCACGTTGATGTTTTCGTTGACCGCCTGCCCAAACAGCGTGCGGATGGATTCCAGCTCTCGCGTATTTCGCCCGACCTTGGTCTTCACCAGCTCCACATCCGGTCCCGACTCGTTCGCCCGCCGGCTTCGCTGGATCGAACTCGTCGAGTCCGGGTCCGGTGGCGGTTCGCGCAAATAAAACTCGGGACTATTCGTTTTCAACCGCACCGCCGCATGTGCTCCGGGCATCACAACGGTTTGCTTCCCAGGCACGGCGTGCACGGGTGACAACACATCCGCGATCACCCGTTTCATATCGGTTTTTTTCGCCGAACCCGCCTGGTCCAATACCCTTATAATCTTCCCTTCCACCACAAACATTCCCTCGCCGGAGGGCAGAAACACCCCGTCGCCAACCCGCAAACTCGCATCAATATCCGAAACGTTGTCCATCCGCCGCGCTTCTTCCTGTTTATGCGCTTTCTCCACCAGTTCCGCGGACTGTTTTTCCATCTCCGCTTCCGCCTTGGCGGTCGCGCTCCAGTCCACCATCGAGGCCGGCAGCTCCTCCCAGGCGCCCCTCTCCATGCTGAAATACCGGACGTGCTCGCCATTTCGCTGGTATTCCCGCACCAGTTGATAGCTTCCGTCCGTCAGCATCAGCTTCAATCCGCGTGGGTAGACCGGGTTCTTTTTCTCTGTGGAAGCGGCTTTCGAATCCTGGGCAGGGTTCCAGCCAGGCGAACCGGAAAGAGAAGGGAGCAGCCCGCAATAACTGAGGGTGAGGCCGAGCGCGAAAATGACCTTGGTGGGTCGGCGAACCATGGCGACTCCGGAAAAGCGCCGTTGTCTGTTGGATGCTGTTTCTCTAGGAAGAATAGCTTGGGCTGGGGGAAAACGGCAAGAAAGCGGGGCTTACGGGAACCGGAAAACAGGCCCGGCAACCTTCGGAGGCGGAGATCCCCCGAGGGTGCTCGCGGCGCTGTTAGTGGGAGCAGCGCGGGAACAGGGTTACAAGAACCATCAGGTCCGACAGGGTAAACAGCCACTGGTCGGCCTGCGCGCCTGCCGCTTCCGCGGCCCGCGCGATCATCCCAAGATGACGGCTCTTTGCGAAATTGTGCACATGCTCGACGCAGATGCCGGTCAAGCTGGCCACTTCCGCGTCGGTGAAGATTTTCTGACTCGATTTGACGGTAACCACGGGTTGCCTCTCGTTCTGTCTATCCCTAACCGCCACTCACCTGATGTGATGCTGAACGCAGGTTAGAGGATGCAAATCACAAGAGCAATAGTCGTTCCGTTTCCCCCAGGTAAAACTTTTTCACTAGTACTTTTTCATTTTTCTGTGGAAATGCGCTTTTTCCCGCATTTTCCGCACTTTTGGGGTACGGGTACCGGTAATTCTTGGCAGGCGGGAATATGCAAAAACATACCGGTTTGGAGAAGTTCCTACAACTTTCGGGAAAGTTTCGCCTCAATTTCACGAACTTGTTTGGCATGCCGAAGTTGATGCGCTGCAATCATTTCCATCCATTCATACACGTTTAGCGTCCCCAAGAATGGATGCCGCCAGCAGTAGGCGCTCAAATCCCGGCGCTCCGTCTCCGCGATAAACGCCAGCGTGCGTTCACGTACCCCGCGTAACCCAGCCAGCATGGCCTCTTTTTCCCCTATCAGGCTCTCGTCCAGTGGCACCGGCGATTTCCGGCGGATCACCCGCGCCTCTACCAGCCACATCGGCAAGTGCAAGCGCTTCGGGAAGGGAACCGGAATTGGCTCTTTCTGTGTCAACTGGTCGACACGCGTGACGATGGCACGCTCCACGCCGACCAGGTGCGCCACCAGTTGCGCTGCCGACCATTCACTCATGCCCGGGCAGGCGCTCCACTTTTCAGCAGCAATAGTATCGGCCGCCCGAAAAAAGGCAGTCTGAGCCCGCGTGAGTTTTTCGCGAATTGCTTGAAGAGCTGGAGTGCTGTTTCTCTTCATTCTTCCCTGTAGCGCTGGTCTTTTAAGCCAGCTCTTGGTTCTCTGAGTCTGTGAACTATTTAAACCGCCGCGCCCCCAGCCTCTTCGAACGCATGCGCCAGCTGCAGCACCCGCGCCTCGCCAAACGCCGGCCCAAAAATCTGCATCCCCACCGGCAGCTTCCCGCAAATCTTTCCGCAGGGCACTGAAATCCCCGGCAACCCCGCCAGGGATCCCGTAACCGTATAAATATCAGCAAGATACATCTGCAGGGGGTCGTTCGTCCGCTCCCCCAGGTTAAACGGTGGCACAGGGGAAGTCGGCGTCACGATCGCATCCACCTTCTGAAACGCGTTCCGGAAATCCTGCGCAATCAGTGCTCTCACCTTTTGCCCCTTCAGGTAGTAGGCGTCGTAGTATCCCGCCGAAAGCACATACGTCCCCAGCACAATCCGGCGCTTCACCTCGGGCCCGAAACCAGCGCCGCGCGTCTTTTTGTAAGTAGCCACCAGCGCATCGGCTTCTTCGCGCAGACCGTAGCGCACGCCGTCATAGCGCGCCAGGTTGGAGCTCGCCTCCGCCGTCGCAATAATGTAATACGTCGCGATGGCGTAATCCGTATGCGGCATCTGGATGTCCATCAACTGGCAGCCAAGTTTGCGCAGCAACTCGATCCCCGCCGTGATCTTTTCCCGAACGCCCGAGTCCATCCCCTCGCCGAAATATTCCTTCGGGATGCCGATCTTCATTCCCTTAACCGGCTTTTTCATCTCGGCCGAGTAGTCCTCCACCGGCGCCGTCGTGGAAGTCGAGTCGTTCGGATCGCGCCCCGCCATCACTTTCAGCACTGCCGCAACGTCCGCCACATTCCGCGCAAACGGCCCAATACGATCCAGCGACGACGCAAACGCGATCAATCCATACCGCGAAACCCGCCCGTAACTCCCCATCATCGCCGGTATCCCGCAAAACGCCCCCGGCTGCCGAATCGACCCGCCCGTATCCGTTCCCAGCGAAGCCACCGCCAGATCCGCAGCCACCACTGCCGCTGATCCGCCGCTCGACCCGCCAGGCACAGTTCCGGGCGCTGCCGGATTCTGCACCGCCCCGTACGCCGAATTCTCGTTGGAGCTGCCCATCGCGAATTCATCGCAATTCGTCTTCCCCAGAATCACCGCGCCGGCTGCCTCCAACCGGCTCACCGCCGTAGCGTCGTATGGGGGAATGTAATTCTGCAGAATCTTCGACCCGCACGTAGTCCGCACCCCGCGCGTGCTGATCACATCCTTCACCGCAATGGGCACTCCCGCGAGCTCCGGCAGCGCCTTGCCCGTCGCCACCGCCGCATCAACCTTGTCCGCCTGCGCGTAAGCCCTCTCTTCGCTCAACGTCAGATACGCATTCAACTCCCCATTGCGCGCAGCAATCCTCTTGAAATGCTCCGCCGCCAACTCCCGCGCCGAAACCTTCTTCGCCGCAATCGCCGCCTTCACACCGTCAATCGTCCAACTCGTCGTCACGCATCACCGTCCAAACTTGTCATCCCGAGCGAAGCGGCCCGATTTTTCCTTCGCGCCGTTGTTTGGCGCGTCGGGCCGCGCAGTCGAGGGATCTGCTGCTACCGTTCAATCACCTTCGAAACCCGAAAATACGGCGCCTCCGGATCCGGCGCCTGCTTCAAAATATCCGTGGCCACGGCGCACGGCACCACAACATCCTCCCGCAACGTCGCATCCGCCGTCTGATCGTCCGCCAACACCTGTGCCATCGGCTCCACGTTAGCCGTATCCAGCTCGTTCAATTTCCCGATGTACTCCAGAATCTCATCAACCTGCGCGCGGTAAGTCTCCAACTCCGCCTCAGTCAAGTCCAAATAGGCCAGCTCCGCCACCCGCAACACATCTTC
>DASSGJ010000279.1:0-18085 GCA_035693545.1 Candidatus Acidiferrum sp.
CTGCTCGATCTCTCTCGCGGTCTCGCGGTGCTGGCCATCGCCTATATCGCCTGGCACGGGCATCTGCACATCTGGCATCTCTATTTCATGACCCTGCTTACCGGCACAGGTTCGGCGGTCTACTGGTCCAACGTGAACGCGCTGGTGCAGGAAGTGGTGCCGCCCAGCCAGTTCACGGGCGCAAATGCTTCCGTGCTTGTCGGCGTGCAGAGCGGCATGCTGCTTGCCGGCACGTTCGTCGGATTTTTCTACGACAACATGGGCATCGCCGGAATTCTGTTCATCGACGGGCTCACCTATTTCGTCTCCGCGTATTGTCTCTATCGGCTGCGCAGCGGCTACGTTTCGCCGCGCGATCATCGCCAGTATCCGCGCGAATATTCCGAATCCACGGATACGGCGTCGCAAGCTCTCGTCAGCGGCGAAAATCCCGAAATTGCCGAAGCCGGAACTTCGCTGGCGATTTATGCCGCGGATATGAAAGCGGGGATCGGTTACCTGCGCAGCCAGCCGGTGGTGCTGGCGCTGGGCGTGACGCACGCGATCCTGATGGCCAGCGTGGTCAGCGGCAACGTGGTCGTAGTCGCTCTGGCCAACGACGTACTGCACTCCGGCTCGCGAGGTTTCGGTTTTATCGAAGCAGGCTGGGCCATTGGGGCGATTGCCGGCGGCCTGATCACCAGCCAGTTACCGCAGAAGGTGCGCTTGCCGCTCTACGTCGCAGTGATGGCCGGGCTGGCGCTCGGCCACGTCGCGGTGCCATTCGTCACATTTCTGTTGGGCGCGGCAATCCTGCAGGGCTGCTTCGGATTTTTCCGCGCGCTCGGCGGCATCGTCGCCCAATCTTCGCTGATGTCCATCGTGCCGCGCCATTTCATGGGCCGCATGCAGTCCGCCTTCGCGATCATCGCTACGATCCTGCAGCTGGCGATGAGCTTTTCCCTCGGCTGGCTCGCACAACGCTTCAGCATCGCCACGGGCTTTTTCCTGCTCGCCGTGATGTACGCCGGCGCCACGCTCTCCGCCTCGCGCGCCCGCGCCCTCCTGCGCTAGACTTTTTTTAGCAGTTCCGCGCGTTGGCAGAGGCGAGGCCTTCATGGAAATCCAAACCATCAAACCGTTTCTCCACTACTTCGGCAACGTGCGTGAACGCACCATGCGCGTGGCCCGTTGCATCCCGCCGGACAAGCTGGACTGGTCCTACGCTCCGGGAAAATTCACGCTTGGAGATCTGCTGCGGCACATCGCGGTCACCGAACGCTACATGTGGGGAGAAAATCTTCAGGGGAAGCCCAGCCGGTACAAAAGCCACGGCAAGGAAATTGCCGATGGCCACGAGAACGTCCTGGCGCTGATGGAGCGCCTGCACAAGGAATCCCTGGAAATTTTCTCCAGTCTGACCGACGCCGACTTGCAGACCAAGTGCAAAACGCCGGGTGATGCCGAGATCACCAAATGGAAATGGTTACGCCTGATGGTCGAGCACGAAATCCATCACCGCGGGCAGATTTACCTGTACCTCTCGATGCTCGGGGTGTCGAGTCCACCTTTATATGGCTTAACCAGCGAAGAAGTTCGCCGCCAGGGCTGTTCGGAATAATTCGCCTCTTATTCCTGCGCCGGCCAGCTCTCTTCTTTTCCGCCCAAGAGCTGAACCGCCGCGCGGTTCAGCTTTGAACGCAACGTAAACCGTTCGTTGGCCCGCGTAATGTAGCGCACCGCCACCTCCACGCCGCCCAGCACTGGCTTCACGCTGAGGGCCGGCACCGCGGAAAACCCGCTCATGTCCCGCGAACCCGCCGCGCGCCGCCACTCCTGCTCCGCCTGCTGGCCGCTTTCGCGCGTTTCCTCTTCCACTTTCTTGCGAATCGCCTCGACGATCGGATAAGGATCCTTGCCGCTCGGGAGCACCACGGTAAGTTCGTCCCACAACCATTGTCCGGTGGTGGAAAAATTGAAATAGTGTCCCTCAATCGCAAAACTGTTGGTGAAGGTCACGCGCCGCCCGGTCGGATGCCCGGAGTCGGTCCAGTTCCCCGTCTCCAGCAGCACGGTGTGAAACGGCCCGATCTCCACCACCTCTCCCGTCACTCCGTTGATCTCCACCCAATCGCCCATTCGAATGCCATTCTTCCCCATCAGCACAAACCAGCCGATGAAGCCAACGATGAAATCCTTCAACGCCACGGTGAGCCCGGCGCCGGCAAGCCCCAAAAATGTGCCCAACTGCCCCGGCGGCCCGAAAATCACCAGGAGAATAAACAGCAGCGCAAGGAACTGCATCGAAACCCGCGTCACGGTGTGCAGCGATTGAATCTGCCGCCGGTCCATCGGCAGCCGGCTGACCAGTGAGTTCATCCAGGTGCTGAAAAACAGGGCCACCAGCGCGATTCCCAGGATGATCAGAACGCCGGTGATGGCGCGATGAAAAACGGCCCGTTGCTGCGCGGTAACCAGGTCGATCCACTGGCCGTAAATTCCGGAGAGTTCCCTGTGCGCACCGGCGCGCTTGTCGAAAGACGCCAGGGTCCTCTGATTTTCCGCGATCTCTTCGGTCTTTTTAAGAAGCGCCGTGGCTTCTTCCTGGCTTTTCTGGCCTGCCGGTGCGCGGACAACCGGGGCCGCATCTTTGTTCTTTTTCGTATGATGGGCCAGCTCCGGTGATTTCTCTTTTTGCTCCTCGACCTTCGCGTCCAACGCGTTGTGTTGCGCCGCCAGCGCAGCGCTCGTGGAATCCGACTTCGCTTTCGCCTCCGCAAGCTGCCATTTTTTCCAATGCAACGCCAGCAGTTGCTGAACGCGATGCACAAGTCCTTTTTGTTCTTCAGGCGCCGGCCCCGTCGGAACCGAGTTCAAAGCACTGTTCGCTGTCGCCTCGTGCTCGTCTCTCATCGCCTGGATGCGGTCCGCCAGGCTGCCTCCCGCTTCCGCTAAATCTTCCTTGGCGTCGTCCACTTCATTCTGGTCGAGATCCAGGTCCGCCTGGGCCTGTACCAGTTCCACTTGCAGGGCGTCCTGCTTGCTTTCGGGAGCCTTCACCAACTGTTCGGCAAGCTGCTTGGAGTGGTCCTGGTCGGCCTTCAACTGCTTTTCCGCTTTTTGCAGCCTGTCTTGGATTTCCTTGACTTCGGCACTGAGCGGCGGCGGATGCAGCAGGGCGTCGTGGATTGCTGCATCAAAGGTCAGGTCCACTTCGTTATCCGCCTTGTGCAGCGCTTCCTTGGCGAGAGCGCGCTCGTCGGAAGTGTCGGCGAGCTTCGCCACTTGCTGGGCGACTTTGAGCGGGGACAGGTCCACCACCGTGGCGTTAGGTTCCTTTTGCTTTTTTGCGGACTTCTCCACGCGAACCGCCTCAGGCGCACGGGAAACCCAGAACCCATAAATGGAAATCGCCAGCAGGAGAAGGATGACGCCGCCGAGAATCTTCTGTGATTTAGTCATCGGGAATCCACGGAACTCTTTCTGAACTCGTTTTGACTGGGGAAATTCCAATTTCGCGGATTCCGCCCCGAAACGCAAGGACTTCCTCGATACATTTAAGGGCGATAGGATTGTCGCGCCTCGAGGATATTGCTCCAGGCACCAGAATTGTTTTGAACAAGCGGGGTTCAAACCATGAAGAAATATCTGATCGTTCTAGTCGGGGACATTAAAGAGATCGCCGAATTCCATCGCGAATAAAGAAAAACGCCCGGCAATCGCCGGGCGTTCCCCCCTTTTTCCAATTTCAATTTTCCATTTTCTATAGATAATCGCGCGATGGTCCTTCCAGGAACGCCCGCAGCTTGCGCGAGCGCGACGGATGCCGCAGCTTGCGCAGCGCCTTCGCTTCGATCTGCCGGATGCGCTCGCGGGTCACCGCGAACGACTGGCCAACTTCCTCCAGCGTGTGTTCGCTGCCGTCGTCCAGCCCAAACCGCATCTTGATTACTTTTTCTTCGCGCGGCGTCAGCGTCTTCAGCACCGAGGACGTCTGCTCCTTCAGGTTCAGGTTGATCACCGCATCGGACGGCGATACCACGGCCTTGTCTTCGATGAAGTCGCCGAGGTGTGAATCTTCCTCTTCCCCGATCGGCGTCTCCAGCGAAATCGGCTCCTGCGCGATCTTCAGGATCTTGCGCACCTTGGACACCGGAATGTCCATGCGCTTGGCAATTTCTTCGCTGGTCGGCTCGCGGCCAAGCTCCTGCACCAACTGGCGGCTGGTGCGCACCAGCTTGTTGATCGTTTCGATCATGTGCACAGGGATGCGGATGGTGCGCGCCTGGTCGGCAATGGCGCGGGTGATGGCTTGGCGAATCCACCAGGTCGCGTACGTCGAGAACTTATAGCCGCGGCGCCACTCGAATTTGTCCACGGCCTTCATCAAGCCGATGTTGCCCTCCTGGATCAAATCCAGGAACTGCAACCCGCGGTTGGTGTATTTCTTCGCAATGGAAACGACCAGGCGAAGGTTGGCCTCGATCAATTCTTTCTTTGCTTGCTCGGCTTCTGCTTCGCCGCGATGAATGATCGTCAGCGTGCGTTTCAGCTCGGTCAGCCCGACTTCGCTCGCGTCCTCAATGTCCTTCAGTTCGGAACGCCGCGTACGCAGTTCGCGCCGCGCTTCCGCCGCGTTCTCGCCCTTCGAAACGTCCGCGCGCCGCTCCAGCCGGCCGGCTTCGCGTTCCAGCGATTGCAAACGCTCGACCGTGCCGCGCATCTTGTCGATCAGCCGCTTCTTTTCGAACGGATTGAAGTCAATCCCGCGGATTTCGAGCGAGATGCCGATGCGGGTCCGCGCCACATCCCACTTGGCACGAATGTACTGCTTCTTTTTGGCCTTGGCGGTCTTGTCGAGCTTCACCGCCTGTTTCAACGCCAGGTCGTAAAGCTTCGCGATCTTCTCGATGTACTTCAGCGTCTGCTTGGTTTTGTTGGCGATTTTTTCTTCGGTCAGCTCTTCATCGTCAAACTGGACGATTTCCTTGATGGACCGCGCGCCCTTGCGCAAATCGTCGCCGACCGCGATCAGTTCCTTGATGACGATCGGGGAACGGGTGATCGCCTTCATCACCACCAGTTGCCCGCGCTCGATGCGCTTCGCGATGGTCACTTCGCCTTCGCGCGTCAGCAACGGCACAGTGCCCATTTCCCGCAGGTACATGCGCACCGGATCGTTTGTTTTTTCCAGCGAACCCGGGGTCAAGTCCAGGTCGCTGCCCTCCGCCTCGTGTCCTTCGTCCTTTACCACTACATCGCGATCGCCATGGTCCGAAGACACTTCGACCGCGCGCGCCGCTTTCGCGGACGCCGCATCTTCGTAAATCTCGATGCCGTTGCGCTCAAATGTGGTGAGAAGATCGTCAATCTCTTCCGAAGAATGCACTTCCGCAGGAAGCGAATCGTTTACTTCATCGTACAGCAGGTACCCGCGCTCTTTGCCGATGGCAATGAGCTGGCGTACTGCATCATATTTTTCCTCTAAACCCGTTGCTGCCACTGCACTCCTCGCTTCCTAAGTCCGTCTCTCGATTTCCGCGCGAACTCCACCGTTGTAGTTCCGCGCACTGTCCACACGAAATGCAGAGAGAAAGCCCACAAAGGGCGAAGGGAGGGAGCGAATCCCCCGGAAGACTCTCAAATTTTTCGGTGAAGCCCGATGCGCCGTGCTGTGTCTCTGGTGCTGCTGCACGCTACCCGCCTGCCGTGCCGTTGGCGAATGTTCCCGGGCACAATAGACATATATATAGATGCCGGGACAGACCAATCCGTTATCCGCGCAACCGTTCTACGTTACATGCTTAAGTCCATTTCCGTCAACGTTTTAGTTTGTGGAAAAGTGGCCAAAGAAGTGGATTACCCAGGGCCTCGATGAGGCTTGAATTGCGCACCAGATAAAGGATTTAGCCGCGTCTGAGGCCGAACTGGCCAACTCCACCTCCAAACCTTCCACAGCCAAGGTCCCTTTTACGCCGGTAATTGGCCCTCTGGTTCAGCCGATGCGAACACCGCGCTCCAAAGACGGCGGCACCTTCACCCAGGCCATTCCACCGGCCTTCGCCGCCTGAATCCCCATCTCTGTGTCTTCAAACACCAGGCAAGCCTCCGGGGCAACGCCAAGGTTCGCCGCCGCGCACAGAAACGCTTCCGGGTCGGGCTTGCTCTTTGTGTATTCGCCGGCGCACACCAGCGTATCGAAACGATCCAGCAGGTGCAGCGTGTTCAGTGACGCCGTGACCGAATCCCTCCGGCTCCCCGAGACCACCCCGAACGGAATCTTTCCCTGCTGCGCTTCGATATGCTCGAGGACTTCCGGAACCGCCTTCAAATGCGGCAACAATTCGAAATACAAATTCTCTTTGCGCTGCTCCAACTCCTTCACCGGCATGTTCAATCCGCGTTCCCGGTTCAGCGTGGAAATCACTTCCGCCACAGGCATTCCGCCCCAGGCATAAAAGCGCTCTTCCGAAAACTCGCAGTTCCATTCGGCCAGGGCCTTTTTCCAGGCGAGACAGTGGAGCGGCATGGAATCCACGATCGTGCCGTCGCAGTCGAACAAATACGCCCCAAACGAACCTTCCGGCAATTTCAATTTCATTAATCCTCGCGTAGCGGCCACCTTCAGGTGGCCCCGCTTGCCTGTGTAGGGGCGGCTTCAGGCTGCCCTCTTGCCCTTGTAGCGGCCGCCGTCTGCGGCGGGCGCCTTCTTCTGATCTCAACGTAAAGATGCTTCACAAACTGAAATTGATTCACTTACCCCGGCTGCCCCGCCGCGGTGAGTTGCTTCATCAACTCCTGTTTGCGTTCCAGCAGTTCACGCAGCCCCGCGCCGCTCGGGTTGGCCTCGATCGTTTTCTGCACCTTCGCCAGTTCCTGCTCGATCTGCCGCCGGCGCAGCGCGTCCAGGCAGCTTTCCGCCTCTTCCCAAGTGGGCTCTTGCGCGTCTTCGAACAAAATCTCGAAAAACAGACGCCGCTGCCGTTCTTCCAGTTGTGCGCCAATCTCTGTCGCGGGTATCGGCTCGTCGGACAGCCCTGCCACAATCAGAGCGGCAAACACTTTTTCCGTCTCCAATCCTTCGTAGAGCCGTCCGTGCTGCAGTCGCTGCGCGAGTTCCTTCTTGAATCCTTCCGCCTCAGCCAGCATGCGGATCAGCCGCCGCTCGATCTGTTTTGCGGGCTTGCCGACAAGTTGCGGCGATACTTTTACTTCGCCGCGGCGTTCAGTGGCGGATTTGTTTAGCGCCGCGCGCAGCACCGGCTCGTCAATTCGCAACTGCTGAGCTATCCGCGTCGCCCATTCGGAGCGCAACAAACGGTTCGGAATCCGTTGGACGTAGGGCATCAAAAAATTGAGCGCGCGCTGCTTGCCTTCCCCGGTGCTCAGGTCCATCTGCCGCGCCCGCGCGATCAGGTAGTCCACATAAGGCGGCGCTTCCTTCAGCAGCTTGATGTACGCCTCCGCCCCCTTTTCCCGAATGAACAGATCCGGATCGGCTTTCTTGCCCGCCTGCCCGGGCAGGTCAATCGGAGGCAGGGCCAGCACACGCACCTCAAAATCGTGCTCCAAGAGCAGCGTCAGTGAACGTTCCGTCGCCGCCTGCCCCGCCACGTCCGGGTCGTAATTCACGATCACGCGTTTCGTGAAGCGGCCCAGCAATTTGATTTGCGGTTCCGCAAGGCTGGTGCCGCAACTCGCCACCACGTTGCTGATTCCCGCTCGCGCCACGGCGATCGCGTCCATGTACCCTTCCACCAGAATCGCGAAGTCCTGCCTGCGGATTTGCTCCTTCGCGCGGTCCATGTGGTAAAGCACGTTGCTCTTCGAATAGATCGGCGTCTCCGGCGAATTCAGATATTTCGGCAAGTCGTCGCCCAGCGCCCGGCAGCCGAACGCCACGGTCTTTCCGGATTCATTGGCAATCGGAAACGTGATGCGCCGGCGGAAGCGATCAAACAGGCGTGCGCCCGACTGGTCCCGCGAAATCACTCCCGACTCGACCAGCAGTTTTTCGGCGTACTTCGGCTTCAGTTGCCGCAACAGCGCGTCTCCTCCGCTCGGCGCGTAACCGATCCCGAATCGCGCGATCGTCTCCGGGTTCAGCCCGCGGTCTTCCAGGTACGCCCGCGCCGCACGGCCTTCCGCCGTCGATTCCAGTTGCTTCACAAAAAATGCCTGCGCCTCCCGGTGGATCTCAACCAGCGCCGAGCGTTGCTGATTTTCCTTCCGTTCCTCGGGCGTCCGCTCTTTCGGGCGCGGCACCGGAATGCCGCATTTTTCCGCGACAACCTTCACTGCTTCGGGAAAGGGGCACTTCTCCATTTCCATCACAAAGCTGAAAACGTCGCCGCCCTTCCCGCAGCCAAAGCAGTGAAAAATCTGCTTCACCGGGTGCACCGCGAACGAAGGCGTCTTCTCCCCGTGAAATGGGCACAACCCGGTGAAATTCTGCCCGCTCTTTTTCAAGCGAACGTATTCGCCAATCACGCGAACAATGTCCGCCTGATTCTTCACCCGCTCCGCAAATGATCCCGCTTCCGCCATTCCCTATAATTTCAAATCGACAACAGTGATTGCTTTTCCCCCGTGCTCTTCGCTCTCGAATTCTGCATTCTCCACAAGCGGATGCGCTCGAAGAAATTCACCCAAACCTTTGCGAAGTGCGCCTGTACCGTGACCATGGATAATTCGGACGCGAACCACGTTCGCCAATGCCGCTTCGTCCAGGAACTTGTCCACTCTCTCGCTTGCTTGTTCCACCGTCAACCCGATCACGTTGATCTCACCCGTCGAACCGCCCTCGCTCGACTGCGCACTTACCGTAATGTTCTCCCTCTTCGACGGCTGAATCGCCGCCTTCCCCTTGAGCTCGCCTTCGACCCCGGTGATTTCCTCCACCGCCACTTTCATCCGCAGCGGCCCAGCCTCAATCTCCGCCGTCGGTCCCTCGACGCGGCGCAAAATCACCGGCTTGCTGAAACCCCGCAAGCGCACTTTTACGCCCGGCTGCAAACTCTCTACGCTTACCTTATCCAGCGCCTCCGGCCGGATCCCCAAATCCTGCTGCGACTCCGATATTGTCTGCACGACCGCCGCGTTCAACTCTTCCTTCGCCGCGCCGCGCACATCCTGCAACTTCCTCCGCGCCGTCTTTTCCAGTTGGGCGCGCAACTCGCGGTCTTTTACTGCGGCCACCACGGAAGCCACATTCTCCTCAAACTGCTTCTGCATCTCCGCGAACTGTTTTTCCAAATCCGCAATCCGCTGTTTCTGCCGCTCCACCCAGTCCGAGCGCAATTTCTGGCGCTCTATTTCCAGCGCGTGCCGCTCTTCCGCCATCTGCTTCTGCATGCGGTCCAGTTCGTCGCGGCTGCGGTGCAGGTACGCAATCAGGTCCGCGGCTTCGTGCGCTTCCGGCGTAAGCAGCGAACGCGCATGCTCGATAATCTCCGCTGCCAGCCCCAACCGCTGAGCAATGGCAATTCCGCTCGACCCGCCCGGCACGCCCACCATCAACCGGTACGTCGGCCGCAGATTCACTTCGTCGAACTCCACCGCCGCGTTCACAATCCCCGGCGTCTTCGAAGCGTAGGTCTTCAACCGGTCGTGGTGTGTCGTCGCCAGCACAATGCAATTCTTCTTGCGAAACTCTTCCAGCAGCGCCACCGCCAGCGCCGCCCCCTCTTCCGGCGCTGTTCCCGTGCCCATTTCGTCCACCAGCACCAGCGACTTCGGAGTGGCTTCCGCCAGCATCGCTTTCAGGTTCAGCATGTGCGCCGAAAACGTGGAAAGGTCCGCGGCGATCGATTGCTCGTCCCCGATGTCCACCAGCAAGCGGTCAAACAGCGGCAGCACCGCACGCCGCGCCGCCACTGGAATTCCCGCCTGCGCCGAAAGTGCGGCGATACCCGTCGTTTTCAGCGCTACGGTTTTGCCGCCGGTGTTCGGCCCGCTGATCACCAGCAAGCGCTCCTCTCCGCCAAGCGCCAGCGACATCGGCACAATCGAGCGGCTTTCCCGGCGCAACTTGTCCTCGAGCACGGGGTGTCGCGCGACATCCAACCGCAACTCAGTGGTCTCCGCAAACTCCGGCATGCATGCGTCGAAATCCCGGGCGAATCGCGCTCGCGCAAACACGCTGTCGAGTTCCGCGATCGTTCCCGCTGCGGCCCGCAACGGTCCTTCCATCTCTCGCAGCCGGTCCGTCAACTCTTTCAGGATGCGGAAAATCTCCGCGGCCTCGTCCTCCGCCAGTTGCACCAGCTGGTTGTTCGTCTCCACCGTTTCGAACGGCTCCACGAACACCGTCTGCCCGGTCCCGCTGGCCCCATGCACCACGCCGGGCACATTCCGCCGATTCTCCGAGCGCACTGGAATGACAAACCGGTCGTTGCGCAAAGTTACATAGTCTTCGCCGCTCTCCGCCTGCCGCGAGCGCAAAATCTGCCGGAGCGTCTTTTGAATCGAGTCCCTCGTTTGCTGAATGCTGGCGCGAATTCGCCGCAGCGCGCTCGACGCGTCATCGCTAATCTCTCCGTTCGGCAAAACGCACCGCCGGATCGGCGCCTGCAAATCCCGGAAATCGCCCAATGAAGCGCACCGCGCGGCCAGCAGCGGGAACTTATCCACGTCTTCCCGGAACTGCTGCTTCAACCAGCCGGAAGTCTCCAGCAGCGATCCCGCGTCCAGAAATTCCGCCGGCTCCAGCACCGTGCCCGGCGCTTCCAACCGCGCCATCCAGGTTTCCGGATCCGCCAGCGCCCCGAATCCCAACTCACGCCCAAGCCGCAGCCATTCCCGAGCCTCGCGAATCAGTGCAAACGCGCGGTCCAACACCGTGCGGTTCGTGTT
Source organism: Candidatus Acidiferrum sp. (assembly GCA_035693545.1). Classification (GTDB taxonomy): domain Bacteria; phylum Acidobacteriota; class Terriglobia; order Acidiferrales; family UBA7541; genus Acidiferrum. The sequence goes on from DASSGJ010000279.1 coordinate 10,834, forward strand.
CACTTCCAGCGCATCAATCACGCGTCGCCCGGGCGCGCACGTCGTTCGCAGCCGCAGCAACTCCCGCAGCTTGTCGAACTCCAGAACATCTTGCGCCGATCGCGACATCCTTCTCTGTGTCCTCTGCGTTCTTCTCTCTGTGACCTCTGTGTTAAATCCGTTCTTAATTCCCCAGCCTGTCCGCTAAATATTGCGCGGCTTCTTTCGCATTTGACGCGCTGTAAATCAGGTTCCCATTCGCTTCGCCCCACACGCGGTCTTCCGTCGATGGCCGCGGTCCCTGCTCCACCTCGCGCACACGATCCAATATGGGCTGCCAGAAATCGCCCACCACCGCGATCGGCTTCCCCGCGATCACCGATTTGTTCAGCATCTCCCACACCACCGCAAGTTCCACCAGAGTTCCCGTTCCGCCTTTGCAAACGGCGAATCCGTCCGCCAGCCGGATCAGTTCAAAAAGCCGCGCGTCCCAGGTTTCCATCCGCACTTCCGCGTCCACCCAGGCATTCGCCTTGCGCTTGAAGAATTCCGCGGTCACGCCGTAAGTCTTGCCGCCGGCCTCTTTCGCGCCGCGCGACACCGCTTCCATCACGCCGCCAAATCCCCCGCTGCACACCGCAAATCCCTGCCCCGCCAGCAATTTCCCAAGCTCGCGCGCCTCCTCATATTCCGCGTCGCCCGCCTTCGGCCGCGAACTTCCGAACACCGTGACAATTTTCTCCGCACGCATCGTGCGCTTCATCCTCTCCGTATTTTCTTTACTTCATTCCTTCATTGTTTCCGGTTTCGTTTCTTCTTTCTTCTCATCAAATTCTTCGACCATCGCCAGACACACTCCATCAATTGCCGTATGTACCTCATGATTTCTGGCGCCCTGATTGTTGCTCAGGAACGAAAAAATCAGTTTCCGTCCGCCGGGTGTCTCCGCATATCCGGAAAGCGCCCGGACATGCGTCACCGAACCGGTCTTCGCATGAATCTTTCCCGCCAGCGGCGGATCCTTCATCCGCTCGTTCAACGTGCCGTCCGCGCCCGCTACCGGCAGCGACGCCAGAAACGCCGGAAACCACGCCTGTTTCTGCGCGTACTCCAGCAGCGCCACGAACGCCCGCGGTGTCACCAGGTCGTGCCGCGACAATCCCGACCCATCGGTCTGGACCACATCGCCTTCCGGGATTCCCGCCTTGGTGTAAAACACCTCTGGAAATTTCTGTAGATCCTCCGGCGTCGCCCAGCGTCCCTGCTGCCTTGCCGCTGTTCGCAGCAGCACTTCCGTGTGCAGGTTCTGGCTGATTTTGTTCACCAGCTTCACCGAATCCTTCAACGGAACCGAAAGATGCTCGGCCATCACCGTCCTCGTTGCTTCGCGCGGATCCGGTTCGTGCACGGCGCGCACCTTCCCGCCGATTTTTATTCCCCGGTCCTTCAGCAATTGCGCCAGCAGATTCGCCGCGTGCAACGCCGGCTCTTGAATGGCCAGCACCAGCCTTCTCGGAGCGCCGCCCGCCGGCATCACTCCGGTCACAACCACCGTGTCCCCGCCCGGCTCCCGCGTCAGCCGCAAATCCGGCTTTTCTTTCGCACCAATTGTGGTCACTTCGTTCTTCACAACAAATTCCCGTGTCGCCGGCTCGACCACCGCCGTTGCCGGGGCGCCCGGCTTCGAACCCGGCGTCAGAGTCAGCGTAACGGTATTGTCATGCACCACGATCGCGGAAATGGCGGCGCCGTACTCCCAGACCATGTCGTCGATTTCCCAGCCGTCCGGATAGCGCTCGCGCGGAAAATAGCTGTCGTCGCCGACCACGTCTCCGGAAATCTTTTTCACGCCCCGGGCAGCGACCGCATCCGCAAGTTCCGTCAGCGCCTTCTCCGGCGGCCCGTCAAATTCTTCCTTGGTCTCGAACGGAAACTTGCGGTTTGAAAGATTGGGGTCGCCGCGTCCCACCAGGATCAAATCTCCGGATAGCTTTCCGTACCGCGACAGCGTGCCATTCGTCTCTATCGTTGTGCGGAACCTGTACTCCGGCCCCAGCGCGTCCAGCGCCAACGCCGTCGTCAGCAGCTTCATGTTGGATGCCGGCAAAAAATAATCGTTCGCGTTCTTCTCATAGAGCGTCGCGCCGCTCTCTGCATCCACGACCATCAGCCCCCACTCCCCTTTGTCCACGGGGCTCAAGCCCAGCAAACTGTCCACCCTCCCGGCGAATCGCGCCGTAGCGGCGTCAATTTTTTGCTGGGCCCCCTTCTCCTGCGTCGCCGCAAATTGCGGCACGCACAGCACACTGAGCGCACAAAATGCCCATCGCATCCTTCTCCGCGAAACATTTCGCGCAATTCGGCTATTGGCAATTCCCATGGACTGAAAGTATAGTCGAAAGTCAGTGGGCGCTTCCTCCCGCGGCGTCGCGAGGAGCAAGAGCAGGGCGCATCGCCAAATCCAGCCACGCCCCGCAACTTCAGATGCCCGCATGGTTCTATCATTTGGGACTCAATCGCTGATTAGAATCAGCATTTTGAAAAGGTGGATTCGAATGAAAAAGATTGTTCCGTTTTTGCTGGCAGCCTCGTTTCTTTGCCCGCCCATGATTGCCGATGACCACAAAGAGAGAGACCGCCTGGAGAATTGCGGCGTGGTGATTCAGGAAATTATGGATATCCCGGACGACATTCCGCAGGACTTGATCGACAAATCCTTCTGCATCATCGTCTATCCCTCCGTGGTCAAGGCAGCCTTTGTGTTCGGCGCCAGCTACGGCCGCGGCGCCATGACTTGCCGCAGCGGCGAGCACTTCAACGGCCCCTGGAGCGCCCCCACCATGATGGCTCTTGAAGGCGGAAGCTTCGGCCTGCAGATTGGCGGTCAGGCCACCGACTTCGTTCTGCTCATTATGAACGGCCGCGGCGCGAACTCCGTTCTCAGCTCCAAGGTGAAACTCGGCGCCGACGCGTCCGCCGCGGCCGGACCCAAAGGCCGCAACGCGGAAGCTTCCACCGACGTGACCCTGCGCGCGGAAATCCTCTCTTACTCGCGCGCCCGCGGCCTGTTTGCGGGAATCTCCCTGGCCGGCTCCACGGTTCGACCCGACGGCAGCGCTAACGAAAACCTTTACAAGAAGAAAATCGCCCCGCAGGACATCGTCTTCAAGGGGGTAGTGCCTGTCCCAGCTTCTTCACAGAAGTTCATCTCCTACCTCAACAAGAAATCGCCCAAGAACCTGGCCTCGGGCAAGGAGATTTAACCCTCCTAACACGAACAAATGTAGGGTTTTAGTTCAAGGCTTCGCGAGCGAGACTTGCGAATCCTTTTTTCTTGCGTTTTTCACCAATATGACCTATAGTCATTTATGGTTGGAGGTCATTTTATGGCGCTTCTCTCCCCAACTTCCCCGCTCAACCGTCGCGAACGTCATTCGCTCGAGCGCCGCGAGCGCCTGTTCCGGGCCGCCCTCGATCTCTTCGCGCGCAAGGGCTTCGCCGAAACTACGGTCGAGGACATCACCAACGCCGCCGACCTCGGCAAAGGCACTTTCTTTAACTACTTCCCCAGCAAGGAGCACATCCTTCTGGCCTTCGGTGAAATGCAGCTTGCGAAGCTGAAAACTGCCTTCGAAGAGATGCGCTCGGCAAACGTGCCCGTTCCCGTCTTCATGCGCTCCCTGGGCGCGCGCATGACCCAGGAGCCCATTCGCAATCCGGGGATCATTCGGATTCTTTTGCAGTCCTTTCTCACAGACTCGCCGGTTCGCGAACCCATGCTGGATCTGCAGACCCGCGTCCTCGCCATCCACACCGAAATGATCCGCATCGGCCAGGGCCGTGGAGAAATCCGCACCGATCTGCCGCCGGATGTGATCGCCCACGTTTTTCGGCAAACCATTTTCGGGACCCTGCTCATCTGGACTCTGCATGCCGACAGCACCCTGCTCACGCGAATTGAAGATGCGTTCACAGTGCTGTGGTCGGGACTCGCGCCGCGCGAATTTCCTTCTTCGGACTCAAAACTATGAATCGCAAAATCCTCATTCCTGTTCTCATCGTCGCCGCCCTCATTGGGCTGGCGGTGTACTCCTCCGGGATGCTGCATCGCGACGCTTCCCTCCGTGGTTCCGGCACCGTCGAAGCTCGCAACATTCGTGTTGGCTCCAAAATCGGCGGGCGCATTGATAAGGTTCTCGTGCGCGAAGGCGACCCGGTCGAAGCCGGGCAGGTCTTGATAACTTTTGACGAGAAGGAACTTGCCGCTTCGCTGGGGCAATCCCGCGCAGCGGCCGAAAAAGCGCAACGCGGCTATCGTCCCGAAGAAATTGCGGAAGCCCGCGCGGCTGCCGCGCAGGCCAAGGCGGAGTACGAACAGCGAGTGAACGGCTACCGCAAGGAAGATGTTGCCGCGGCGCAAGCGGACCTGGACCGCGCCAAGGCCGACGAAGTTCGCGCGAGGCTCGACTCTGAGCGCTACGACGCGCTGGCTGCAAAGGATCTTGTTTCCAAACAGCAACGCGACACCGCGGACGCCAACTGGAAGATGGCTCTGGCTCAACAGGAAAACTTTCAGCACAAGCTCGACGAGTTAAAACGCGGCTATCGCCCTGAAGAAATTGCCGCCGCTGAAGCTCATTATCGGCAGACCCAGGCGACCCTCGAAAAACTGGAGCATGGCAATCGCGTCGAGGACGTCATGACCGCGAAAGCTGCCCTTGCCTACGACGAAGCCCGCTTCCGCGAACGCCAAGTTGTCGCGCCCGCCGCCGCCTCCATCGAAGTGCTCGACGTTCGCCCCGGCGACCTGATCGCGCCGAACACGCCCATTGCCACGCTTCTCGAGCGCGACCAGATTTACGTTCGTATCTATATTCCCGAAACGCAAATCGGCCATATCCACCTTGGCCAAAAAGCCCAGATTCGCGTGGACTCGTTTCCCAATCAACTGTTCGACGGCGCCGTCGAGCAGATCAACCAGCAGGCGGAATTCCTGCCGCGCAATGTCCAGACCGTCGAAGAGCGCGTCCACCAGGTTTTTGGCGTGAAGGTGCGCATCGACGATACGTCACATCGTGTGCGCGCAGGCATGGCCGCCGACGTGACGCTGGCGCCGGGGAGCTGAGCCGTGGCCGATCTCGAACAACCCGCCATTTCCGCGCAAAGTCTTGTTCGCCGCTTCGGCAGTTTCACCGCGGTGAATGACGTCAGCTTCCGTGTCGAAAAAGGCGAGATCTTCGGTTTTCTGGGGCCGAATGGCAGCGGAAAAACCACCGTCATCAAAATGCTCACTGGGTTGCTGCCGCTCTCCGGTGGCGACGCATCGGTCCTGGGCATTGACGTACGAAAAGACCCGGAAACCGTGCGCGAAAACATCGGCTACATGTCGCAGAATTTCAGCCTGTATTCCGACCTTACCGTCACCGAGAATCTCACCTTCTACGGCCGCATCTATGGCCTCTCCAATGATCGCCTGCGCAAGCGCATGGACGACATCGTCCAGCTCAATGGCCTCGGCCCGTACCTGAATCGCCTCTCCGCGCAGCTTTCCGGCGGCTGGAAGCAGCGCCTGGCGCTTGGCTGCGCCATGCTGCACGAACCAAAATTAATTTTCCTTGATGAGCCGACCGCAGGCATCGATCCCGTGGCGCGTCGCCAGTTGTGGGATCTGCTCTTCGAACTTTCCGCACACGGCATCACCTTCTTCGTCACCACCCATTACATGGACGAAGCCGAGCGCTGCAGTCATGTCGCTTACATTTATTACGGCAAGCTCATCGCCGATGGCACGCCCGATTCCCTGCGCGAACTGCCCGACGTCCAGCCCCCCGGCACCTATCGCGTGGAAATCACCACGCCGGAGGTAACCCGCGCCCTGCGCATCGCACGCACGATTCCCGGTATCCGCAGTGCCACCATCTTCGGCCAATCCGTGCATGCGCTCATCAACGACGATCTCGACCTCGATCACCTGCGCGAGCAGCTATTGAAGCAAGGCATCGTCGTCGCGGAAATCCGCCCGCTCGCCCCTTCTCTGGAAGACGTTTTCGTCGAACTGACCTACAAACATCAGTCTGAAACCGAGGCCACCCGTGCTTAACCCGTTCCGTGGATTCAGCGCGGTTTTTTACAAGGAAGCGCTGCACGTCCGCCGCGACTTCGGTACGCTTTTTTTCTCCCTGATTATTCCTTTGCTCCAGATGTTCTTGCTGGGCTTCGGAATTGACACCAACATCCGGCAGATTAACACCGTAGTTTACAACGCTGACGGCCGCCGGGAGAGCCGCGAACTGCTCGACCGCTTGCGCAATTCAGACACCTTTCGCCTGGTCCGCTTCGTGGAAACCGATCACGACCTCACCGACGCTATCGTTTCCGGCAAATGCCGCGTCGGCATCAAAATCCCCGTGGATTATTCAGACAAGCTGCTGCATCAGATGAGCGCTCAGGTGCTCGTCCTGATCGACGGCTCCGATTCCTCCGTCGCAGGCCAGGCCATCAACGTCACCACCGCCATCGGCCTCGACGAATCGCTCCGCCGCGTCCTCGCGAACAGCGACGCCCCGTTTGCAGTGGACATGCGGCCCAAAATCTTATTTAATCCCGATTCCCGCTCGCCCAATTTCTTCCTTCCGGGACTCACGGCGATTCTTTTGCTCAACGTCACCACATTTCTAACGGCATTTTCCATTGTCCGCGAAAAAGAGCGCGGCACGCTCGAGCAGCTCTTCGTCACCCCGGTGCGCCCAATGGGCCTGCTTCTCGGCAAATTGCTCCCCTACCTGATGATCGGTTTCTTCGAGCTTTGCATGATTCTCACCTTCATGCGTTTTATCTTCAGTGTGCCCATTCACGGCAGCGTTATTCTTCTCGCGCTGCTTTCCCTGCCGTATATCTTCGTGTCGCTCTCGCTCGGCATCCTGATTTCCAGCAAAGCCAATTCCCAGGCCGAAGCCATGCAACTCGCCTTTCTCACGATTCTCCCCAGCATCTTCTTCTCCGGTTACATTTTCCCGCGCGAAACCATGCCCAAATTCTTTTACGTCCTCAGCTACTTCGTCCCCGCCACTTATTTCATTGACATTACCCGCGGCATCATTCTCCGCGGCGCGGGCTGGGTGCATCTCTGGATCGACGCGGTAGCACTCTTCCTTTTCGGCACCATGTTGCTGGTCATCGCCGCCCGCCGCTTCCAGAACAAAGTCATCATGGCGTGATATTCTGTCGTGCCACGCTGGTCGCTTTTGGTTTTATTCTTCATTCCAGGGGAATT
>DASSGJ010000280.1:0-9854 GCA_035693545.1 Candidatus Acidiferrum sp.
AGATGGTCCATCTGGTAGCGGCCTTTTTCGATCACCTGGTCCTGATCGATCCAGACGTCGCAGTTGCGGGTGAGCACGTCGACGTGCGTGCGTGATTTCCAGTTGGCGTGCGTCTGGCTGCCGTAGGGATCGCCGAAGGCGATGTGAACGCCGGGGAATTTTTCGTCCTGCAGCAGGATGCCGATCATGCGCGTCAGGCCGAGATTGGTGCCAAAAGCGAGTTCGCCGACGCGGTCGCTGTTTTCGTCGGTGTGACAATAGCGCCAGAACTCTTCTTCGAGATCCTTGCGTTTGCACTCCGCGTGGACCAAACGCCCGCCAATGATTTCGAGCACCAGCGGCGTCTCCTGCAGGTCGCCGTACTTCCCGTTGAAGTAATCGCCGGCGGTTGCATCACAAACGAATGTGCCGTCGACGGTGCCGGGCGTGGTAAAAACTTCGCCCGCGGGCAAATTCGACCAGTAGCGGCGGCTGATGAGCCCGCTGGTCTTCACCCAATCGAGGTGGCGGTCGAAATGAGCGGAAAACGATGTGCCGGCTTCGGTCTTCACGGTAAGAGTTTCCGCGCGAAGCATGCGTTCGCGCAGCTTGTCGCTCAGGCGGTCCACCATGCGGTAATCCGCCCGCATGCCTTCCTGCATGATTTCGGGCGTGACGCCGACCATGTGCGCGTAGCGAATCTGCCGGCGCTCCACCACCTTCACGATGGACATCCGCGCGCTCAGCTCGCCCGGCTGCGGCGTCATGCAAAGCACTCCCACGTCCGCCGTTTCCAGGGCTTGCAGCACCGGTTCCGGCGCCCCATTCATCGGACGGGGGCCGAGATCCTCCAACAGCAGGCCGGTGAATTCGGCGCCGCGCTCCCTCAGGGCTTTTTCCAGGCTTGCCGCAACGCTTCGGCTTACTTCATCGGCGATCAGCGCGACGTGCTCGCCGGGCTGCACATCCAGGCACACGTCAATGGCGTTCTCGGCGCCGGCCATCAGCTCGATTGGGGCGTTTCCAAAGGACATCTTCATTATTTTACCTGATTCCCGCGCTGCGCCAAAAACGCGGAACTACGAATTTCCTTGCCCGGCCACCTTTTCCGCGCCCTTGGGCTCGACGCGGAAAGCGGGGATCTGCCCCCCGCCGCTGGTGACGTTGGCCAGGCTGCTGGCGCTCAGCCGGGTCAAAAATCCCGAAAGTTTCCCGCGGAACATGTAGGGCGCAAGGTCCACCAGCATGTCGCGGAACTCCACTTTTCCGTCCGCGTTAATGTAGGGGAACTCGCCGCGCCGCATCGCAATCTTTTCCTGCACAATCCAGCAGCCGTGCTCCTTCGCCGATGTCCCGCCGGGAAGAGCTTGCTGGATGGAGCTTTCCCACTGGCTCGAATTTATTTCCCAGCCGAGCGTCACCCCTGTGCCGCCATATTCGTCGCTCGGTTTCAGTACCAGATTGTTCTGATTCTTCCGGATGTAGTCGAGCAGACTGATCGGCTGCCCATGATAGTCCGTTTTCACATCTTCAACCACGCGCGTCCACGGAACGTGTTGCCGGATCACATCCAATTCTTCGCCTGAGAACAGCTTTGCGTTTTTCTGTTCCGTCAAAACGGCGAAAAACGCCTTCACGTGCGGAATCTTGCAGCGGAAGTTATTCGCTACACAGACCGCCTGCGCCTCGTACGCTTTCACAAGCGCCGCGCACTCGCTTGGCCGGGCCACAATGTCGTTAATCAACACGCGGCGATAGACGAGATCAATCTTTTTTCCTTTTGCGGACAGGCTCTTGCCGTCCCATTCCAGTTCCCGCGGGTCGGCGAGCACCACAGGCACGCGCATGCCTTCGAAGCGTTCTTTCAATATTTCGAATTCGCTCCAGGTGGGGACTTCTTTCCAGTCCACGATCAGCATTTGCGGTTGCTTCGACGTTCCACCCCAGTCGTAATACGTCCCAATCAGCGCGTCCAGGAGTCGTGCGCTCAGCGGGTAGCTGTGAATTTCGAATTGCTCCGCGAACTCCTTCATCACTGGCAACCCGCGGAAGATTCCCGAAAGTGTTTCCGTGTAGCCGGAACCGGCAGGCGATTCACCATTGTATTCGGTGAATTTCAGGGAATCAGGCAGCAGGAAGGCATCCACGCGAGAGGCCGTGCTTGCGGGTCCTTTCCCCGCCGGCAATCGCACCAGGCGCTCTTCCTCCGGCCGCAAATGAAATTGCGCAAAAAGAGATTGGTCCTCCAGCGCCGCGGCTGCCAGGCGTTCCGCGAGCCGTGCAAGGGTCTCCGTGGCGTGGCGCACTCTCGCTTCGTCTTGCGGGGAAAGAAAAAATGGCCGGAGAAACGGACAATGGACACGATTACCGAAGGTCAGCTTGGCGTCCTGTAATTCCTGAAGAAAGTTCTTCGGGAAATCATGCGACTCCGCAAGTAGCGGCCGCAGGAGGGCGTTCCAGAACTCGACCGGATCCTGGCCGGGAGCGGATGTGGAGCTTGCCATCATCGTTTTGCGGTTCCCGATGGCGCAGATTGCGCAGCTTGTGCCGCACGCGGCGCTGCCGTGAAGCCAGCGGCGGCGCCGATGCCCAGCATCTCTTCCCAACGCGGCCAGCTGTTGGCGATATTTCCGTGCAGCGCGCGGTCAATCACCAGGCGGGACATTTTCTCGACCACATGTTCGAAATAAAACTCGGTGATGCGGTCGCGCTCGAAATCCGGCGCCGGATTGAGGAAATCAATCGCGTAGGGCACGCCATCCTTGATGGCGAACTCGATCGTGTTCATCTCATAGCCCAGCGCCAGATTAATCGTCTGCGCGTCTTTCACCACCCGCGCGCCCAGTTCCTTCGACAGGTAGCTGTGTTCCACCAGGTATTTGCGTTCTTTCGGGTCGTAAGCCACGGGAAGAATGTCCGTTTTCCCAAAGGTGAAGCACCGCACGTACTGCGTGAAATCAATGAACTCCTGCAGTGTCATGCAATAGGGCGAGGTTTTGTCGTAGGCCTCCCACAGTTCTTCCTTGTTATTCACTTTGTAGACGTGCTTCCAGCCCCCGCCGGAAAACGGCTTCAGAATCGCGGGACGGCCGACATAATCCAGCAACCCATCCCAATCGATCGGGTAGGTCAGGTTCCTCAGCGACTCCGAGTTAATGTCCACATCGGCGGGATAACCTTTCTGTGGCAACAGGACCGTTTTCGGGATCGCGATACCCAGTTTCGCCATCACCGAATAGTTGAAATATTTGTCGTCGGCGGTCCACCAGAACGGGTTGTTGATTACGTAGGTGCCTTGCAGCACGGCGTGCTTCAGATAACCGCGGTAATACTCCACTTCGTGCGAGATGCGGTCCACAATCACGCGATACTCGGCCGGCTCGCCCATTTTTGTGCCCCCGAGCTTTACGAACTCAGCCGTCACGCCATCCTTCTTGCCCAGTTCGTTCACCCTCGCGATAAACGCCGGAGGAAAACTGAACTCGCGCCCGCACATCAATCCGACTTTAGCCATGGGATCCTCCTCTTGCCTCGTTCATCCGCAACCTTTGCTCGCCCGGCTCAGTTAATCGCGGCCGCTGAATTCGATTTCGCATCCTGGACGCTCGCGCGGGTTTCCATCACCAGGTGGCGCACCACGTCTTTCAGGTCGCCGGTCTGCTGATAGACGCGCAGCTGGCGCTCCGCGCTGGTTCCCTCGTTCAGAATCGTGTGGATATACTCGACGGCGCTGCGGCTGCCGAGTTCATCCACAACGTCATCAATCAATTCCATCAGCTCCAGCATCAGTTCGCGCATCGGCACTTCGGCTTCCCGCCCGAAGTCGATCAGCTTTCCTTCAATGCCGTAGCGCGCCGCCCGCCATTTGTTTTCCTCGATCAGGGCGCGCCGGTAAATGCGCCAGCTCTGGTTGTGCGTGTACAGGCGGTGCAGCTTCACGACGATGGCCTGGGTCAGCGCCGCGATGGCCACAGCTTCTTCCACCCGCGTGGCCGTGTCGAACATGCGGAATTCCAATGTGCCGTAGGTCGGATGAGGCCGCACATCCCACCAGATTTTCTTGCCTGTGTCGATGCAGTTCAGCTTGACCAGCAGGTTGATGAAATTCTCGTACTCGCTCCACGACTCGAAGACTTCCGGGATCCCGGTGCGGGGAAAGCGCCGGAAAACCGTGGTGCGGAAGGATTTCAGCCCGGTGTTCCGCCCCATCCAGAAAGGCGAACTCGTCGAAAGCGCCAGCAGATGCGGCAGGAAGTAGCGCACCATGTTCATCATGTCAATGGTGGTCTGCTTGTCCGGCATGGCCACATGAATGTGCATGCCGAAAATCAGCAGCGATCTGGCCAGTTGGCCCATTTCTTCCACGATGTGTTGGTACCGCTCGCCGGGGGAAATCACCTGGTCGATCCAGCTGGAAAAAGGGTGCGTTCCGGCGGCGGCCACGCGCAGGCCGGTGCTTTCGGCGGCCAGCACCAGTTCGCTGCGCGTGCGGTGCATTTCCAGGCGCAGTTCGCTCACGTTCTCGCAAATCTTTGTCCCCGTTTCCACGATGGACTGGTGCATCTCCTGCTTTACCAGGTCGCCGACGCCGCGCGCAGCCGCGGAAGAGATCAGCTGGACTACGTGCGAGCGCAGTTCCAAGCTTTCCGGATCAATGATTTGGAATTCCTCTTCGACACCGATGGTGAAGCGGTGAGCCATTGTGGCCCTCCCGGCTGCTGGTTCAATTGTGGGGACTTCGGAGCCATATCATACTCCTACCTTTCTCAAAATCACATCGTACTCGCTGGGTTTCGGCGCTGGTCCATTGACACGGCATGGAGCGTGCCTTAGACTCGCGCGCTGCTGGACCTATTGCCGGATGCAATCATTGCTAATACGGAAGTGAGGGTGCCGATGAGCAATCGCTCTTTGCTGTCGCTGAAGCTTATTTCGCTCGCTTGGCTCGTACCGGGGTATTTGCTGCTCACCAGTTTGGCTACTGCCCGAGCACCGCAGGAACCCGAGAAAAAAGCGGAAGCCGAGTCTAAGGTGGCGAGTATCGAGGTCACGCCCCTGAAGTCCACGGCTGCGGTTGGCACCAAGCTGCAGTTCAAGGCTGTCGCGAAAGACGCCAACGGGCAAGCGTTGCCCGATTCAGTCAAGAACTGGTTCGCGGCCCCATTTGACTCCGCGGTCGCGGAGGACACCGGCGAGGTGTCCTTTGTGCAACCGGGTGAAATCACGGTCGTAGCCGTCATTGGCAAGAAGACGGGTTATGCGCACATCTCTGTTGGCAGGCCGCATATCGCGCGAATAGAAGTCTCCGGACCGTCCGCGCCGCTTGCCGCGGGAGCGACCCATCGCCTGGTGGCAACGGCGAGAAACGCCGACGGCAACCCTCGAACCGACATTGCACTCACCTGGACTTCGGAAACTCCCTCGGTCGCCGGCGTGGATGCGGCGGGCCTGGTGCACGCACTGAAACCGGGTGACGCCAAGATTCGCGCTGCAGGTGACGGAGTCACCGGTGAAACCACCGTGCACGTCGTGAAGAATTCCGTCCTAAGCCTCGAAATCGCTCCGGCAACGGCAAATGCGAAAACCGGCGACGTGCTGCACTTTGCTGCAAAGGACAAGAAGGGCGGAGCCGTCTCAACGGAAGTCTCGTGGTCGGTACAAAATCCCGGCGCGGAGATTTTGCCGGACGGCTCGTTCGTCGCCGAGCGCCCGGGCACCTACACGATTCAGGCGGCTGCCGGTGACCGTGCGGCCTTCGCCAGCGTTGTGGTTGCTCCGCGAAACATCGCGCGCGAAACCGAAGTGGTCGGCCACGTGATGCCGAAAGACGAGCAGTTCGCCGAAGAATGGATCTGGGACCACTACGCGTATCTCTCGGGCATCAGCGACAAAGTTTACGTCTACGACATCACAGATCCCGCGCATCCGCAGACCGCCGACCCTCTTAAAGTCGACGCGCGGATCGTCAACGATGTCAGCGTTACGCAGGACGGTAAGATTGGAGTGATAACACGCGAAGGCTCCTCCAGCCGCAAGAACGGCATCGTGTTTCTGGACACCTCCGACCCGATGCATCCCAAAGTTCTTTCCGAATACACAGCCACGGTGACCGGAGGCGTCCACAGCGCTTACATCAACACGCATTACGTCTATCTCACTGACGATGCCACCGGCTCCATGCGCGTGATCGATTTCGCCGACGCAAAAAATCCCAAGGAAGTGGGGCGCTGGCAGGTGGAGAGTTCCGGGCAGATGCGGATTCCGCTTCCCGCGGAAGAAGGCGGTGGGTGCACCATGGCCGGCCGTTATCTTCACGACCTACAGGTGATTGACGGGCTGGCGTATCTGGCCTACTGGCGCGATGGCGCGATCATTCTGGACGTAGGCAACGGCATCAAGGGCGGCAGTCCGGAGCATCCGCAATTCGTCTCCACCTATCGTTTCAACTACGACGAATTGTACGGCTCCGGCTGGCTTGCGGGAGCGCATGCCATTTTCCGCTACAAGAACTATTTGTTCGTCGGCGACGAAGTGTTTCCGGGGAGTTTTGATCTGGCGTCGCGGGCGCGGATTCCGGTCCGTGGAATTGCGCACGTCCTCGATGTCAGCGACCTCGCGCATCCGCGCGAAGTGGCGACATACAGTGTGCCCGAAGGCGGCTCACACAACATCTGGGTCTTGGACGACGTGCTCTATATGGGGTACTACAGCGGCGGCGCACGGGTGCTGGATGTTTCCGGGGAACTGCGCGGCGAGCTATACAACCAGGGCCGGGAAATCGCGCATTTCTGGAGCGCCGATCCCCAGGGATACCGGCCGAATCTCCCCTTCGCCTGGGGCGCGTTTCCGTATAAGGGTTTGATCTACGTGAACGACGTTCACGCCGGCATGTGGATCATCAAGCTCGGCAAACCCAAACCCTACTCAATGACCACCGATCCCCCGCTCCAATAATTTAGCGCGTAGCCCCGATTGTCATTCTGAGGGCATCCGACGAGGATGCCCGAACAATCTCAACTGACAAACCACACTCACCACGTTCGAAGAGCAATGTTTGGCTACTCCATCTTCCAAAAATCAATCCCCGCAGCTTGTGGCGGCGTGTCCACTTCCGCCACCACTTTCATTGCCACTAAATCAACTATCTCGACCGTGCCAGGCTGTTCACCGACGCCCTCCACGGTGAAAAAAGCGTAAAGATTGTCCGGCGAAACAACCACGCCATGCACCACTTTCCGTTTGGTCGGCAAGCGGGCAAGTTCCTTCGCGCTGGCTGCATCAAAAATGGAAACGGAGCCGTCGCGCTTGTTCGTGGCCAGCAGAAGCTTGCCGTCCGACGTGACGCCGAGATTGTAGACCCCATTCCCCGCGGGAATCCGGCGAACGAGCTTCCATTCCTTGGTGTCCACTTCCACGATTTCGTTCGATTTGTTACAGGCTACGTAAACCCGGCTGCCATCGCTCGATGGCTGCGCCCATGTCGGGCTGCACGTAATCGCCGCCATGTTCATGGGCATGGTCATGCCTTCGTGATGCTCCATCTTTTCCTGCGGTAAACCGGTGAACCCTTGTTCTTTGCCGGCGCTCACGCGAAAACTGCGGGACACCTTCATTTTGTCGGTGTCAATCTCCACCAGCAGATCGTTCATCATGCATGCGGAGTATTGATGCAGGCCGTCGCGGGAAATCCGCGAGCCGTGCGGCATGATACAGGTCGGAATGCGCGAGACCTCCACCATTTCGTTGGTATCCACCACGGAAACACTGCTCGGCACCGGGTCGCCGTGCAGGTTGAAATTTACCGCGAAGAGAAAATTGCCGTCGGGAGTCACGTCCGCGGTCGCCGGAAAGAGTCCCAGCGTCACTTGCTTTACAACGCGTTCCGTCTGGGTGTCATATTTCAGGGCGGTGCCGTAGGGCCGGCCGTGGCCGATGGTCACGTAGAAATTCTTTTTGTCTGGTGAAAACGCGATTCCGTGCGGGCCGCTGATATCGCTTTGCAGGATGCGGGTTTCCGTCGTTTTTTCGACAACCGCTCCTCCAGGCCCTAACCGTACCGTGGCGATGCGGTCGGCCGACTCACAGACCAGCTTCACCCAATAGTTTTTCATTGGCGGTTCACCGCATCGCGCGCTCAGGGCGAAGCCCAACATTGCGCACAAGAGGATGGGTCTCCAGGCAAATCGATGCAGGCATTTCATGAGGCTCTCCGGTGATTCACGCGCATTCTATCGCACTTACTCCGTCAATTTGGCTCTCGACGCAAATGCTCCCTTATTGAGACACTTTCTCCATTATGCAAATCACGCCCTTTCGCATTGAAGAGTACATGGGCAAGCACGAATTCTCCGCCCGATACCTGCTCTCCTCCTCCGATGCCGAGTCCGTCACGATCGAGGAAATTCTGTCGCTTGAGCTCGGTGCGCACGACGCTTTCCTGAAGCACTGGTGCGGCTACACGGAATCGCCAGGTGCGCCGTGGCTGCGCGAAGTCCTCGCGGCAATCTACAAAACGATTCATGCCGATCAACTTGTGGTTGTTTCCGCCGCTGAGGAGGCGATCTTCCTCTTCTACCACGTTCTGCTGACGCCGCAGGATCACGCCATCGTCGAAACGCCTTGCTACGAGAGCGCTCTGACATTGCCCAAGAGCACCGGCGCCGCCGTCAGCGAGTGGAAGCGCTCGGCGGAAAACGGCTGGGCACACGACCTCGCGGCGCTGGAAGCCCTCATTCGCCCGAGCACCCGGGCGCTCTATATCAATACCCCTCATAATCCGACGGGATTGCTGATGTCTCCAGAAATCTTCCGCCGCACACTGGAATTGGCGGCGAAGCACAACATCTATGTCTTCTCGGACGAGGTTTACCGCGAACTGGAGCACGACCCTGCAACGCGCCTGCCTGCGGCTTGCGATCTTTACGATCGTGCCATCAGCCTTGGCTCGGTCAGCAAAACCTACGGGTTGCCGGGGCTTCGTCTGGCCTGGCTAGCCTCGCACGACCAGGAATTCCTGCAGAAACTAATTTCTCTGAAGCACTACACCACCATATGCGCCAGCGCCCCGAGTGAATTCCTCACCGCGCTCGCGTTTCGGCACCGCGAGAAATTCATCGAGCGCAACCTGAAGATTGTTCAGCACAATCTTCCGCTGCTCACGGAATTCTTCGCCCGCCACCGCAATCTCTTCGAGTGGACTCCGCCAAATGGCGCCACGATCGGGTTTGCGCAATTTAAGCCGCAGCAGGATGTTCAGGAATGGTGCGAAAATCTGGTGCGCGACGCCAGCGTGCTCCTGCTGCCCGGCACGGTTTACGACGAGCCTCGGCACATTCGATTTGGATACGGAAGAAAAAACATGCCGGAGGCGCTGGCGCAGTTTGAGGCGCACCTGAAGTCGGGTTCGTTTGCGCGTTCCGCGTGAGATGAAAAATTCAACAGTCGAACACTTTGAAAATGAGAAAAGGGCACCCTGGGATCCCGGGTGCCCTTTTCAACCATCTATGATTCCCGCTCGACCTGCTTCTTAGGCCGCTCCCATCGAGCGCCTGGCCTGGAAGCATTCGCGGCAAAATACCGGGCGGCCTTGTGTTGGCCGGAAGGGAACCGTGGTTTCCTTCCCGCATTGTGAACAGGTGGTTTTTGTTTCGGCGCGTGGAGCGGGACCTCCGCCGCCACCGCCTTCCGCCCGCTTCGCTTTGCAACCTTTGCAGCGCTTCGGTTCGTTCTTGAATCCCTTGTCGGCGAAAAACATCTGTTCGCCGGAGGTAAAAACAAACTCAGCGCCGCACTCCGAACACTTCAGGACCTTATCGTGGAATTCCATGACCCCGCTCCCCCTGGACCCATATCGGGCGGGAGGCCGGGCTCTTGCA
>DASSGJ010000281.1:0-14463 GCA_035693545.1 Candidatus Acidiferrum sp.
ACGGTGACGTCGCAATGGTGGTCCACCAGCAGGCGCAGAATATTCAGCTTGATGCCATAGTCGTACGCGACCACTTTGAATTTCTTGGTGTCCGGGCTGGCCCCGGATTCACCCATTTGCTCGGCCCACGGTGAAGTCGCGAGATCGATCGAGCCCTTCTGCCAGTCATATGGCTTCTTGCAGCTAACGCGACCAGCCAGCTCCTGCCCGGCCATCACCGGCAACTGCTTCGCTTCAAACACGAGCTGATCCGCCGGAGTGCCATCGGTGGCCACAACACCGCGCAGCGCACCCATCTTCCGGATATGCCGCACCAGCGCGCGCGTGTCCACGTCCCAGATCACGGGAATCTTGTGGCGATTCAAGTAAAGCTGAGCGGATTCCGCCGAACGCCAGTTCGAAGTGACCTGCGAGAACTCGCGAACAATCAGCGATTCGATATACGGGCGAGTGGACTCCTCATCATCGAGGTTCGCGCCGACATTGCCGATGTGGGGATACGTCAGGCAAACGATCTGGCCCGCGTAACTGGGATCGGTGAAAACTTCCTGGTAACCGGTGAGGCTGGTATTGAAAACGACTTCGCCGCCGCGGCGCGTGATCGCGCCGGCCGCGCGGCCGTTAAATATGCGCCCGTCTTCGAGCGCGAGGATTGCGGGTCGATGCTGGACTTCCGTCAGTGGGTCCTCCTGAAAACTGCGTCATTTTTCATTGGCCTCGGCGGTCGAAAGCGAACCGAAGTGATCCACGGGCCAGTAAGCAAACACGGCGCGGCCATAAATGAACTGGCTGGCCACCGGCCCGAACACGCGCGAATCATTGGAGCTGATGCGATGATCGCCCATAACGAAATAGCTGTCCTTGGGAACCCTGATGGGGCCAAAGTCGGTGACATCGGTGTATTGCGGCGGAACGTACGGCTCGGGAACCAACTGGCCGTTGACGTACAGCATCCCGTGGCGGATATCCACCGTTTCGCCAGGCAGGCCGATAACGCGTTTGATGAACGATTTCGAGCGGTCCAGCGGATACCAGAAGACCACCACGTCGCCGCGGTGGATGTCTTCGAAGCGGTAAACAAACTTGTTGATGAAGATGCGTTCCTGATCGGAAAGCAACGGCGCCATGCTGGTGCCTTCGACCTTCACCGGCTGATAAAGAAAAACGATGATCACCAGCGCCAGGCCGATAGCGATCAGCAGGTCGCGGGTCCATACGCGGATTTCACTTCTCAGAAGGTGATGGGTGCTTGCTTGTGAAGACGAAGCGTCTGGCAAAACGACCGCTGGGGCCAAAGAAGAAGTCGGGGCGTCAGGTGAGCCGCCCGTGGGAGGAGCAATCAGATTCTCGTCAGGTTTGCGCATCTCCAACTGCCTTTATTTTATAACATGCCCCGCGAATTTCACACCAGTGGCGATTTGAATCGCGGCCGGCTCGGCAACGCCAGGGTGGAAAATCCGGCTGACCCTCGCGCAGCACGGGCTCTCCGGGCGTTGAGATGAATGCGCATTCACAACCGGCGAGGGGAAATCTAACAGCTAGTTGACTTCAACGTGACATTCCACCTGCCGCGCAAAGCTACCCTGAAGATGGCGTTGCGGTTCATAGCTTCTGGAAGATACTCCGGCTCCCACCCAGACCTTCCCAGCTTTTCGCGAACCGCAAAGCCATCTGCAACGCGTGCTTCGGCACAAAGAATACTTGAGAGGAAAAAAGAATGAGAGCAGCCATCAAAACGCTGGGGGTCCTAGCCCTGGCGGTTGTATTTCCCTGTTTGACCTTCGCGCAGTACACCCGCACTGACTTGGTTACCAATTCCGGCGCTGGCGGCACTGGAAATGACTTCCATCTCGTAAACGGCTGGGGCCTGGTCTCCACCGGCACCAGCCCGTTCTGGGTGAGTGACAACGCCACGGGATTCTCCACGCTCTACGGCATCAGCAATTCCAACGGCGTCACGGCAACGCCGCTTGGCCTGGTCGTCAGCATCCCGGGAATTAACGGCGGGCCGGGGACGCCGACCGGAATCGTAGCGGCGGAGACCCCCAAGGGCGTCACGGCGTTCACCATCTCCGGCGTCAATCCAGTCACTGGACTGCAAGCCTCCGCGAACTCGATTTTCATTTTCTCCACACTTGACGGCACGATCCTTGGGTGGAACCCGGCGGTTGGTGGAATCACGGCGACGGGTGCCAGCGTCGCGAATCTCGCGGCCACCAGGTCCTCCGCCGGCGCCGTGTATACCGGTTTGGCCATCGCCAACAACGGCGGACAACCGCTTCTCTACGCCGCCGATGATGGGCCGAACCGCAGGATTGACGTCTTCAATTCCGCTTTCACCTTGGTGAACGACCAGCTTGGGCCGACCGCTTTTGTCGATCCAAAAATTCCCCAGAAGTTCGCCCCGTACGGTATCCAGACCGTTACCGATGCCAACGGTGTGCAAACGATCTGGGTCACCTATACGGCCCTCGATAAAGCGCAGAGCGGATTCGTAGCTTGGTTCACTACGAATGGAGAGGTGATTTCGGAGTTTGCGCTCCATGGCACTCTTCACTCGCCGTGGGGCGTCGCACTTGCGCCGGCCGACTTTGGTCCGATGAGTGGCGCGCTCCTGATCACCGACAACACGCCGCATGGCCGCATCAATGCCTTTAATCCCAAGACCGGCGCGTTCCTTGGCCCGTTGCGCGATAAGAGCGGAAAAGCCATTGAAATCGACGATATCTGGGCCATTCAATTCGGCCAGGGCGGCGCCGCAGGCTCGAACGGCAATCCCAACCAGCTCTTCTTCACTGCCGGCAATAACAATTACGGCGATGGCACCTTCGGCGTAATTACGTTCGGCCAGTAAAATAACTCGTTCGAAGAAAATCCAAACCTGCGCGGCCCGAAGAGAATTCGCGCTCTTCGGGCTTTCGCATTTCTAGACACTGTCATTAATCAGAGAGAGCGAAGTTGAACGCCGCCAAAGAGGCAACCACCGCGGTTTCTGTGCGCAAAATCAGTTTGCCCAAAGAAGCATCTTGGAATTGTGCAGTTCGGGCGGTGGCTAGTTCCTCGTCTGTCCAGCCACCCTCAGGGCCAATCGCCAGGACCGCGTTTTTTGTCTGCTGACCGCGCAAGACTTCCCGCAGAGGTTTTGCGTCCGGCGATTCGGAAAGGAAAACGCGCAGACCTTGCTCGCAGGCAGCGAATGCCGTTTCGGGCTTGGCGAGCGAGTCGAGTATCGGCAATTGGACGCGTCGCGATTGCTGCGAAGCTTCCAGAAGAAGTTTCATCCACCGCTCGGCACGTTTAACGGCGGCGGTAAGCAATGCTTTTTCGCTGCGGGCCGCGGCCAGCGGGACGATGCGACTGACACCGAGTTCCGTGGCTTTCTCCAGTGCCCATTCGAACGAATCGAATTTCACAACCGAAAGCAGCAGGGTCGTCTGCAGCCTCGGGTGATACGCGGGAATTTCCTCGACGAGTGAGAACTCAACTGAATTCCGAGTAACACTGTCAATCCGGCCCAGCCAAACTTTGGATCCGTCACTGAGTTCGTAAAGTTGTCCGGGTTGCGCTCGCAAGACTCGGCCGAGGTGATGCGCGGCTTCGCCCTCCATCACCGCTCGTTGCCCTACAAATTGTTCGATGAAAAACCGCCGCCGCATGACCGATATCTTGCCATGAAACAAGACCATTCGTAGCGCCTGCATCCTGCAGGCAAGCATTCCTCTAGATGCTCACTTGTGCCGGCTGGGAAGCCGGCGCTACCCGAAGATGTCTTTTACCTTGTCGAACAGACTGGAGCCGCGGTCCGCAGGCTTGTTGTCCACTTTGAGCGTGGCGTCAAGCTGCTCCATGATTTTCCGCTGCTCGCGCGTCAGCTTGGTCGGCGTCAGCACCCGCACGTGATAATAAAGATCGCCGCGTCCGCCGCCATGTGGATCGGGCAGGCCCTTGCCCTTGATGCGGAACACCGCGCCGCTCTGCGTGCCCTCGGGAATTTTCAGCCGTTCTTCCGCGGTTAAACCCGGAACCTGCAATTCGGTTCCCAGCGAAGCCTGCGAAATGCTCAGCGGAATCGTGCAGTAAAGGTCCGCACCGCGCCGCTCGAAAAACGTATGCTCCTTCACTTCGAGCACAACGTAGAGATCGCCTGCCGGTCCGCCATTGGGTCCGGGTTCGCCTTCTCCCTGAACCCGCAACCGTGTGCCGGTGTCCACTCCCGGCGGAATTCGCAACTCGATGGTGCGCTCGCGATCCACGCGGCCTTGCCCTCTGCAATCGGGGCAGCGCTCCTTGACGATTTGCCCCGCGCCCTGACAAGAGGGGCAAGTACGATTGATCGTGAAAAATCCCTGCTGGTAGACAATCTGGCCGCGCCCGCCGCAGGCCTGGCACGCAACGACGCCTGTACCTTTCTTGGCGCCCGTGCCGTTGCACGCTTCGCAGTACTCCTGGCGCGGCACGCGAATTTTCGTGGTGATCCCGCTGGCGGCCTCTTCGAAGGTAAGCGTCATGTCATAACGCAAGTCCGCGCCACGCTGGGCTCGACGCCCGCCGCCGCGGCGCCGGCCACCGCCTCCGCCAAATAGATCCTCGAAACCGAAAAATTCACCAAAAATGTCGTGAAAGTCCTGAAAGACCGTTCCGTTGAAATCGGGCTGTGTGCCGATGCCGGCAAGGCCTTCGTGCCCATAGGTATCGTAAATCTGCCGCTTCTGCGCGTCGCTCAGAACGCTGTACGCCTCGCTGCATTCGCGGAAACGGTGTTCGGCGTCTTCCTTGTTCTCCGGGTTGCGGTCCGGATGCCATTTAAGCGCGGCTTTCCGGTAAGCCGACTTGATCTCTTCCACCGACGCCGTTTTCGTGACGCCGAGGACTTCGTAATAATCTCTCTGGTGAGACTTGGCCATATTCGCTGCTGGTCTTCCCTTCTCTCCTTTTGAAACTAACAGGGATTGCCGGCGGAAACGCCGTTACCCCGATCGGGTGTTGCGGATTAGTTCACCGCTTTATTCGATGCGCCGCCGGGATGGACCGCTACGCGCACCATCGCCGGGCGCAAAACGCGGCCGTTGTAGACGTAGGCGGGCTGAAACACTTCCAGGATGGTGCCGTCCTCGTGTTCCGTGGTTTCCGCGCGGTCCATGGCCTGGTGCATGTGCGGATCAAACTGTTTTCCCAATGGCTCGACGCGCTCGACTCCCAGCCGCGCCAGATTCTCCAGAAGCTGTTTGTAGATTAGCTCGAAGCCCTTGCGGTAACTTGCGTACTCATCTTCCTTGTGAGCTGCAAGGGCATGCTCGAAACCGTCCACGATGGGAATCAGCGACTCGACTACACGGGCGGTGGCGCGCTTGGAATCCTCGGCGCGTTCCTTTTCGACCCGCTTGCGGTAGTTCTCAAAATCCGCCTGGCGCCGCAGCAACGTCTGCTGCAGGTCAGCGAGGTCCGCGGAAAGTTTTTTCACCTGGGAATCCTCCCGCGCCGTGTCCGAGGACTGCGATTCCTCGGGTTGGCCGGAGCCTTCGTCGTTGGGAACATTAATTTTAATTTCCTGCTCGCTCATAAATCTATCCTCAAACTTGGCGGTGTCCTACCCTTTTCTCCCAGAATGCTCCAGCCGGGGTGGATTTTCTACTCGATCTTCTGCAGTGCCTCGCTGAACAGTTGGGCCACATAGGCGACGGCGGTCATCGCACGCTCGTAATCAATCCGCGTGGGACCCAGCACGCCCAGCGAGCCCTGAATCTGGTCGTGACCTGAGTAGGGTGCGCTGATCAAGGCCAGGTTGTGCCCGGCCTGGGAGATCTCTTTGATGCCGATCTGCACGAAAACGGGTTCCGGCGTCTCGATGCATGCGTTCAGCACCGAAACCAGGCGGTTCTTTTCCTCAATCGCGGCCAGCAATTCCCGCAGGTGCCCCTGATCGGCAAATTCCGGTGTTCCCACAAATTGCGCCGCACCTTCGACGTAGATCTGCTGGCTCGGCGTTTCCGAAAGCATCGCCGGATCGCAAAGCGTCAGGGCGCTTTGCGCCAGCTTTTCATAGCGTTCGCGTTCTGTCGCGAGTTTTTGCAGCAGGTCGCTGCGAATGGCATCCAGCGTCCAGCCCGTGTAGTGGCGATTCAGAAAATCAGCAGTGGCGTCGAGTTCTTCCTGAGTGAACACACGGCCCGGACGCAAAACTTTGTCGCGGGTGTTGCCGCCGGGAGAAATCAGAACAACCACAACGCGTCCGTCGGGAAGCAGCCACATGCGCGCGTGTTCCAGGATGGCGCGGCGAAGCGGTGGAGAAACGATAATGCCTACACCACGGGAAACCTCGGCCAGCACATGGCCGGCACGCTCGGTTATCTCCGCCGCGGAACTCGCGCCGCTCATCTCGCGGGTGATCCAGTTGCGGTCTTCGACCGTCAGCGTGGCCTGCGAAGCAATCTCCTGCGCAAAAAAGCGATACGCAGCCGCAGTCGGAACGCGGCCCGCCGACGTGTGTGGCTGGTAGAGATATCCGCCATCCTCCAGGTCGGCCATGATATTGCGGATGGTGGCCGTGCTAAGCGACTCTTCAAACCGCTTGGAAATCGCGCGGGAAGACACGGGTTCGCCCGTCTCGATGTACGTGCGCACCAAGTCCGCCAAAATCTGGCGGTTACGCCGTTCTTGAAGAGCTGGATTCCGCATAGCAGCACTCATTTATTAGTGCTAGTTACCATTTTAGAAGCCCTGTCAAGGGGCGTCAATCGACGCTATCGGTCAGCCGCTTAATTGTTATCTATCTGAGCGCGCTGCAGCTTGTCGGAATAGTCGATGTAGACGGACTTCCACTCGGTGAAGAAGTCGATGGCGGCGACGGCGGCTTCGCGGTGTCCGTTGCCAGTCTGCTTGGTGCCGCCAAACGGGAGATGCGTCTCGGCCCCGATGGTCGGCGCGTTGATATACACGATGCCGGTATAGAGATCTTGCATGGCGGCGAACGCGCGATTGACGTTGCGTGTGTAGATCGAGGCGGAAAGGCCATAGGGCACGCCGTTGGCGACTTCAATTCCCTGCTCGAGGTTGTCAACCGGAATAAGCGAAACGACGGGGCCGAAGATTTCTTCCTGCGCCACGCGCATCTTTGGTTGGCAGTCGCCGAAGACGGTTGGCTCGTGGAACCAGCCTTTGGCGCGCTCGCCGCTGGCCAGGCGATGGCCCCCCGTCAACAACTTTGCGCCTTCCTTCACGCCGATTTCGACGTAGGACATCACCGTCTGCAACTGCTGCTCGTTGATGCAAGGTCCCATTTCCACCGATGGGTCCAGTCCGTTCCCTACCTTCAACTTCGCGGCGCGCTCCACAAATCGCGCTACAAATTCCTTATACACGCTCTTATGCACGCCCACTCGGCTCGCCGCCGTGCAACGCTGGCCCGTGGTGCCAAAGCCGCCCCAGATCGCGCCGTCCACCGCTAGATCGAGATTGGCATCGTCCATTACCAAAATAATGTTCTTGCCGCCCATCTCCAGGCTGTAATGCTTGAAACTTGGCGCGCAAGTTTCCGCGATGATCCGGCCCGTCGAAGTCGAGCCGGTAAAACTAATCACGGGAACATCGGCGTGCTTTGCCAGAGACGCTCCCGCCCCGGGGCCGTCGCCGCCCACAAGATTGACAACGCCGGGAGGCAACCCCGCTTCCCGCAAAATTTCAATCAAGTGATAGGTGGAAAGCGGTGTGTCTTCCGCCGGCTTGATCACTAGCGTGTTCCCGCAAATCAGCGCAGGCATCATCTTCCACGAGGGAATCGCCATCGGGAAATTCCACGGCGTAATCAGGCCGCAAACGCCGATGGACTGCCGCAGGCTCATCGCAAATTTATTGGGAAGCTCGGAAGGCGTCGTCTGGCCGAAGAGCCTACGCCCCTCCCCGGCCATGTAATACGTCATGTCAATCGCTTCCTGCACGTCCCCGCGCGTTTCGGCCAGCACCTTGCCCATTTCGCGGGTCATATCGCGGGAAAACTCCTCCTTGCGCTTCACCAGAAGTTCCGCCGCACGAAACAGAATCTCGGCCCGTTTGGGAGCCGGAACCAGGCGCCAGGTCTTGTAAGCCTCTTTCGCCGCCGACACCGCCGCGTCCACATCTTCTTGAGAAGAGAGCGGGAAAATACCAATCAACTCATCCACGTTAGCGGGATTGCGGTTCTCCACGCTTTTGCCGCCCCGAGGCGCCACCCACTCTCCATTGATGAAATTCTTATGCGGATGCGAAGCGGATGCGGTTGCCATGCGGCCTCCTGGACAAAATCGAGTCTATCGGCGCGGTCCGCGCGGCGTCAAACCGGGCCGCGAGATTCGGAGCGGCCAAAAAGAAATCCTGCGGGCGCAAGCGAAGCGTCCCGCAGGATTATCGTTCTTATTTGTCCTTTTTGCCGCGAACCAGCGTTAGACCTGGCCCATTCCGCCATCAACGTTCAGTTCGATGCCGGTGATGTAGGACGCGTCCGAGGAAGCCAGGAAAGCGACCGCCGAAGCAACTTCCTCCGACTTGCCGAAACGCTTCATCGGCACTTTGGTGAGAACATAAGAGGCAAACCCTTCCACCTCTTCCTTGGAAAGCCCGGTGCGTCCGAAGATCGGCGTTTCAATTGGGCCCGGAGCAACGGCGTTGACCCGAATGTTGCGCTCCACCAGCGAGCTGGCGAACGAGCGCGTCAGCGAGCGCATGGCAGCCTTGGTCGCGGCGTACACTGAACCGTTCGGGAGTCCCTGTTGGCTGACCACGCTGGTATTCAGAATGATGGACGCGCCATCGTTCAAGTAAGGCAGCGCCTTCTGAATCGTGAAGTAGGCTCCCTTGGAATTGATGTCGAACTGTTCGTCGTAGTGCTCTTCGGTAACCGCGGTTACCGGAAGAAACTTCGCGACACCCGCATTGGCGAAGAGAATGTCGATCTTGCCGAACTTCTTCGAAACCGCTTCGTACACCTTCTCGATCTCGCCGGACTTGGAGACGTCCGACTGAATCGCCAGAACGTCACTGCCAAGCAACTTCACCGCTTCATCGAGAGTCTTCTTGCTGCGCCCGGTGATCACCACGCTCGCGCCCTCTTCCTTCAGGCGTTGCGCGCTGGCCAGGCCGATGCCGCTGTTCCCCCCTGTAACGACCGCCACTTTCCCTTGTAAACGCTTCATAAATCCTCCCTTGCAGCAATCCGGGGCCGCGCCCCGGTAAATTCGATCAGGCAACTTCGACAGTTAGATGAACGTCTAAATACTTGGTTACAAAGATTACCGCCATGCGGTAAACTGTGAAGCCTGAAGGGCTTGAGCAATGAATTTGACGCAGATCGAGAAGATCTCCAAGGCGCTGGCCGACCAGACCCGCCTGAAGATCTATGAACAGATCGCTTCTCACGAGGACGTGAAATGCAGCGCGCTGGTGGAAATGCGCGGGGTGACCCCGGCCACGGTCTCCCACCATCTGAAGATTTTGTCGGAAGCGGGCCTGATCGAATGCAAGCGGGAGGGCCAATTTGTTCTGAACCGGGTGAACCCGGAGATCCTGCAGGAGTTCACACAATCCGTGAGCGCGCTGGCAAAGAAGCGTAGGAAATAAATCGCTCAATAATTTCGGAAATCAAATCTAACTGCGGAGAGCTTAGTTCTCAGGCTCGTTCTTCACTTCGTCCCGCTGCACTTTGGAGGACAGCAGCCGATTCGACGAATTCGGCGGAGGCGTGGGAACGCCCATGCCCGCTGTGTCGGATCCGAGTCCGAGCTTTTGCAATGTCAACGCGTCCATCTTGCCGGTTGGATTCAGCCCGTGGGACGCCTGGAATTTCTTCATCGCTTCCGTCGTCGAGTCGTCCCACTTCCCGGAAGGCTCGCCCGTATAAGCGCCATTCCTGGCAAGCGCACCCTGAATTTCGTTGATGCGTTCGGGTGTTGGCACAGCCTGGCCCTTCACCCTCTTGCCCCGGCGGGTGGAACTCTTGCTTGATTTGCTTGATCGCTTGCTGGTACCGGTAGTGGTCTTCGTAGAACTCGCGCCCGTCCTGGATTTGTGGCTTGCCTTGCTCGCACTAGCGGTCGTCTGCACGGCGCCGGCCGCGGGCAGCGTCAAGCTGCCCACGGCCATGGCCGCAAGAATCAGACGTGTCATTCGATGGTTCTTCTGTAATGTGCGCATAGCTGGGCTAATTTGCCGCTCTATTGTTTCGAGTCTGCTGGCACCACGCCCGGAAGGAACATGGTCATGACCCGGTCACCGTTGCGGCGAAGGATCTTGAACACAACGTTCTCGCCTGGCTTCAGCTTGGACAGGGCTTTTCGGTAGTCGTCCACCGAAGTTACGCCCATGCCGTTCACTTCCGAAACCACGTCGCCGGGCTGGAAGCCGGTATCGTCGGCGAAGCTGGCGGGTTCGATTTCGCTGACCACCACGCCCTTCTGCCCTTCGATGCCTACCTTCTGCGCGCGCACCGGAGTCAGGTTTTCAACGTGCAAGCCGAATTCGGCCGGCGCGTTCTCGTCCGGAGCGCTGCTCACGCGGCCCTGGGTATTCGGGAAAACGCGGGTGCGGTCTTCAACCGTGGCCGAGGTCTCCTTCATCTGCTTGTCGCGGTAGTAGGTGATCTTCACCTTGCTGCCGATAGGAGCCGAAGCAATCGGGTTGACCAGGTCGTTGCCCGTCTTCACGGGTGTCCCGTTTACGGAGGTGATCACGTCGCCGCCCTTCAAGCCGGCCTTTTCCGCCGGGCTGCCAGGTTCGACGCCTTCAATCACCACGCCGTACGGCGCGCCAAGCGACTTCAACGTAATCTGGTTGGTGCCGAGTTCTTCCTGGAAGCTGACGCCGATCGAGCCACGAGTCACTCGGCCGCTCTTGATGAGCTGATCGTATACGTTGATCGCCGTGGAAGACGGCATCGCAAAACCCACGCCCTCATAGCCGCGGCTGCCGGTAATGATCGCGGTGTTGATGCCGATCACCTGCCCTGCCATGTCCACCAGCGGCCCGCCGGAATTGCCGGGATTAATCGCCGCATCCGTCTGCAAAAAGCGCTGAAACTGCTGGCCGATGCCGGCGCGATCCTTCGCGCTGATGATTCCCGCCGTCACCGTGGCGTTCAAGCCAAACGGGCTGCCGATCGCCAGAACCCAATCACCCACCTGCACACCCTCGGAATTGCCGAGTTTCGCGAACGGCAGTTCCTTCCCCGCATTGATCTTAATCACCGCAAGGTCGGTCGCTTCGTCCACGCCCACAACCTTGGCCGTGTACTTAGTGGTGTCTCCGTTGAGTTGCACTTGAATCTTCGTAGCCTGCTCGACTACGTGATTGTTCGTCAGGATGAACCCGCTCTTGTCCACAATCACGCCGGAGCCGAGGCTGCGTTCCGCCCTGGGGCCGTTGTCAGGTCGCCCGTCAAAAAAATGAAAGAAGAAATCTTCGCTAGGGTCGTCTTCTTCCCCGGAACGATGCCGCCGGGATTTGCGATCCATCACCTGCGTGGTGGCAATGTTCACGACCGCGGGCTCGACGCGGTTCACAATCGCGGAAAAGCTGTTCGAGGAAGGAATCGGGTCGGGCAGGGCAAGCGGCGTCGCGGAAGTGCCCGCGAACGTGAACGACCGCATGGCGGAAACCTTCCCGGAAACCACCGTGCCAATCAGAATGCCCACCGAAAGAGTCGCTGCAATCAGGCCGGCAGCCACATACGTCCGCCGGTTGGTCCAATTCACCTTGGTATTTGTTGACTGCTCCATACTATCTGGCTCCTATCTATATCCGTGGCCCAGTCCACCTGCGGAAAGTATAACACCGGGAAATGCCCGGAGTTTCTAGTTACCTTAGATGCGCGTCGGCGTTAACTGGCCGTACGGACGGGTGTTACCGGAACTCTCGTACATCTCTGCATTGGACGTGAAAAGGTTAGCTTTGGGCTTCTCAAAGATGTGCCGCTAAGTTTCGCCTTGACAAGAACTTCAGGTTCTAGCATAAATAAGTTAGCCGCAATTGCGGTGTCACGTGGCGATTTAGGGCGACTTGCTCCACGTAAAAAACTGCTAAAGAGTTGGTAGAGTTTAGAAATTTTCTAACACCCTCCCTGCACTTTGGCACGGAGGGTTTTTCATTTTGCCCTCCGCGCTGCCCGCGATCATCCCACGTCATTTCAACTGGCGGTTCCCGGCTGTTTGCCGGCGAGCCCCTTCGAGGTGACTTATGAAGGAAATCTATTTTTTGCGATGCAGAGAATGCGGAAAGAAATATCCCAACCAGCCGCAATCCTATTGTGAAGAGTGCTTCTCTCCCCTGGAAGTAAGCTACGACTACGAAGCCTTGCGGCAGACGACCAGCCGCGAGGCCGTGTCTCGGCGCGCTTTCAATATGTGGCGCTACTCGGAGTTTCTGCCGCTCCCGCAGGGATTCACGCCGAGCCAGCCCATCGGGGGAACGCCGCTTTTGAAGTCCCGCAATTTTGGCTCACGCCTTGGCGCCAGGAATTTGTATTTCAAGAACGATGCGGTCTGCTTCCCTTCTCTTTCGTTCAAGGATCGCGTGGTCGCTACGGCGCTGGCCGCGGCGCGGCGGTTCGGATTCGAAACCATCGGCTGCTCCTCCACTGGCAATCTGGCGAACGCAGTAGCCGCTCAGGGCGCTCATCAGGGATTCGACACCTGCGTGTTCATCCCGGCGGATCTGGAGCCGGCAAAAATCCTGAACACCGCGGTCTATGGCGCGCGCATCGTCCGCATCAACGGCAACTACGATCACGTCAACCGCCTTTGCACGCAGATCGCGGACAAGTTCCGCTGGGGCCTGGTGAACGTGAACCTGCGCCCCTACTACGCCGAAGGTTCGAAGACCCACGGCTACGAAATCGCCGAGCAGCTTGGTTGGGAGCTTCCTGACAACGTGGTGGTGCCCATGGCCGGTGGCTCGCTGATCGGCAAAATCGCCAAAGCGTTTGCCGAACTCGCGCATCTTGGCTGGGTCGAGCCGAAACAAGTGAAATTCTTCGGCGCGCAAGCCACCGGTTGCTCGCCGATCGCTGACGCGGTAAAGCGCGAGTTGCCGCGATTCACTCCGCAGAAACCGAACACCATTGCGCGTTCACTGGCCATCGGAAATCCGGCCGACGGTCCGTTTGCTCTCAGGCTGATCCGTGAATCCGGCGGCTGGGCGGAAGATATCTCCGATCCCAAAATCATCGATTCCATCAAGCTGCTCGCCGAAACCGAAGGCATCTTTGCAGAAACTGCCGGAGGCGTAACCGCGGGCGTAGCCGCCAAACTGATTCAGCAGGGCCGCATCGGCAAAGACGAAACCACGGTCGTCTGCATCACCGGCAACGGCCTGAAAACCACCGACGCCATCGCCGCCGACTTCCCGGCAACCGAAGTCATCGAGCCAAAGCTCGACGCCTTCGAAGCTCTTCTGCAAGAGCAGTTGAAGGACGGCGTCCAGGTTTCATGAATTTTGTGAACGACAACTCGAGTTGTCATCCCGAACCCGCGCCGTTTGCGGGTGAGGGATCTGCTTTTCGCACACGCTGGAAGAAAAAAGCAGATTCCTCATCCCGTTCAAAAACCGAACGGCCTTCGGAATGACACTATTTGTTCCGCGCTCTTGGATTCTGAATTTGACTTTACCGGCGAGCACCAACGCCGCATCGAAAGGATTGGAGTAATTCATGGCAATCACAATCGAAATCCCCACCGCGTTCCGCCGTTTCACCGAAGGCTCGCCCAAAGTAGACAGCGCCGCAACCACGGTCGCCGAGGCACTGAACGATCTGACCGCGAAGTTCCCCGCCCTCTCCCGCCACGTGCGTGACGACCAGGGCCAGATCCGCCAGTTCCTCAACGTCTATCTCAATGAAGAAGACATCCGCTTCCTCAACGGCGAATCTTCTCCGCTCAAAGACGGCGACCGAGTCCTGCTAGTCCCCTCCATCGCCGGAGGCTAGCCGCACCAATCCACGGAGCGCGCAACGTGGTAGGCTATTTTTCTGCACGCCCCACTCCGGGCAGGGAGGCAACCATGGGCTACTACGCGCTCTTCTACCATGTTGTGGATGGATTTGTGGAGCGCCGCCTGCCCTTTCGCGAAGAGCACCTGGCATGTGCGCGCAAGGCTGCCAACCGCGGAGAGCTTGTGCTCGGCGGCGCGCTGTCCGATCCTGCCGACACCGCTCTGATCGTCTTTCGCGGCGATACTCCCGACGCCGCCCGAGCGTTCGCCGAAAAAGATCCCTACGTGCGCAACGGCCTCGTCCAGCGATGGGAAGTGCGTCCCTGGAATGTCGTCGTCGGCTCGGACTACGCGATCGCAAACGCAACTGCCAGCCGGGGAGCAAGCTGAAATGGTCGTCCGATTCTGGTCCGCCCGCACCACAGAACTCCGCCTGCCCGATTATCTGCGCCACTTCAACGAGCATGTGCTGCCTCATCTCCGCGCCAAGGAAGGCTTCCTCGAAGCCCGCGT
>DASSGJ010000282.1:0-2003 GCA_035693545.1 Candidatus Acidiferrum sp.
GCATCCATAAAATCTCCTGTTTCCTGACGTTTCATTTCCGGCGGGCATGGAGAGTGATCGGTGGCGACCATATCGAGGATGCCATCGCGTAAAGCGGCCCACAGCCGTTCCTGGTTTTCCCGTTCACGAATGGGCGGCGCACACTTGAACTGTGTCGCACGATCGGGGATTTCTTCCGACGCGAAGGTCAAATAATGAGGGCATGTTTCGACCGTCAATTGCTGCCCGGCGGCTTTGGCCTTCTGGATTTCCGGAATCGCATCGCTGGAAGATAAATGCACGATGTGGACGCGAACGCCGAACTCTTTGCCAAGACGAAGGAGGAGATTAATCGCTTCGTTCTCTGCGGCGCGAGGGCGTGAGGCGAGCCATGTTCGGTAGGAGCTTGGCGAGTCGCCTGTGCCAAGTTGCTTCTTGGCAAACTCAATCGGACCGGGCAATTCCGCGTGGACCAGGAGCGGTGCGGCGATTTTTGCCAACGCTGGGAGTGCTTCGCGGAGATCGGACTCGGAGACACTCTTAAATTCCTCGACGCCGCTGTCAATCAGGAAACATTTGAATCCGAAGCAGCCTGCGCGCCAGAGTCCTAGCAGCTCCTGTGTATTGCCGGGAACAACGCCGCCCCAAAATCCAGTGTCCACCGAAAGCCTTCCCACGGTAGACGCGACTTTTTCTTGGAAAGCTGAAACGCTGGTCGTTGCCGGTATGCTGTTCAGGGGCATTTCGATGAGCGTTGTGATTCCGCCGGCAGCGGCCGCGCGTGTTGATGTTGCAAAGCCTTCCCATTCCGTGCGCCCGGGCTCATTGATGTGGACATGGGTGTCAACTAAACCGGCCATGACGACCGAATCGCGGGCTTCGTGGATGGAGCCGGTTGAGGATACGTCATCAAACACGGAAACCTTCTGAATCACCCCGCCGCTTATGTGAATCGTTGCGGGCCGTTCACCTTCGGGAGTGAGTACACGTTTACCGCGGACAATGAGGTCGGTCTCGCCGGCGGATACTTTCGAAATGTCGCGGTCAGCCGGCATGCTGAGTCATCCCGCAAGGCTCTCGCAGAATTCGGCGAGGAGATTTTGCGCCACACGAAGACGGTAGCGCGCGGTGGAGCGAATGTCGTCAATCGGCGCGATCTCGCCGGCAAGAGTTCGCTGTGCCGCTCGCAGTGTGGCGAGTACCGGTTTTTCGCCGCGCAGAATTGCTTCCGTTGCCGTTGCGCGAAGCACGGTTGGAGCCACGCTGCCGAGGGCGATCCGCACCTCAACAATTCTTCCGGCATCCATCCGGGCGGCCCCCGCGAAACAGACCTTGGAGATGGCTTGCGCTCTCCGGGTACCGACCTTGCGGGAAAATTGCCGGGAGAAATTGTTTTTACGGGGCAGACGAATCGCACGAATCAATTCGTCCTTGCGCATGGCAATCTGCTTGTAACCCTTCCAGAAACCCTGATAGGGAACCCAACGCGCACCGCTTGCGGAGACAAGTTCGAGGTCCGCATCGTAGACCAGCAGAGCCGGCGGAGAATCGGCTGCGGGCGAAGCATTGGCGATATTTCCTCCGAGCGTGCCGCGATTCTGGGTGGCGATGCTGCCCGTTTCCGCGGCCGCGCGGCACAACAACGGAAATTCGCGGGCAAGCAGCTCATGGTGCCGAATATCGGTATACGTCGTCAGGGAATTGAGTGTCACGAACTCGGGGGATACCGTGATGCCGCGCAGTTCCTGAAGCTTCCAGATGTTCAGGAATTTGCGGTACACGAGTTTCCCGGCTTCGAGCAGCACCATCAAATCCGTTCCGCCAGCAAACGGCTTCCATTCACCCGGCTCACCCGCCATACGCTCCAACGCGTCCGAGAGAGTCTGCGGTTGCCGTAATTCATAGCCGGGGACAAACGATCTCATGGACGAGGCCTTTGAGCGCGGCACGCTGCAAGAACCGACTCGAATATTTTGGTGTAGCCGGTACAACGACAAAGGTTTCCTGACAGAGCTTCGCGAATT
>DASSGJ010000283.1:0-5576 GCA_035693545.1 Candidatus Acidiferrum sp.
CGCCGAAGCCGCCGACGCCTCCCTCATGGCCGAAGCCATGCGCGACGCCGTCATCGCCGGCCACAAAGCCCACCTCGCAGGCCGCATGCCCAAGCGCCTCTACGCTTCCGCCTCCAGCCCCCTAACCGGCGTCGTCCGCTAGCCAACAGTCGCAAATTTTTGAATTTGTAGCGGCCACCTTCAGGTGACCCAGCCTGCCTTACGTTTTGTAGCGACCGCCTTCCGAGGCGGGCGGTTTTCTAACCCCTTGCCGCTCACATGTATGTGATGCTATAATGCATCACATGAAGAAAGCCTCCGTCCGCGACCTCCGCTACCGCTTCTCCGTCGTCGAGGAACTCCTTCGCGACGGCCAGGAAATTCACATCACCAAGCGTAAGCGAGTTATTGCCCGGCTCTTGCCCCCCGCTCCAACCGTGTCCATCCGTATGCCGGATTTCAAAGCCCGTATGAAAAAGATGTTCGGCAAAAAAAAGCTTAAATTTTCAGGAGCCGATCTGGTCGCCAAAGACAGGGAAGAGCGGTTTTGATTATTTACGCTGACACGAGTTTCTTTGCCTCCCTATATATCCCCGGCACGCATAGTCCTTCAGCCCTCGCAGCCGTTCGGCCTCTGCGCACCCCCTTGCTGATCACGTTTCTAGGCGAACTCGAATTTGCCAACGCTCTGGGCCTCCGTGTGTTTCGCAAGGAACTCTCGCCTTCAGAGTCTGAGTCGGTCCTCGCCCATTTTCGGAAAGATATTCTGGATGGGGTCTTTCGTGTCTCTCCGGTTCCGAATGGTGCCTTCGAACGAGCAATTCAGCTTTCGCAAAAGCATACTTCCCGCGTTGGAACTCGTACCCTGGATGTGCTGCATGTTGCCGCGGCTATTACGTTGCGCGCCCGTTTCTTTTACACCTTTGACCGTTCGCAGGCGGAACTCGCCAGGGCGGCGAATCTCAGTACCTTGTAACTCCGAGCAGCCTTTTCCTTCCCGAACCTGGCGGCCCGTTGACTCTTCGGATGCGTCCCCGCTCAGGTAACTGCCAAACGCAATATACTTTCGATAAGGGTCATCGGCTTCCCGCCGCACACTCTTGTCCGATCTCTCTGCTCGCAAAAATAGGAGGAACCTCGGCTTATGACAGGTCGTTCAACGGCTAGCTCCGTTCAGTCTTTCGTTTCCTCTCTGCTGTCCGCACTCGTGATAGTCCTCATCCTGGCCCATTCTGTTCCTGCTCAAACAAAAGCTCCGCAAACCGCCGGCGTGGACAACACCAAGATGGGTCCCTATCGCGCCCTCGCCACCCTCGCCTTCAATGCCTCGCTGAAAGGAGACAACCCGACCGCCGCCACCCTCGCGAAAATTCTCGAACGTACCTGGGATAAATCCGAAGACTACGGTGGCGACACCGCCCTCTCCAAAACCAACAAAAAACTCTTCGATGAAATAGACAAAGCCATGGACCAGTTCGTCAGCCTGCTCGCCGACCACCCAACCACGGCCCCCGACCCCGCCCGTCTCCGCGCCGCCTACACCAACTACCTCGACAAACTAAAACAAGCCGACTAGTTCAACGCTCCGTAGCATAGGTTTCAGCCTGTGTCTTGGGGTTCTCTTCTCTGCGAACTCTGCGCTCCGGCCTCTGTGACCTCTGTGTTAAATCTTTCATTTCATCCACGTCATAATCCAAAATCCCACACCCGTGCTGATAAACCACGCCACCAGCGTTATCTTGAACGCCTGCGAAAACGCCCGCAAACTATCCACCTTCGCCTTCGAGATCATCGCCAGCTCGTACACCTGGTCCGTCACATTCCGCAGCATCTCCTCGGGCGTCACCTTCGCCATCGCCTCGTAATACGCCGCGCTGTTCTCATACCGCACCACGTGCTCGTAATACAGCAGCTCTCTCCCATCCGCCGGCCGCGCATGATGCCGCGCAATCCGCGGCGTCAGCACATGTGAAATCAGATACAACGCCCGCACAAATCCCAGAGCAAACACCGCATAGCTCGCCGCGTACAAACCGCTCGCCGCAATCTCTCCCGCGCTAACCCAGCGCAACGCCGGCAAAACCTCTTTCCCCAGCGGAATCGTGCTCGCCCCAAAAAAAAGCAAAAACGTCACCAGGTACCCGGCCTTCAAATCCGCTGCCCGGATAATCGCCTGCTGGTCGTCAAAATTCTTCCACGCGTAACCCACGCGCTCCGTCATTAATTCCCGTTCCCCGTCGCTCACCGGTTCTCCGTGTAGGGGCGGGGCTTGCCCCGCCCTCTTGCCTTTGGCTATTTCTTGTAGGGGCGGCCTTTCACCCTGAGCGCCTTTCGCGAAGGGTAGGCCGCCTTCCGTCTTTCCTCCGCCCTCACCGTTCTTCAACTTGCTCCTACATCATCCTCCGCCCATGCCGTCCCGTCTCCTCAAACAACCCCAGCACATTCGTCATGCTGAACAATTCCCGAATCTGCTTGCTCGCGTTCACCACTTCCAGCCTGCATCCCCGCGTTCGCGCCGAAACATGCAGCGTCACCACCGCCCCCAGCCCCGAACTATCCATCATCGGCACTTCCTTCAAATCCAGAACAATCCGCCCCTTCTTCCCGCAAGCCGCCAGCATCTCCATCTTCAGCAGCGGCACATTCTCGCTCGTCAATCTCCCAAAACACTCCACCACCCACCCATCTTCCGCCTCGCGCCTCTCGACCCGAAATCCCCGCGCCGAACTAGTCCCATCAATCCCCGCCATCGAATTCCTCCGTAGCCGCCCAATCTCCGCCAACCGTGCCACGCTTTGTACCTCATTTCCCCCTCTTTGCCTAGCGCTGCCCACACCGAGCTAAGCTCTGCTCCGTGAACTCTGCGCTCTTAACTCTGTGCCCTCTCTGCTAAATCCCTCTTCGCACTGGTGGCACAGTCACTCCTGACGGTGCTCTTCGCTCCTGGGAACTGCGCTAAACTTCCCCCATGCAGCGCAAAATCTTCTGGCT
This sequence comes from Candidatus Acidiferrum sp., assembly GCA_035693545.1. Taxonomy (GTDB): domain Bacteria; phylum Acidobacteriota; class Terriglobia; order Acidiferrales; family UBA7541; genus Acidiferrum. The sequence continues at coordinate 2,971 of DASSGJ010000283.1, forward strand.
CCTCTTCGCCGCCCTCGGCCTCATCGCCGATTTCACCCTCCCCTTCGTCTGGGCCGTCGTCGCCACCTTCCCCATCCTCGCCCTAAGCTGGTGGATCGCCTACCGCAGCAACTGGTTCCCCGACTAGTCGCGGCCTCAATAAATTTGTAGGGGCCGGGCTTGCCCGGCCCTCTTGGTTTTCTCTCCCAGTTGTAGCGGCCGCCTTCTGAGGCGGGCGCTTTCGACTTTCTCCTACATCGTCCGAAACAAAAAATGCCAAGTCACATCCACTCCCGCATGCACCAGCGCCGAAGCAAAAATCGATCCCGTCCTCCTCCACGTCCACCCATAAAACAGCCCCGCAATCGCCGCCAGAATCACATACCGCCAGTTCGGAAATCCCAGATTCGTGATATGCGAAAGCCCGAACAACATGGACGCCGTCCACCAACCCGCAAACTCGCTCTTCGACGCCCTCCCCAGAAAATTCTGCAGCAGCCCGCGAAACAGCAGCTCCTCCGGCCACGCCGTCAAAAACAAAATCCCCAGCGAACCCACCAGCAGCCCGCTCCAATTTCCCCAATGCGGCTCAAACGAAATAAACCGCATCCGTATCCCCAGGGGTATCGCCACGCATCCGAACAACACGAAACTCCCCAGCACATACAATCCCCAATTCTTTCCCCAGCCCATCGAGTACCCAACGCCCTTCGCCCGCCGCACCAGCAAAAAACACGCCAGCGCCACATTCACCGCCATCAGCACCGTAAACACATACGCCAGCCGCCCGCCCGGATACGGCCACAGCCAGTGCGTCGGCCCGAATTTCACGAACCCCCACACTCCCGCCACAGTCACAAAGTCCTGCCAACTTCCCGCTGCCGCCCCGCGCGACGATACCGCCAGCCCCAGCGGCACAAACACAAACGCCGCCATCGCGCCGGCCCGCTGTACCGCGAACGTCCCCGTCCCCACCAGGTAAATCACGAACGTAACAAACACCAGCGCGCCCAGCAGAAATCCCCCGGCCGGTCCAAACTTTCCCGCCAGTCCTTCCGCCACGCCCCGCGCCGCAAACGCCAGCATCACCAGCAGCAAAATCGAAAACGCCGCCACCGTCACCGCAAACGCCCGCCCCTGATAACCCTCCCAAGCCGCATAAAACGCCGCCCCCAGGCTCAGCCCCGCCCAAATCCCCAGCATCACCCAAACATTCAGTTGCCTCATCCCGCCCCACGCTCCTCGCTCTGCCATCGACGTTCCAGCTTCATCCCTACCAGTTGCCACGCCAATTCTAATGCCTGTGCTCTTCGTTACATCACCAAACCTGAGAACTTGAGGGTGCCCCACCTTTCGCGGTTTTTGCGATAGGTGGGCTCTTACTATCTAAAGTCACAAAGCTTCTTTCTCTGCGCTCCTCTGCGAACTCCGCGTCTCTGCGTTATCGTTTCTCCTTCTTCCTGTCCTCTTCTCCTCCCAAAATCCAAAATCCGCTACAATCTTCCCGCATCCATCATGTCGCCCACTCCCACCTCCCGCCTCTCCTACATAGACTGGCTCCGCGGCCTCGCCTGCCTCCTCATGTTCCAGACCCACTGTTACGATTCCTGGCTCCGTCCCGATCTCCGCGATTCCGCCGTATACCACTGGTCGCAACTCGGCGGCACTCTTCCCGCCCCGCTCTTTATCTTTCTCGCCGGCATCTCCATGGCGCTCGTCACCGAACGCCTCCGTGAAAAGGGAATTGCGCGCAACACCATCCTCAAGCAAACCGCCCTCCGCGGCGCTGAAATCTTCGCGCTCGGCTTTCTGTTCCGTCTTCAGGAGTACGCTCTCGGCTATAAATGGGTGCCCTGGACCGACCTTCTCCGCGTGGACGTTCTCAACATCCTCGGCCTCTGCATGATCTTCATGGCTCTCCTCTGCTGGCTCGCCTCAGCCGAACGAATCTCCGCCGCCCGCGCCCGCAGCATCGTCGCCGCCCTCGTCGTCGCCACCGCTATCGCCATGCTCACCCCGCCGCTCTGGACCACCCACCGCCCCCGCTTCCTCCCCTGGCCCCTCGAGTCCTACATCAACGGAGTCCACGTTTTTCCCGAACCGCAGCACTGGCTCTTCCCGCTCTTCCCTTGGGCCGCCTTCGCCTTCGCCGGCCTCGCCGTAGGCTTCCTCGTCTACACGCCCTTCGCCCGCCGCAACGAAGCTCTTTTCTTTTTTCTCCTCGGCCTAACCGGCGTAGGCGCCTGCTATCTCTCCCGCTTTCTCGACGAATCGTCCATCCATCTCTACGCCGTCTACGATTATTGGCACTCCAACCCCAATTTCCTCCTGATGCGCTGCGGCATTCTCCTCATCATCACGTTCCTTGTCTACGCCTGGTGCCGTTGGGGACTCGCGCAGCTCGGCTTCAGCCCGGTCATCCAGCTTGGCACCACTTCGCTTCTTGTCTATTGGGTGCACATCGAATTCGTCTACGGACGCTTCTCCATCCTGCCCAAGCGCGGGTGTTCCATCCCCAAAGCCACATTCGGATTGTTTGTGATTTTTCTCGCGATGCTCGCGCTGTCAGTTCTGCGCACTCGCTACAAGAAGGGAACGATCAGGGTTTCGCAACCGGGTTCACAGCC
>DASSGJ010000284.1:0-11037 GCA_035693545.1 Candidatus Acidiferrum sp.
GGCCGACCCGCACCAATTGCAGCAGGTTTTCCTGAATCTGATCAATAACGCCGTGGATGCGATTCTGGAGCACTCCGCGCAGGGCGACATCTGGGTCGCCTCTGGCGTGGACGAAAAGTTTATCTTCGCGGAATTCACCGACAGCGGCCCCGGCGTGAAAGATCCTTCGCGAGTCTTTGATCCTTTCTATACCACCAAGCCGGTCGGCAAGGGCACCGGACTGGGGCTCAGCATCTGCTACGGGATCGTCACCGAGCATGGCGGCACCATCCGGGTGAAGAACGCGCACCAACGAGGCGCAAGTTTTCGGATTGAGTTGCCTCTGCAGTTTGACGCGAAGGCACCCCAGCTGACGGAAGCATCCCTGACCAGTTAACAAGCGAGAATTTGGAGTATGAAATGGCTAGTGGCCGACGATAGCACTGTCGTCAGGAGGCGAAGATTCCGAAGCATGCACCGTTGCCTGAGCAATTCGGGTGGTCGCCGTGTCCAACTGTCGAGCAATCGAGACAGCCATGCTCGAGAGCAAGGTAAAGCCGGAGAAGGGTTGGAGACCCCAGCGGAGTTTCCATCTGAGGAAAGCGCAATTCGCCGCAAAGATTATGCTCAGCTTCCACCGCTCAGATTCTTCCATTCCGATTACTTCCGGAGACATCACCGCCAGAACCCGCGAGATTTCTAGCAATTCCTCAAATTCCTGCTGCAGTTGATCCAGATACCCAAGAGCGATCCGCCTCCTTTGCCGGCGGAGGTTTTGCATGAGCGCCAGTTGACCCGTCTCGCGGAGATATTCGGTGTCTTCCGGGTGCAGGACGTTCAGGATGTGCGACATCCGGGAGCAATGCCGGGATTGTGCCAGCGCCTCGAAGACGTCGAGTACAGGCTTGCTTGGGCGGGTGGGAGGCCGCAGAGCCCATGCGAGAAGCCCAACCAAGAATAGTGCGAAGAGGACGAGCAGGAGTACGGGAATACTCATTGGCGCTTATCCTCCCGGTGCAGGAGCTGGATTAGCTGCTTATTGAGCAGGAACAGGCGCATGTTGAGTTCGGAGGATAGTTTTCCGTAAAGTTCCGCAGGGATTGCCGGTGAGGCTGGGACCTCTTCCGCGGCTACATAGCGTGTTGCGGCGTTGGTCCAAACGAGCAAGCTGGCGATGAACGCGAACATCCCCAGGAAATTCCAAAGAACCGCATACTCTTTGAGGACCTTTTCGAGCAGCGAATAGTTGATGACGTAGAAAGAAGAATAGAGGCAGAATCCCACCGCGAGGGCCCGCTGAAAGTTGTTGACGGGAACGCGGTAGTAGCGCGCGAAAAGCAGCATGGTGACAATCACAGCCGCCATGGCCAATTCAAGTGCGCGAATCCCGTTCAGGATCAGCCACTGCCATTTGCCGGTTGATAACATCAGGTCATACGCAATGATGGCCGCGGCGACGCAAAGGAACAACCGGCGTGCCAAAGCCCAAATTCCGACATACTGAGCCAGTACTTTTCGGTTGAGTTCCAAAAGAGCGAGAGACCGCATTGCCACGACGAGAGCCTGAGTACCCCAGGCAATTTTCCAGATGGTAACTTTGTCGAGATCCGGGTATCGATAAAGAACCGCAATCGCGGCACTCTGAAAAATCGCGGTCAAAAGATAGGTAAGGAACAGTGGGTAGAGCCGGCCGAGCTTGCGGCGTATCAATTGAACCAAGAGCGCCAGTTCCAGCGTGGTTGTGAGGGCCCAGGCTGCCGTCTGAAGTTGAAGGGGCTCAACCATACGCTGGCAACGCTACCATAACTTAACTGGCCAGTAAATAGTCCGAGCCCCGTACATTCAGCCTGGTACCGGTGAAAGGATTGGAATTTCCTAAGCCAGGCGAAGCGCGCCCATGCTCAGGAAGCTAGAAACTTGGGAGAAGGCTGGGTTGGCGGTGGGAGCGGGACACCGTCGGCCATCTGAACCGTGGCGAGCTTCGGCGTAGGCTGAGTGGGGGGTGGCAGGGGGACGCCATCCGCTGTCAGGACTGTAGCGATCTTGGGCGACGGTTGAGTGGGTGGGGGAAGTGGCACGCCATCGGCGACCTGCACAATGGCTAGCTTTGGAGAAGGTTGCGTTGGAGGTGGCAAAGGCACTCCATCCGCGAAGTGGGAATTTCCCTGACCGGCATTGGCGGCGAACCGGTGGTTGACCGGAACTGCGATGGAAAGTACGATTAAACTTAGTGAAAGTGTAACTTTCAGGAAAAGAAAATAATTTTTCATGGGCACCCTCCTGGCCGCAAAGGGTGACCCAAAGTTGAACGGTTGCTTTATCTGCGATAAAGAATTTCCGGTGGCGGAACGTCTCTGCGCGAAGGAGGCCGAAATTCAGGAACAACTTCGCATTCACCGTCAGATTCTTTATGACCTGGCCGTCCATTACCTCGAACCGCTGAACGGCAGTTTTGCGCGGCTGGCCTACCTTGCGAGCCTCAGGAATGCATCCGACGGCTCTTATGCGCACGAGCGCCTTGCTGCGCTCTACGGGGCGGCCGCGGTCGGGGAAGCACTGGCCAATTGTCACGAGGAATTATTTGAACGATTGCTGGAGCAACCGTTAGCTCAGCAAGAGAAAGATCTGCGTTCGTTCGTTAGAACGCTTCCCGAAGGGGCTCAAGAGGGGCTCAAACTCTGCAAAGGGCGGATGGAAGATTGGATTCCCCTGGCGGCGCCGGACTATCTCAAGGAACTTTTTCGATCCAATCTGACTGCATTGTTGGAGTTGCTTCGCGGGGAAAATCCCAAGGTTGATTGAGGTAGGTGGTCACTCCGACCACTTTTCCCACTACTTCGGCATCTGCCGGGATTCGCCATGCTTCCGGGACGCAGTGTGAAAGCATGTGGGGCTGCATCACCAGCCTCGACTTCAGCTTTAGGAACCAGCCGCACCGGTAACCCTCTCTTGTTTCCACGAAATAGAGCGGGCGGTCGTATTCCGTGCTCCAGTCATTCTCGTCGATGTTTCGAACCGCCGTATCCACGACCACCATGCTTCCCGGCCGAAGAATGGGAGCCATCCGACGGTCCGAAAGCCCGATATATCCGTATCGGAAGCGGATGGTCGCCTCTTGTTTCAAGGCGGGGAAGCCGCGGACGTTATCCGGTTGATGGCTGAACAGTCCGGTGGAGTCGAAGCTGAGCGGCGTATCGGATTGTGGGTTCAAGGCATACCTCACGGGGAACTCATGCAGGTGGGTGTTTTGTGCGGGAAAGGCCACCCCGTCTTCAAACGTCTGTTGAAGAGGAGCATCATACCAGCCGGCAATTTCCAGCGGGTTAAGGTGGTAAATCGTGGCTAGTGAATACAATTTGTGCAGGCTGGGCACTACATTCCGGTTTTCAATGTCCGCAAGACGGCTGATGTGCAGGATAAAATCCGGCCTCCCGCGTTTGGCCGCGACCTCGTAGCTTGCTTGTTCGACATCCCGATAGGTAAATCCAAGGGTTTCCCTAGCCTGGCGTAAACGCAGCCCCGGTGGATACATGTTTCCCTCCATAAAACGGTGAAGTAACCTATAAATGCCACTCTAGCAAATTACCAGTTTGTTACGAATCCAGAACAGCATAGACCTCTGTGGAAATCGTCAGGAGGATCTTTCAAGACGAAACTATCCCGTCGCGACTTCCTGGGGTTCGGCTGCGAATGAGGGGAATCTGCTATTCTGAGCTTCTATGGCCCCTCGTTACCGGTTACTCGGGTGTTCTCTTGCTTTTCTTCTGTTTGTAACTCTGGTTCTTGTAGCGGCGCCATTTGCCTCTGCTCAGCAAGCCACCCCTGTTCAAGGGACAGGCACCCCATCTGCAGGAACGAGCAATCCCGAATTTCTTGCAACGGCCGATGAAGTGGTCAAGGAAATGAGCAAAATTACGGGCTGGAGTATCAAGACCCCGTTGAAGAAGTCCATCCGTTCCCGTGAGGACATACATGCCTATGTCCTCAAACAGATGGACGATGAAAAAGACGCGAAGGAACGCTACGCTTCGGCCCGCAGCGCGGAAGCCTTTGGGTTGATTCCAAAGGGCTTTAATCTGGACAATTTTCTTGTGGACCTTTTAACCGAGCAGATCGCCGGACTTTATGACCCGAAGGCACACGAGTTCTATATCGCAGATTGGATCCCCGCCGATGAGCAGCGCATGGTGATGGCGCACGAGTTGACGCATGCGCTGGAGGACCAGCACTTCGATATCGAGCCCTGGGTGCACGCGGCACGACCCAATGACGACGCGGAAATGGCGCGGGAAGCGGTCCTGGAAGGCAGTGCGATGGCCGCGATGCTCGATTACGAATTAAAAAGCAAGGGCTTGAAGTTGTCGGATCTGCCCGAGTTTGATCCATCCGTTTTTGTGGGCGATCTGGCGGAAACGCCCACGCTCAAGAAGGCGCCGGCGTTTATCAAGGACTCGCTGATGTTTCCTTACTTCAGCGGGCTTACTTTTTCGATGGGGGTGCTGAAGTCCGGTGGGTGGCCCGCATTTTCGTCAGTGTTTGCGCGGCCGCCCGCGAATACACAGCAAATCCTTCACCCGGAACTGTACTTCGCGAACCGGGCTCCACTTGCCCTAAAGGTTGAGTTGCCTACCGCCGGGCCGGGCGAAAACTGGGTTCTGCTGGAACAGAACTCACTGGGCGAATTGGGATGGAACGAAGTGTTGAAGCAGTTTCTGGACCAGCCGCGCGCCAAGGCCATGGCCGCCGAATGGGACGGCGACCAATATGCAACGTTTGAGCAGAAGAATACGAAGCGACTGATGCTGTTCTCTCGCATCCGGTTGGCGGACATCGTCTCGGGTTCGCGATTCTTTGCGGAGTATGCGGAGGCGCTGGAAAAGAAATATCCGGACCGCACGGACGTCACGCGCCGCTCGAATTTCTTCACCTTTAATTCTGCGGACGGCAGCGTGTTTTTCCGTTGTAACGGCAGGGAGTGCATAATCCTGGAGGGCGGTAGTTCGGGTTTGTTCCTTCAATGGACCGCGAAGCTCAATTGGACGCTGATTCCTGAAGCTCCAAAGTCACCGGCCTCATCCGATATCAGGACGGCTGAGTCCAACACCCTTGCCATGGAGTTGGGTTCCGTCCCAGGATTTTGAGCGCGATTCGGTCCGGCCAGCCAGCCCGAACTCAGATTGAATGTTGCATGACCAGCAGAGTCAGGTCGTCGGTGCGTTTGACGCCCGCGGAAAAGTCGCGGACTTCCTTGAGGCAAGCGGAGAGCATCTGGTCCGGCGGCTTCGCGGCGTGCCGCGCGATCAATTCCTCGACGCGACGAAGGCCGTACTCGTCGCCTTTGACGTTGAAGACTTCCGATAATCCGTCCGTATAGAGAAACAGCGAATCGCCCGGAGCCAGCGTGAGTTGGCAGACCGGGAAGTCGGTGGTGCAGAACATCCCAAGCGGGACACCCGTGGCATGGCGGGAAGAAACCCCGGTACGCGAGGCATGCAGCAGCGGCAGATGGCCCGCGCTGGCATATTCGACCCGGCCGTCATGCCAGGCGCGTCCCACGACCAGCGTGACGTATTGCCCGGCCGTCGTGCTATCGCAGAATAACCGGTTGGCATTCCCCACGAGTTGGCTGAGCGGCAAGTTCTGGTCCGCGAGGGTGCGAAACGTTGCGTGCAGATGGCTCATCAGCATGGATGCCGCCACGCCCTTGCCCGAAACATCGCCCAGAAGAAACAGAAAACTGTCGTCGTTTTCGATCAAGTCGAAGTAATCGCCGCTGACCATGCTGGCCGGTTCGTAGTGATACCTTGCTTGCCAGTTGCCGAGTGACCAGTCGCTTCGTGGCAGCAGACCGCGCTGGATTCCCGCGGCGAGCACCATGTCGCGCTCCAGTGCGCGCTGCTCCTCCGAGGAAAGATGGTCCAGGCAGAAACGCAGCAGGGGATTGCAGATCAAGCGGTCGGCTTCGATGGAATCGTGGCAGACTTCGCAGATGCCGAAGGTTCCGCCGTTGAGCCTTGCGAGGGCTTCGTCCACGCTGTGAAGCAGACTATGAATGGATGAGTCCGAAACGTTTGCACCGGCCGCGGCCTGCAGGCTTGTCCGGCGCCGCTCGAGTTCCGTGTGCAGATATGACTGAGTTGTGGTGTCCATGCTGAGAGTTTGCCGCTTTGTGCCTGGGGATTCCATCCGTTTTGTTCCTCCAAATTCGAACGGTTCGCGAGAGGGAACGGAAATCAGAAAAAGACTATCGAGCGCCGCCGCTTGCAGCCGCCGGCTTTGCCAGCAAGGGAGCCTGGGCGGCGTCATTACTCCTGACTATGCGATGCCGCAAACGTTGTACCCGGCACATCAGCTTTTCCTCCATGCGCTGGTGCCGCTCACGCGCATAAGGATTGCGAGTTTGTGTGCGCTTTTGCCGGAGTTTGGCAAGGGCGAGTTGCGCAAACTGAACCGCCTTCTCGAAGTCTTTGGTTTTGTGTTCGTAATGAATCGCCAATTGTTCACAGGCTTCGACGCCGTCCGCGGGATCGCCTGCCAATTCGTGCCACAACTCCGCGGCGCCGTGGGCGTCTCCGCGGCGTCTGGCCATCAGGGCCAATTCGCGTGTGGCTTGAGGCCGGAATTCCGCAGGAAGCCCGGTGTCAAGAGCTTTCACACATGTTGCTTGCGCCCGCTCATTCTCGCCCCGCCGCTGCAAAAATCGCGACAAGCCGAATAAATCCAAGGAATTTTCGGCGGCGAGCGATTGCTGCTCGTCGAGCAGGGAATTGATCTTTCCGAAAAGCGCGGCGAGGCCCCGCAAATCCATCTGATTATGCTTCACCACGCCGGCAAGGGGGCCGACGCTGCCGCCGCGCAGATAATCGAAATAAAATTGGGGAATCAGCGCGGAAGCCACATCGTCGCCGCGGTGCCAGCCAAGGCGCTCCGCGTCCAAAACGCGCCGCTCAAGCTCCATCAGACGCACCGAGCCGAGGCGCAATTTCCAGAGAGCACGCGCGGGGTGGAGCAAATCCAGGTGCGCGGCAAGTTGCGGGACTTTGATTGCCCGCGTCATGGTGAAGCGGTTTTCCAGCAGCGGCCAATCGAACGTTTTTCCATTGAAGGTGACGAGCACCGGGCGTGCCGCGAGCCGGGCGGCAAGTTCGTGCAGCAGGGAATGCTCTTCGGAAAAATCGCGAAGGAAAAGTTGCTCCACCTGTAAGCCGTCGGCATCCCACCAGGCGAGGCCGACCAGAAAGGCATATGTTCCCGTCCCGCCGGCGAGCCCTGTCGTTTCGGTGTCCAGAAAAAGCCACTTTTCGGGATCCTGCAGGGCGACTTGCCTCTCCTGGATTTGTTTTTTGTTGCGGGCGCCTCCCGAGGCAGGTTTTTTTGTTAAAAGCTCCAGTGCGACGGGAGATGGTTGGGCAAACTCCGGCGTCGAAAACCAGTTGCGGATGGCCAGGTGCTCGCCGTAATGATTCCGCGCAATCCCGGCGCCCAGCAAGAGGCTCAGGGAATCCGTTTCGTCCGGCGCGCGCAATTCCGCAGGTTTCGGCGCCGCGCCGCGCGCGGGTTTCAAGGCCGCCAATCTTGCGAATCTATCGATGATGCCTCCTTGAGGTTATCCGCATAGCCGATCGAGAATCGCCAGCGCGGTTTCTTTCGCCTTCGGCGCCAGATCGCCAGCCGGCCCCACGCAGGAGGGGCATCCCGCATCGCAGGGACACGCCTGTATCAACTCGCGGGTCTTCCGCACCAACAGTTCATGGGCGCGAAAAAGTGGCTCGGAAAATCCAATGCCGCCGGGATAGGCGTCAAACAGGTACAGATTCGGCTCGAAAAACTCCTTCGCCTGAGCGCCGACGGCTTCTTCCAGGCGGGTGGGCATGAATTCCTGGGTCTCCATGCCTGGTGCGGGAGGCTTCTCGCCGATCGCCGTGCCAAGGTCGCGTGCGTCGCACATCAGCAGTAGCGTAGCCACGGACGCCAGCGCGTAAAGCAGGCCAAACATCCCCGATTGCCGTTCGCTGATCGTGTAGGGCAGCGATTCGAGCAGTGGCCGCTCCAACGTAATCCAGTACGACGTGGTGTGCATCTCGTTCTCAGGCAATTCGAGCTGCCCCGCACCGATGTTTTCGTTCGTGAAAAATTTAATCTTTTTGAAGCCCACGACCTGAGACCGCACCAGCACGTCACCGTGCGATCGCAATGCAGGAGCCCCGGGCTGTGATTCATTCGCGCCTGTTGTCTCCGCGATTTCCAGCACGCGCACCTGCGTATAGCGGATGGCGTCGGTGTAGTAATCCACGTTCACTTGCTTCACGTAGGCCTTGCGTTCCTTAAAGTCCAGATGTTCCACGTGATATTGCTGGCCGCCATGAAGATAAATGGCTTTTTCGTGGACGGTCGTCAGCGCGCTGGGGAAATCCACTTCGCCGATCACCAGCGGGGCGCCGGTGATATCAATGATCACAAAATTATCGCTGGTGACCGAACGCAGGCTGACGGTGTCCGCGGGATACGCTTCGTGAGTCCAGTGATAATTTTCACCGGCAAGGTGGAGATAGCCCGCCTCGGCGAGCCGCGCACATAAATCCTGAACGTTGACTTCGCCGAATTTTTCCTCGGGGCCAATCGGGAGTTCGAATGCCGCGCATTTCAGGTGATTGATTAGAATTTCCAGATTGTCCGGCTGGATAAAAGCATGCTCCGGGGTGTTGCCGAAAAAATAGTCGGGATGGCGAATGATGAATTGATCGAGCGGGGCGGAAGAAGCCACAAGGACGGCGCAGGAGCTGCCGCTGCGGCGCCCGGCACGTCCGGCGCGTTGCCAAGTGGCGGCGATGGTTCCGGGGTAACCGGTCATCACCACGGTGTCGAGCGAGCCGACGTCAATCCCGAGTTCCATCGCGGAAGTGGTGACGACGCCGCGAATCCGGCCTTCGCGCAAGCCGCGTTCGATTTGGCGGCGTTCGTTGGGCAGGTAGCCACCGCGATAGCCACGAATTGTTTCCGGCGTTCCAGGCTGCTGTGGATTCGCCTGTTGCAAATACGTGAGGATCAGTTCGGTGTGGAGGCGGGAATTGGCGAAGACCATGGTCTGCAAATCGTGTTTCAGGAATTCCTGGGCAACGCGCGAGCCTTCGTTGATGTAGCTTCGCCGGATGCCGAGGGCGCGGTTGACCACCGGCGGATTGTAGAAGACAAAGGTTTTTTCCGCGGCTGGGGCGCCGTTTGCGGCGAGGACTTCCACCTGGTCTTCGATCAGGCGCGACGCCAGTTCGCCCGGATTTGCAATGGTGGCCGAGCAACAGATGAATTGCGGCTTGCTGCCATAAAAGCGCGCGATGCGCTGCAGCCGGCGCAGCACGTTGCACAAGTGACTTCCGAAGACGCCGCGGTAGGTGTGCAGTTCGTCCACCACGATGTAGCGCAAGTTTTCGAAGAGCCGGGTCCATCGGGTGTGGTGCGGCAGGATGCCGGTGTGCAGCATGTCCGGATTGGTCAGCACGACGTGGCTTTTCTCGCGGATGGCCTTGCGCGCGTCGGTGGGCGTGTCGCCGTCGTAGGTGAATACGCCGACGCGATTCGCCAAGCGGCTGTTCAAATCGTGGAGTTCCGCCAATTGATCCTGGGCCAGGGCCTTGGTCGGGAAGAGATACAAAGCACGAGTGTCGTCATTGGCGAGAATCGCGTCCAGCACCGGCAAGTTGTAGCACAGCGTTTTTCCGGAAGCCGTGGGCGTAACGATTACCACGTTCTTGCCTGCATGCACTGATTCGGCGGCGGCCGCCTGGTGCGTGTATAGCTGACGGATGCCCTTGGCGTTATAAGCTGAGCGAAGATCGGCGTGCACCCACTGCGGGAATTCCGCCCATTGCGCTTCCCGGGCGGGGTAGTGGCGCACCGCGGTCAGGGTTTCCCCGTCGCGGTCGCGAGCAGCGAAGGTGTCGAGCACCTGCGAGACCCGGGCGAGGGAAGAGTTTCCTGCCCTGGCCAGGGAAAACGCGTTACTTGCCATAATTAAGTCTCCGGGAAGGCCGGTAAGCAGTTCGCCTTTTGTTCGCTTAGGCTAGCATCCGGGAAGGCGCCGTGCAATACAGAATCCGGAGGTGTTCTGGCTAATGTGCGCGGTTCCTGATTGCTGTGGTAGGATTCACTCAAGGTGAGCGCAAAAACAAGTACAGCACAAGAAATATCCCTGGCGTGCCCCATCTGCAGCGGAAAGCTGGCCACGTTGCCCGAGCAGGTGAGTTGCGACAAATGCGGGCACAATTTTCCCGTGGACGGTGGCATACCGCAACTTTTCTGGCAGAACGACTGGCCGGCCGACAAGCCGGACGTCACCAGCGCAATGCAGGCGTTTTATGAAAAGACGCCGTTCCCGAACTACGATGATTTTGATTCGGCGGAGGCGCTGCGGCTGAAGGCACGGCGCGGCGTTTTCGCGAAGCTGCTGGACGAACAGATCCGCCACGGATCGTCCATCCTGGAGGTTGGTTGTGGGACAGGGCAATTAAGCAATTTTCTGGGGATGACCTGGGGCCGCACAGTGATCGGTGCTGATGGGTGCCTGCACTCCCTGCAGCTTGCCGAGAACTTTCGCCGGGAGAATGAAATCAAAGGCACGCGATTCCTGCAGATGAATCTGTTCCGCCCGGTGTTTGCGCCGGAGAGTTTCGATATTGTGGTCTGCAACGGCGTGCTGCATCACACCAGCGATCCGTACCTTGGTTTTCAGACGATCGGCAAGCTGGTGAAGCGCGGCGGCTTTATTTTGATCGGGCTCTACAACAAGTACAGCCGCCTGGCGACCGACTTCCGGCGCTGGATGTTTCGCGTTTCGGGCGATCGCATGCAGTTTCTGGATCCGCAGATCCGGGACCGCGCGGCGAACCAGGGCCGCAAGGACGCGTGGTTCCTGGACCAGTACAAAAACCCGCACGAGTCGAAGCACACGTTTGGAGAAGTGCAGGGCTGGTTCAAGGAAAATGGCTTCGAATTCATGAACAGCATTCCCAAAGCTCAGGGCGAGAATTTTGCGAACGACGAGAAGCTTTTCGAACCGCACGC
>DASSGJ010000285.1:0-30707 GCA_035693545.1 Candidatus Acidiferrum sp.
ACGCCTGTCCTTTCGGACAGGGGATATCCACAGGGGCGCGAGGGCATCATGGAGGATACTCGCCCAGGAGTGGAACTCGTGTGCCTATGCAGCGGAGGCGCGGCGAGAAGAAAGAAAGACTAATGATTCAACGGTTGCCCAAACTTAGCGCGGATTTGCCGGAAGTGCACAAACCAAAAGGAACGGAACGCCTGGCGACCGCCGAGGAACTTGCCGTGATCGGCGGCGCGCCTCCGGATCCTGCGGAGGAAGCGCAGATTCTCGCGCTGCTGGAAGTTCAAATGAAGTCGGATTTGCAGAAGGCGGCGGTGGAGAGTGCAGTGCAGGCGCGGCAAGCGGCGCTGCAGGAGTTGGTGGCAGCGCTGGAACCGGAACTCCTCGAAGGAACAGAGAAAACGGCGAGTGGGGAAAAAGTCAAAGCGGCTGCCGAGCCGCAGCCGGCGGCGAAAATGCCCCCGAATGCCACCGGAATTCTGAGCGAGCCGGAGCGCGTTGCGGCCGCATTTTTCGGCGCAGAAGAGGAAATTCCCGTGCCGACGCCAGTGCCCGCGCAACCCCCATTGGCAATACATGCACCGATTGCCGCGCAGGCGCTTGCCGAGGCGGAAGCCTTGTTCAACGCCCCATCCCAGGTTGAACCACAAATGCAAGCGGCGGAGCCGTTGCAAGCAGAGATTGTCAGCGAACCTGCGCCAGAAGTCACACTGAACGTCACGCCCGAGTTTGCGGCCGAGCCTGCGATGGGAAGCGGAAGCGAGATCATCGCACTGCCGCGCGAGGAAGCGCGTGATCTGAAGACAGAGCTACTCCAGGTGGCCGAGGCGCTGGACCAGCACCGGTTGTGGGTGGAGTCCAACGGCCAGGAAGGAATTCGCGGTGACTTCGCCGGCGCGAATCTTTCCGACGCGGATTTGACGGGCGTGAACCTGCAGAACGCGGACCTTACCAAAGTGAATCTGCGCGGGGCCGATTTGTCCATGGCCAATCTGCGTGGCGCGAACCTGGTGGAAGCGGACTTGCGCGAAACAAACCTGCTGGGCGCGGAATTTTCCGGCGCGAATCTGATGGGCGCGAATTTGTACGGGGCGCAGGGATTGTGGGCGGGGCGGCTGGGCGGAACGAATTTATTCGACGCAACCTTGCCCGAAGCGGTAGGCGCGTACGACGGCGGAAAAACAATTGGACAGTTCACGCAGGCTGCGCGGCGGTTTTACCTGTTTGTGATTGCCATTTGCATCGGGGCCTTCGCCATGGTGGCGCTGACGAAAGATGTGCGGCTGCTGCTGGATGAATCAGCCACTCTCTCCTCGCGTATTCCGAATATCCTGCCCTTGCAGGGATTTTATATGGGCGGGCCGTTGCTGCTGACTGTACTGTACCTGCGGCTGCAATTTCTGCTGCTTCGCCTGTGGGGAAGCATGGGCGCATTGCCCGCGGTTTTTCCCGACGGGCAGACACCGGAGAAGGACGGCTCGTGGTATCTGATGGGACCCATCCGGCAGCACTTGCGCTGGACGCGGGATCCACGTTCGCCGCTGGCGATGGTGGAAAGCCGGCTGGCGAAGTTGCTGGCGTATTGGGCGGTGCCCACGATGATTTTCCTGTTCTGGCTGCGCTACCTGGTCATGCAGGATTACCGCGGAACCCTGCTCCAGGTGTTTCTGTTGACCCTGGTGGCGGCGGCGGGATTTACGATGCCGCGCATCGTGGCGCGGGTCTTGCGTCCCGGCGACTGGACGGATGAAAGCACCCCGCAATTCCTGCGCGACGTTGCCGGAGCGTTCCGCGTTCCGGTTCTCCTTGGACTGGCCGTGTTCCTGATGTCGCTCGGCGTAATTCGCGGCCTGCCCGCGGACGCCAACGCGCGGCCCGATGTCAGCCGCGGCGACGTGCGGCGCTGGGCGGCCTCGGCGTTTCAGGCGTTGGGTTTCCGGCCGTACGCCGACGTCACGGAAGAAAGCATTTCAACGAACGCCGCGAAGCCGGTGACCGACAGCGAAACCGGTACGGGAAGCGGGCCGCGCCTGAACGAAATTAATCTGCGCTATTCGCGCGGGTACCGCTCGCAGTTCGCGGGCGCTCGGATGTGGCGAGCAAACCTGGAGGGCTCCAGCTTGTCCGAAGCGGATTTTCGCTCGGCCAATTTGCGGGAAGCGGTTTTGCGCGGCGCGAATCTGGACCGTTTGCAGGCGGCAAAGGCAAACCTGGTGTCCGCCGATGCGCAGGGAGCGCAACTGGCGGGCGCGGATTTTCGCAACGCTGATTTGTCCTACGCCAATCTGGATGGCGCCAAGCTGACCACCGCGAATTTCAGCCGCGCGACGCTATACGCCGTGAAACTGCGGCACGCGGACCTGCTGCGTGCGGAGTTGTCGCACGCCGATTTGCGCGACGTGAAGCTCGACGAATCCGTGCTTTCGATGGCCTCGATGGAGCAGACCGATTTCTCTGCCGCAAAACTGATAGGTGTGAATCTTACCGGTGCGCAGGCCAAGGGAACGATTTTCCTGGAAACCGATATGAGCCGGGCCGATTTGCGCGGTGCTTCGTTCCCCGGTGCGATCCTGCGGGACACAAAGCTCGACGGCGCACGAGTGGAAGGCGCGGATTTTCGCGGCGCTTTGGGACTGGAAGCGTGGCAAGTTTGCGCGACGACGGGCTGGCAGGGCGCGCAGTTTGACGCGGACGTGAAAGCCGCTGTGCTGCAGAGTTGTGGCGGCGCGCAAAGCAGGAACCCACAGTAAGCCTCGGGGCTCTCCCGGGTTATGGGTCATTGACAATTTGCAATTTTCGGGGGGATGATTGCGCATCCTTTCGAGCCCTCTTCCGTGCCTTAGCGCATGACGGGGGAAACCATGCCATTACAAGCCAAACCAACCGAAGAAGCGATCAGCCAGTTGCTGCACGCCGATAACGAACTCCATCCACCGGAGAGCGTGAAGCGGCAGACGCGCCTCAAGGATTTCAACGCGGAGTGCAAGCGCGCCGCCGAAGATCCCGACGCCTTCTGGGGCGACATCGCCAAAGAGCTGCACTGGCACGCGCCGTGGACCAAAGTGTTTGACTGGAAATACCCCACGTTCGAATGGTTCGTTGGCGGCCGTTGCAACATCACCTACAACTGCCTGGATCGCCAGGTGAAGTCGGGGCGGCGGAACAAAGTCGCCTACATCTTCACGAATGAAGACGGCAGCGAACAGCAGATCACCTACGGCCAACTTCTGGACCTCGTCGGAAAAATCGGCAATGGCTTGAAGTCGCTCGGCATCAAGAAGGGCGACCGCGTCGTGATCTATATGCCGCTGTGCATCGAGGGCGTAGCCTCCATGCTGGCGTGCGCACGCATTGGCGCGGTGCATTCGGTCGTTTACGCAGGTTTCAGCGTCCAGGCGCTCCGCAGCCGGATCGAAGACGCCCAGGCCAAGGTGGTGATGACTGCGGACATCGGTTTCCGCCGCGGCAAGCGCGTCAGCCTCCGCTCCATCGTCGAAGAGGCGATTTCCGGACTGGAAGTTGTTCAACGCGTAGTCGTTTACCGCCGCATTCAGCCGGTCATCGAACTCAGCTCGTCTCACTCCATTGATTTTTACGACCTGATCGCCAAGCAATCTCCGAATTGCCCCGCCGAAGTTATGGATTCCGAGGATCCACTCTTTATCCTCTACACCAGCGGAACGACGGGAAAGCCCAAGGGCGTCGTTCACGTCCACGGCGGCTACATGGTGGGCACGTATTACCACATGACGCGCTTCTGGGACATTCGCGATGATGACGTGTTTTTCTGTACGTCGGATATCGGCTGGGTGGTTGGGCATTCCTACATTACGTATGCGCCGCTGATTGCCGGCGCGACAACGCTGTTCCGCGAAGGCGCGATTGATTGGCCGCACCCGGGCATTATGTGGGAGACCGTCGAGAGATACCGCGCCACTGTAATCTTCACCGCTCCCACCGCCGTCCGCATGTTCATGCGCCATGGCGACGAGCTTCCCAAGAAGTACGACCTGAAAAGCATCCGCCTCTTTTCCGTCGCCGGCGAACCGCTGAACCCCGAAGCGCTGGAATGGGCCTACCGCGTGGTTTGCGGAAATGGCGATTGGGGCTTTGTTGCCGACAACTGGTGGCAAACCGAAACCGGAGGGCCCTGCCTCGGCACCACGGCGCATTTTCCCGCCCGGCCTACAAAAGCCGGCAAAGCGCTGCCCGGCGTCATTGCCGCGGTCGTGGATTCGGAGGGCAAAGAGATGCCGCCGAACAAGGGCGGCCTGCTGGTGCTCAAGCGGCCGTTCCCACACATGTACCGTACCGTCTACCGCGATCCGGAGCGCTACGCCAAGAACTGGGGCCAAGTCCCCAACGTTTACACCACCGGCGATGTTGCTCTCTGCGACGAGGACGGCTACTTCACGGTTGTCGGCCGTGCGGACGACGTATTAAACGTTGCCGGGCACCGCATCGGCACCGCGGACGTGGAAGGCGCGCTGGTCAGCCATCCTGCGGTCGCCGAAGCCGCGGTCATCGGGCGCCCCGACGAGATTAAGGGCGAGAACATAAAGGCATTCGTGATGTTGCGTGTCGGGCATGCCGCGTCGCCTGAACTCGAAGCGAAGTTGAAGGACCACGTCCGCCACGTGCTCGGGGGAATTGCGGTTCCTGCCGAGATTGCGTTCCCGGAAAAGCTGCCGAAGACGCGCAGCGGGAAGATCATGCGACGTCTGCTGAAAGCCCAGGAACTCGGCAAGGACGTGGGGGATATTTCGACCCTGGAAGAGTGAGAAGAGAATAGCAGCCTCCAATCATCGACGATCAGTTTCGACAGTTAAATGTGAACTGGCTGTTTTAGGTACTTGGCTACGGCACAGATTTGTGTACAAATAATCATGAGCCGAAAAATAAAGTTTCGTTTGCGAATTGACGTCAAACTCTTGGATACCGTTAAGAGAATTGCGGAACGACGAGGTATCTCTATAGAAGCCTTCGTGACAGAAGCATTTGAACAAGTAATTAAAGAAGGTGCAGAAAAGAAAGTTGCCACGAGAGGGGTTGTCCATTCCAAGGGTAAAGGCGCCCGCCTCGGAAGGCGGCCGCTACAAGAGCCGGAGTAACCCAAGAAGGTGGGGCGAGCCCCGCTTCTACAGGGGACGGCGCTTCGTGAAGGATGGGTGTTAGGCGGCGGAAAGATTATCTAGAACAGCGGGCAAGGAAGAAAGGTTAGGAAGCATTGCTGTGGGTGTAATCCCCAATTCGTCGGCGACGAAGTCGCTGCGATTCAGCCAGTAGGTGCGAAAACCGAACGACGTTGCGCCTGCGATATCCCAATAGTTGGATGAGACAAAGCCGATCGCTTCCTTCGGAACGCCGAGGCTGGTCACGGCGAGCTGATAGACTTCCGGCCGCGGCTTATACATCTGCAGGGAATCCACGCTGAAAATATTCTGGAAAAAGTGAGCCATGCTGTTGGCCGCAACCAGCGGCGCAAGCATTTCCGGCGTGCCGTTGGACAAAATGGATAGCGGCAGGTGGGAGAGTTTTTCGAGGGCCGGTTTCACCTCGGGAAATGCAGGCAGCGTGAGATAGACCTGCATGAGTTGCTTGCGCTGGTTCGCGTCACAGGAAAGTTTCAGAGCGCGGCAAGCAAAAATCAGCGCGTCTTCGGTAATTTTCCAGAAATTCTCGTAGCGGCCCATCATGGTGCGGAGCCAGGTGTATTCGAGTTGTTTGGAACGCCAGAGCTGGCTGAGAGCCGCGCCATTTCCAGGGAATAATTCTTCCGCGCGGGTTTTCACGGCGAACGGGTCAAAGAGAGTTCCGTAGGCGTCGAAAACCAGCGCGCGAACCGGCGAAGCCATGGCCGGCGTTCGCTAGCGCTCTTCGCCGAAGAGCTTGATGTCCTCCGGACCTTCCGCAAGGGGGCCGCGCTCACGGCCCTGCACCACCTGACGGACTTGTTCCACGATATCCGGATTGGCGAGCGTGGTGATGTCGCCGGTGTCCATGCGATTGGAAATGGCGGCCAGCACGCGGCGCATGATTTTGCCGGAGCGGGTCTTGGGCATGTCGGGAACGATGTGGATGCGCTTGGGGCGCGCGATTTTGCCGATCATGGTCTCGATGGTGGCGATCAGTTTTTCGGTGACGGCGCGGTTGGAGCGGATGCCGGGCTTCAGCGAAACATAAATTTCGGGGACGCGGCCCTTGATTTCGTCCACCACGGGGACGACCGCGGCTTCGGCGATTTCGGCCACGGTAAGGCACGCCGATTCCAGTTCCTTGGTGCCGAGGCGGTGGCCGGCAACATTGATGACGTCGTCCACGCGGCCGAGGATGCGGTAGTAGCCGTCGGGAGCAAGCACGGCGCCGTCGGCGGCGTAGTAGGGCCAATCGCGCCAATCCTTGCTGTGCGGGTTGGAATTGTATTTTTTGTAGTAGTTGTTCACGAAGCGCTGCGGGTCGCCCCAGATGGTCTGCATGATGCCGGGCCAGGGATTACGGATGCAGATATTTCCCGCGGCGTGCGCAGCGGCCGAAACTTCCTTGCCATTTTCATCCCAGATCACCGGATAAATTCCCAGGCACGCGGGCCCTGCGCTGCCCGGCTTCATCGCATCGAGAGCGGGCTTGGTGGTGCAGAGGAAGCCGCCCGTTTCGGTTTGCCACCAGGTGTCCACGATCACGGCTTCGCCTTTGCCGACGACCTCGTGATACCAGCGCCAGACTTCGGGCTCGATGGGTTCGCCAACCGTGGTCATGTGCTTGAAGCGGTAAGTGTGCTTCTTGGGCTCGTCCATCCCGGCTTTGCGCAACATGCGGATGGCGGTCGGTGAAGTGTGGAAGATGTTGACGTCCAGGCGTTCGGCGATACGCCAGGGGCGGCCTGCGTCGGGAAATTGCGGCACGCCTTCGTAGAGAACGCTCGTGGCGCCAAGCGTAAGCGGGCCGTAGACGATGTACGAGTGCCCGGTGATCCAGCCGATGTCGGCCATGCACCAGTAGACGTCTTCGGGATGAATGTCCTGGTAATACTTGGAGGTTCCGGCGACGTAAGCAAGATACCCGCCGGTGCGGTGCTGGCAGCCCTTGGGTTTGCCGGTGGTGCCGCTGGTATACATCAGGAAAAGGGGATCCTCGGACTCCATCTGGACCGGCTCGACGACGGCGTTGCGGTAATTCTTCAGCACGTCGTTGACGAAGAAATCGCGCTCCAGAATCATGGGGACGTCGGAAGAGTATTTGTGCGGGTAGCGGCGCCAGACGAGGACCTTGTCAATGTGCTGGCCCTCTTTTTCCGCGGTTCTTACGGCAATGTCGGCGCTGGCTTTGTGATCCACCCAGCGGCCGTTGCGGTGATAGCCGTCGGCATAAATCAGGATGCGGCTGCCGGAATCGGCGGCGCGCAGGCCGCAGGCTTCGCCGGAGAATCCGCCGAAGACGACGGAGTGAATCACGCCGAGCCGGGCGCACGCCAGCATGGTGATCGGCAACTCCGGAATCATGGGCATGTGGATGGTGACGCGGTCCCCTTTTTGCAGGCCGGCGAAATCGCGGAGCATGGCGGCGGTTTCGTTCACGCGGCGATAGAGTTCCTGAAAGGTGATGACGGTGTGGTGTTCGTCTTCTGGTTCGGGAACGAAGATGAACGCGGCCTTGTTTTTGTACTTCGCCAGGTGACGGTCCACGCAGTTATAGCTGGCGTTGAGCTTGCCGCCGACGAACCACTTCCAGAATGGCGGGTGGCTTGTGTCCAGCGTGGTGTGCCAATACTGATCCCAGTGGAGAAGCTCGGCGTACTCGCGGAAGCACTCGGGGAAATTCTTTTCGCTGAAGCGCTCGACCATGTGCGGATCGTGCAGGTTGGCTTGGGCGATGAAGCGGGCCGGCGGGCGGATGTTGTCCTCTTCTTTCCAGTGGACGGCGATCTGCGCCTCGGTCAAACCCTGTTTCTTGGGCTGAGATTTCTTTGCAGCGGACTTTTTTGCAGGGGCTTTTGTCGGCACGGCAGCAACTCCCTTGGAAAGTAAGGACTGCACACCACGAACGAAATGGACTACGCGTGCGGAGCGGCACGTTGCGGAGAAGCGACAGGGCCACGTTACCCGATGGCACGGATGCCGCCCGAGAGAAAGATGATGCTACTTTGGCGGTTCGCTCGTCAATGCGGCCGACGCGTTTCGAGCCGCTGAGAGTCCCGAGCGATGGCCGGAGGACTCAGCCTTTCTTGGCCTGATCGTACTCCGCCCAAATCAGCGTGCCGTGTGTTTCCTTCAGGAAAAGGGAACCCAGCACCAGCGTAACGGCGGCGATGCCCATCGGGTAGTAAAGTCCCGCATAGATATTTCCGGTGCGCGCGCACAGCGATAATCCAATGAGCGGCAATAATCCCCCGAAAACGCCGTTGCCTATGTGATAAGGCAGGGATAGAGCCGTGTATCTTATTTTTGCGGGGAACGCCTCAACGAGATACGCGGCGATCGGGCCGTAAATCATGCAGACAAAGATGACCTGGATGAAGACCAGCAAGACCAGCTTGGTAACATCCGGACTCGGCGCTTCCTTGGCTGGTACCTGCTGGCCCGTTGCGGGATCGGTGGTGAGAGCCGTGAGGCTGATCGCTCCCGTCACTTTGTTCCTTGCGGATTTCAGGCCGTTGATGTTGCTGCCCGCCGCAACTTGCATGGACTTGTAGATAGGAATATAGGTGACGATGGCGAGCAGGCACGCGGCCATCATCAGCCACTTGCGCCCGACGCGATCGGAAAGCGCGCCGAATACGGTAAAGAAAGGCATGGCGCAAAGCAGCGCGATGGCGACAATGATGTTCGAAGTTTTCGGGTTCACCTTGAGCACGGTCTGCAAGTAAAACAACGCGTAAAACTGGCCGGTGTACCAGACCACGCCCTGGCCGGCGGTTGCTCCAAAAAGGGAGATCAGAACGCGCTTGAGGTTGCTCCACACGGTGAATGCTTCGGTCAGCGGCTTGGCAGAAGTCATACCCGAGGTCTTGATCTGGGAGAAGATCGGGGATTCCTTCATCTTCAAGCGAATGTAGAGGGAGATGGTGACCAGGATGATGGAGAGGAGGAAGGGAATGCGCCAGCCCCAATCCGCGAACTGGTCCTTGGTCATCGCGTTTTGTGTGCCGAGAATCACGAGCAGCGAAACAAAGAGACCCAGCGTGGCTGTGATCTGGATGAAGCTGGTGTAGAAGCCGCGCTTTCCATCGGGGGCGTGCTCCGCAACGTAGACCGCCGCGCCGCCATATTCGCCGCCGAGAGCGAGGCCCTGCAGCACACGAATCGCCAGCAAAGTGATGGGAGAAAACCAGCCGGCCGTCTGGTAAGTGGGGAGAAGACCGATGAGGGCGGTGGCGCCGCCCATGATGCTGAGCGTGACGATGAATGCGTATTTGCGGCCGACCATGTCTCCGATCCGGCCAAAAAAGAGCGCGCCGAAGGGGCGGACCAGGAACCCGACCGCAAATGTCGCAAGGTACGCGATATAGGCGAAGGTTTCATTGCCGGGTGGATAAAATTTCGGCGAGAGAATAGCGGCGAGGCTGCCGAAAATATAGAAGTCGTACCACTCAATCATCGTGCCTACGGACGAAGCCATGATGACGCGCCAAATGCCGTATTCCGCCGGTGCCCCTTCGAGAGCCATGGTGCCGCTGGCCATATTGTTCCCCCCTGAAGTTCCGTCGCTAATTTGAAATTCCTGCACCGGCTGAACGCTGGCAGACACAATTCGCCGAGGAGAGGTCCCTCGGAAGAATGCCGCAGGCCGCGATTTTCAGAGAAATGGGAGAAAACCGGGCCGGCCCCCATCAAACAGGTCAGGAATCCCCCCGTTCATATATGGAGCCAAGGTCAAAGTCAAGCGAGGGTTTCATCAGGCGGTGGGGCGGCTTGCTAGTTGTGCGAAGGGTGCTGAGTGTGTACCTGCGACAAATATTGGGACGGCCGGTATTCAATTGTGACGTCCTGTTGACCCTGGATCGGCCTTCTGTTCAAGAGCGTAGGCTTGAACCGCCACTGGCGAATGGCACGTATCGTCGCCGGGAGAAGAGACGCCGAGCCGCTCAAAAGCTTTACGTCCAGCACTTGGCCGACCTGCCCGACCGTGGCGCGGACTTTTATGGTTTCTGCCGATCCATAACCATCCCCCGGCCGTTGATAACGAGGCCAAACGAAGAATGCAAGCTCACCGGCTTGCAATCGAGCAGATCTGTGAGGCGCTGCCGCTGGGGACTGAGGAGGAATAAGAACAGAAAGTTCCGAGGTCATCGCAATCGAAGAGGACGCGGCGATCGGTTTTTCCGGGAAAGTCACCCGGAAGGGTTTGCTGCCATGGACGGGAGCCGTGACCAGGATTGCGGAGGCCGACGACCGGTGCGGCGATACGCCCGTCGTTGGCACTACGATGTGCGCCGCGGGGTTTCTCGGCACGCCATTCATCGGGCTGAGCGCTTGGGGTGAATGGCCCGGTTTGGGATTCGGGGGTGGCACCGCGTTTCGCGGGAGTGGCCAGGCCGAGGCATTGCGTTCAGGTCCGGCTTCGGGATTGACAGCGGGTTTCGATCCGATTGCCGAAGATGAATTTGAATCTATGGGCGGCACTTTCGCAAGAGATTTGGAGTCCCAGCTGCTTTCCGCGGGCTTTTCTGTGGGACGCGAGTCGTCATCGGGAATATTGGCAGCCGAGGAATTGTTGGGATCAGCAACGGATTCAGCGGATGAAATGTCTGAGCGCGATTCTTCCAACTCCGCCGGCGGCGGAGCGGAAGATCGCGAAGGCGTTTGGACTGGTTGATCCGGAAATGGGGGCGATGTGGGATGAACGGCCGATATGGATTTCTCGGTATCCCGGAGCCATTGCCCGATCGGACCTCGTCCCACAGTGAGCGCAATGGGAAGACTGATTACCGCGAACAAGAACACGAATGCGAACGCGGCGAGGTGAAAACCGGAAATTTGGAGAGCGTAGGGATGCGAGGGCGAGTCCTGCATGCGATCCGCCGGGGACGCGACTCTGCGTTTTCGGAATTGCGGTTCAAGAGCCGCGACCGGCGCTTCGGGTTGCACTTCCTGCTGAATATCTTCGACAAACGATGGTGGATCTGCATCCAGAATCCTGGGCGTCAAGATCTCCGGCGCCGGAGACGCGCTGACCTCAATCCATTCGGGCGAAGCGGGTTGGTCCTGCTCAGGAACGACATTCTCCACCGGCTCTTCCGGGAGACTTTCGAGGGTTGCGGGGATGAGACTCTCGGCCGGCACGTCGGGTTCGGCGACAGGTGCGGCTGTTTCCATCTTTGCCGGCGCGTCCGTTTGCTGCCCCCTCTTATTCCGCTGCGCGATTTCCATGAGAGTTGCCAGCTTGCCGCCCGCCTTCGATAGGGCGTCAAAGACGTACGAAACATTCTTGGCGCTGAACTGAAGCTGCCGGGCGGTAAGAGTCAGCCGCAGGATTTCTTCGATTTCCTGTCGCTGGCTTTCGGAGAGGTAGTCACTCAGGCCGGAATAGAGTGCGCCATTCTCGTAATTCGTTTTCCATTCAAGGATGGCCTGGAGGCGGCGGGTGACGTCCTTATCCAATTCGTGTTCTTGCCGGCCCGCCAGAGAGCACGCGGCGATCACTTCTGATTGACCGTTGGGCAATGCCCGGATGATTTCCCGTAAACCGCCGCGCAGTTCCTGTGCCTTGTTGGACGGTAGAGAAGTTTTGCGGCAGACCCACTCTCCGCGGAGCTTGTCGAAATCAATCGAGACGCGATACGCGTCCGTTTCATATTTGAACACCGGCAAGGGCTTGAGCGGTGGCCACCCGCCGGCCAGGAGCAGTTTTATCTCTGCCTGCTGCCCTAAAGACGCGAGTCCAGCAACGTTAGGCCTGGGTCGTTCATGTTCGTTCAATTTCATGGCTGGGACAGAACCGTTGCACGCGCCGTACGATCTTGCGGGCGCGCGACCAGCTAACTTCCGGAAGGGGGCGTTGCGACGGGCGTTGGCAGCATCCTATGCGATCCACCTGGCTCGCCAGGCCGTCGTAGCTTCCCGAGAGTTGCCAGCCTCAACCCGGACCGGCGGGATTAGTTGCGAGCTTCCGTTCGAAAAGTCGCGATTCGAGCGATTTTCTGTCCCAGGTAGAGTGATGGCCAGTGCCAACTAAGCGCCTTGCGCTTTTTATTCGCCAGAATTGTAAAACGGGGTCGCCAGCTGAATTAGCAGCTGCGTCGCGGCGTTAATCAGAAGATGAACCGGGTTTCCTACTCACAACGAAAGAGGAGGGCCTATCGTTGGCTCGCCGTCAGGCAGGTCTTTCACTTTGGCGACGCACATCATGGCGACAGGAATGTCTGGCATCTTTTCCGGATCGTAGCCGTTGATGGCGGTGACCTTTCCCAGTTGCGTGACTTTGAAGCGCATGGGAGCGCCATACCGCCGCACGAGAGCGGCTTCATAGCGTTCGACATCGAAGCCTTCACCGCATCCCGGAATCGTTCCAGAATATGCAGTCACCTCTTTGCCTCGAATGGTGCCCCAGTAATATTCGCTGTTTGGCTGGTTCACGTTCATTTTCTCCGTAACCTTGCGCGCCTATGCGGGTGGCGGCATGAAATCATATTCAACTCTGTAGCAAAAATTGTTGTCTTGCGGCGGGAGCTCCGCGATGACGCGAGCGTTGCGGCGAATTTCCGAAAAGGAGCCCTCCGAAGTGCCGAACGGCATGCGCAGCCTGAGACATAGGAAATCGCCAATCCGAAGTTTGCGCCGGCTGGTGATCACAAATCCATCCGGAAGAATGCTCAGGGCCCGAGTCGCATATTCAAAGCGGTCGGAGCCGAGCGCCAGGCAGGAATAGGCGAGGGGAATCGGGAGTTCACGAAGCAGCGATCGCTCAGAGTTCATAAAGCATCTTCACTGGGCTGGTGGCGGATCGCGATTATCGTAGAACGTGCAGCGCAGGGTCTTCAGTGAGGCTGGTCACAACGTAACCGGCCAAGCGGCTCCTGGTATCCAATTTTCTGGCAGCCAGCTTGCCGGTAACTTGGGTACTGGAACCGACCTGAATGGGTATGGCGTTAGCTTTCGCGTCCGGCTATTGGGCGTGGACGAGTTGCTGCAATTGGACGAGATCGGCGGAAGAAACGTCGGAGACAGCGCAGAAGGAGAAGCCATTCTGCTGCCAGGCGAGCCAATGGTAGCCCTGGGATTCACCGGCTCCATTCAAGTCGTTTTCGGATCGGGCTCTTTCCACGAAAACATTAATGATGTGCTTGCGGCGGCCGTAGACAAGCGCGGCCACGGTGTGCCCGCCCGCGACGTCGAGGCGCCCGCCGAGCAGTGGGAATCCATCGTTCGTGAAATCGTGAACGGGCGGCGCGAAATCGATACGTCCGTCGAACCAGGGCTTGACCGTGTGCTGGTCGGTGGACTCCACGTCAGTCAGATGCCCGGGCTGCAGAGAGCGAAGATGCGCGTCGACGAGCGATGCGGCCATAAGCTGCGCATCGCTGACACCGCGGGGTTTCTGCAGTTGTTGCCAGCCGACCAGCACGGCAAGCAGAAAGACCGCGGCAGCCGCCAGCCATTGCCATGCGAAGGTACGCCGCGCGGGAAACGAGCGGACGGCAGGTGATTGTTGCGGAGTGCTCAGGATACTTTTCCGCAAAGACTCCGGAGCGCGCTCATAGAGGTTGGCCTTCTGAATGGATTGATGCAGGGCCTCTTCCACGGCAAGGCTTTGCTTGCAGTCGGCGCAGGTTTCCAGGTGCTTTTCGAAGTTCGCGGCACTGACAGCGTCGAGTTCACCGTCGAGGTAGCCGTGCAACTGATTTTCAGTTCGTTCACACGGCACGGCGGGCCTCCTTTGAAGCGGGTTGCGTAAGGCAATTGCGCAATTGCGCGCGAGCACGGGCCAGCGCGGACATCACCGTGCCGATCGGCCGCGAAGTGATTTCCGCTATTTCCTTGTAGGAGCAGCCCTCGAGCTCACGCAGGATCAGGATTTCGCGGAAAGACTCGGGCAGCGATTCCAGAGCGCGGGTAAGCTGTTCGCGGTTGCTGCCGGCCAACGCCAGCGTTTCGGGATTTTCGCTTTCCTGAGGCATGGTTGTTTCGTCAAACTCCATAAATTCCGCCGCCATCCGGTTCTGGCGTAGCCAGGTGTAGCAGGTGTTGCGCACGATCTGCAGCAGCCAGGCCCGGGCGTTGCCGGAGCGAAATGTGCCGAACGCACGGAAAGCCCGGAAGACGGCGTCTTGGGTGACGTCTTCGGCGTCGGTGCGATTGCGCAGCAACCATCGCGCCAGGTTAAAGGCGGCGTCCAGATGCGGCAATATGGCGGCCTCGAACCGGGCTCTGTCCTCTCCCTCTGACACGTTCACCTTTCTCTTGCCCTTGTCATGAATAACCTTGCCGGCCTCGATTTTATTCCCGCCGGGGGGATTAAAGGCAAAAAAGAATTTTTGCCGGAAAGTTGGCCGCCGGGGAATAAAAGCCGGCCTGCCGGGGTCTACCACCATGAACACGTTCACACGCGGCGCGGGCCTGCCCCCCTTTCTCTGTAGGCCTGCGCCGCCCTCCCCTCTGACGGGCAGAACGTGAATGGGTCAGCAACCAACAACGGAAATTCGAGAGGAGAGAAGTGATGGCCGAAAAAAAGAAGGATGAAATTGTATTCGATCATAATCAGGACGGAATCGACCGGCGGGGATTTTTGAAGTGCATGGCGTGGGCGGGCACCGGGACATTTTGCGTCATCAAGGGTGGTGTGCTGAACTCCTATGCATTTAACCGCATCTCCGAAATGAATCCCGCCGACATGAAGGGAGAGCTCAGCTTTGCGCAGATCAGCGACAGCCACATGGGCTTCAACAAGCCCGCGAACACGGACGTGGTGGGCACCCTGAAAGCGGCGGTGGACAAGATCAATGGATTGAAAATGCAGCCGGAGTTCCTGCTGCACACCGGCGACATCAGCCATCTATCGAAGCCGGAAGAATTCGACACGGTCGACCAGATCCTGAAGGGCGCGAATCCCAAGGAAGTTTTTTACGTTCCGGGCGAACACGACATGCTGAACGACGACGGGAAACAGTTCCTGGAGCGTTACGGAAAGGGAAGCAAGGGCGCGGGCTGGTACAGCTTTGAAAAGAAGGGTGTTCACTTCATCGGGCTGGTGAACGTGCTGAATCTGAAAGCCGGGGGACTGGGGACGCTGGGTCACGATCAATTGGAGTGGCTGGAAGACGACGTGAAGCATCTTTCAAAGAGCACGCCGATCGTGGTGTTCGCGCACATTCCGCTGTGGTCCGTGTATCCGGAATGGGGCTGGGGCACGGAAGACAGCGCGCAGGCGCTCGGCTATCTGAAGAAGTTCGGTTCGGTGACGGTCCTGAACGGCCATATCCACCAGACCATGCAAAAAGTCGAAGGCAACGTGACCTTCCACACCGCGGCTTCCACCGCATTTCCTCAACCGGCGCCCGGCAAGGCGGATTCCCCCGGGCCGATGAAGGTGCCGGCGGAAGAGTTGCGTGGCTTGCTCGGGATTACAGACGTGAACTTTGTGCGCGGCCAGCAGGCACTGGCGATTGTGGATTCAAAGCTGGGGTAAGGCG
The DNA here is from genome assembly GCA_035693545.1 of Candidatus Acidiferrum sp. GTDB lineage: Bacteria > Acidobacteriota > Terriglobia > Acidiferrales > UBA7541 > Acidiferrum. The sequence continues at coordinate 15,620 of DASSGJ010000285.1, forward strand.
CCAACCCATCGTTTTACTCGATTCAGTCGGGGTGACAACAAGGATGTTGTCCAGTAGCCCTCGCGAGTGGTGCAGCTTGCGGGAAACTACAAAGGCCGGAGCGATTGCTCCGGCCTTTTCCATTCTGCTTTCCAATACTTGGTTCCTCAGCGGCCGCCGTGGCCTCCAGGGCGTCCGCCGTTTTCGTGCTCTTTGGGCGGCTGCGGGTGATTTTGCTGAGGCGGCCGCGCGGTATTCGGGTGATTTGCGTTCCCGTCCACGTTGTTCGGGCGGCTCCCGTTTCCGCTCGCGTTGTTTGGATGATTCCCATGCACGTTGTTCGTGACGGAATGTGGTCCATTCGGTGAGTTTTGTTGGCCGCGCTGCGAAAGATTCTGCGTCGAGGTATTCGACCGGTTGGCATTGTTCTGGTTGAACGAGCCATTCGGCCGCGCGTTGGGCGGGCGGTCGCCTTGTACCGCGCTGTTGCGATTGTTGTTTGCGACTGCGTTTGGCCGGTTTCCATTCGTTCCCGCTGCGCGCGCCGCTACCACGCCCTGCCCGTGAAATTGTCCCGGCTTGGCCGTGGCCGCAACAGCAGGCCGCCCGTGGTTTTCAGAAGCCAGCATGCTGCGGTCACTGCGGGCCGTCTGTTCGTGCTGGGTTTGCAGGGAGGTGGGCGCCACGTGGCGCTCGTGCTCAGCGGACAATTCCGCCGACGTCGGCCGCGCATTTACCCCGCCGGCGCCGCCGTTGTAACTGACATTGTTGACCGTGGTGCGGTTGATCACTGTGTTGTTTACGTAGGTGTTGTGAATCACGGTGGTGTTTACGTTCGTAACCGCGGTGTTGTAGTGGAAGACCCCGCCGCGCCACTCGCCGCCAACGAAGCCGACCCCGCCATAGCCGAAGCCGTAGTTAATTCCGCCGTAGAACCCCACGTGCGGGCCCCAGTAGCCGGCATGCCAGAGATAAACTCCGCCGCCCCAACCCCAGTAGCCGGGGGTCCAGAGATAGCCGGGCGTTGGCGCGAGAACCCATGTCCCCGGAACCCAGAAGTAGCCGTCTGGTCCGTAAGCCCAGTAACCCGGAGTCCAGATGTACCCCGGCGCGGGGCAAACCGGCTGGACATACACCGGAAGAGCCGGCGGACCGATGTGTACGGAAATCCCGACCGCGACTTGTGCGGGAGCTTGGGTTGGAATGACGAGAGAGAGGGCAGCGAGCAAAAGAAATCCGGCAAGTTTTTTCAGATGCATATTCGAATCCTCGCAAGTCTTTGGCGCCGACCGGGTTAGGCGCAGCGTATTTTCGTGCCGAAAATTGTTCTTGCGGGGTAAAACACAAAGGGAAGGGGAAAGTTGCGGTTAGGAGGCTAACTCCAGCGTTATCAGTGACTGGGGCCGAAGGGAAGCGAGCTCAATCTCCATAACCCAGGGACTTCTTCACCCAGTTGGTTATCTCTCCGGGGAATTCCAGCCCTAGGGCAAATCGCCCGTCGAGCAGCCGCTCGCAATACACCACTCGCGCGTCCGTCTCCAGCTCGCCGTCCGCGGACTTGATCAAAATTCGCTCATTCAGCTCCCTGGCGCTCCGCACCAGGACGCGAAGTCCCAATGAACACACGTTCTCGGTCGTGGAGCGTTCTCCCGCAGACGGCTCCTTGGGACTGGCGATTCTCACGGGAACAGCCAGACGAGTCCTCTTTTCAAGTCGTCCAGACCGCATCGGCATTTGGTGACCCACCTTCCAACTGCCTTCGGTATCGTGGCACCGGGCTGGGGCGGAGCTGAAAGACCGAATGATTTGCACAAATTGTAAAAAACAAGCTTCCTTAACAGTTCATGACACCTGTACTGGTTGAAGAATGGAAACCGGTTCGGAAGGGCGGCTCTGCCGGCGCCGTTTCTGTTCGTACATCGCCTGATCGGCGCGAACCATCCATTCTCCAATCGAAGCGTTGCTGCAAATATTGATTCGCACCGCGCCCAAGCTGAGATTGATCGCATAGCGCGTTTCCCCGGCGCTGACGGATTTCAGATCCTCGCTGAGCCTGGCTCGAATGGCCGATTCGCTGTTGTCAGAGGCCTCGATGGCCAGCACGGCGAATTCGTCGCCACCCAGCCGCGCGATCACGTCTGAATCGCGAAAGGTCATATTCAGGGCCTTGGCCATGCGTTTCAGGACCAGGTCTCCCTCGCCATGTCCGAACGTGTCGTTAATCTGCTTCATGCCGTCAATGTCCATGAAGAAAAGCAGGATTCCGCGCCCGGTACGGTGGCCGATCTTCAACTGGCGTTCCGCGATGGCCATGAACCCGCGGCGGTTGCAAAGTCCCGTCAGTTCGTCGGTGAGCGCCAGGTTTCCCAGCTCTGCCTGCAGCATGTATTGCTTCGCCGCGCAATGCACGGCGCGCATCATCAGCTTTTTCATCCGGCCGGTCTGCCCTTCGTCGAGCCGCGGATCATCCTGAATCTGGCGAACGTCCTGCAGCAGGCTGGCAAGCTCGCGGTTGGCGTCGGAAAGCAGCGTCTGGAAAATGGTCTCGTTGGCGATTTCTTCGCCTTGCTCAATCAAGCGCGAAACATTCCGGCGCAACTGTTCAGAGTCCTCGTTCACCCTGAGCAAGGCATCGTCGAACGGATATTTCTTCGTCCGGAAATGCTCCGTTGGCCTGCGCGAGATGCTGCGAACTTTGCCTGGGCCCGTGGTCATTTCGTGTCGTCCTTGATTTTTGATCGCCGCCTGCATTCGCCGCTCCCGCTATTTCGCCGAACAACAATTTACCGTTCGCGTGGACCTTGCATCAGTGACTCGCCAGCATCGGATATGCCAATTGGCAAACCTTTCGCAACTCGTCATAAGTGAAATACAGCTCCTCTTCGTTGCCGGCGCGTTCCACGTGCCCAAGTCCAGATTCATCCGAAATACGGCGCAAATCCTGCGGCGGTATCCCCAGCAGAAAAGAGGCTCTAGCTTGGGTCACAAATTTCGGAACATCATTCATCAAGTTGTTCATAGCCTCCCCAATCTGCGCCTTGCGCTTGCCTCGTTCTCCACGCTGCCCTCACCGAATCTCTGAACGCCGTGCTGCTCGATCTTTACCTTCGACCAGCTTGCGAACGTGAGTTGGTCCGCCTCCGTGACTGGGCAGTTCTGTTCTCGGGGTAAAGGAGGTGGGAGCCCAGTACACGGAGGCGGCCCGCTCTCGTACAACCAAGATAGCTGGTGGGCAAAGTAGAGCAATTCGGAGAAACCTTCATTTCCCAACCCGGTAAATCACCCCCCTCCACTCAGGTAAAGACCTGAAGCGCTGGTACCCCTGCGAATTGGCCCATATCGGCCCCAGGAAGCGCAGTCAGCCACGCGAAGGGGAGCGGGTGAGTGCGGACACTTTTTCGCTATTGCCTCTTTGCGCCGTTCACGCGATAAAGGGCGGTCAACCGATTCGCGAAATTCTTGAGGTACCCGGCGTACACTGATTATTCAAAGGGAACCTGCGGTCCATGACTCAACCATTCACGCGGCTTATTCGTAGAACCCTCGCCAGCCTGGTTTTGTTTTCGGTTTGTCTAGCGGGAGTGGGAGACCGAGAATCTTCTTTCGCTTCCATCGCGCCGGTCCAGGCTCAGGACTGGGAACCTTCGATCCGCAAGTTTGAAGAGCAAGACAAAATCAATCCTCCTAAATTGGGGACCATCGTTTTCGCGGGCTCCTCGAGCATCGCTCGATGGGACACGCTGGTTGAGGAAATGAAACCTCTCGATGTCATCAATCGCGGCTTTGGAGGCTCGCAGTATTCCGATCTCATCCAATATGTGAAGCGAATCGTCATTGCCTATCGCCCGCGCGCGTTGGTGATCTATGAGGGCGACAACGACCTTGCGCCGGGATCTTCCAAGACACCGGAATCGGTTGCCCAGGACGCCCGGACGCTCGTCCAAACCATTCGCGGCGCGTTACCGGAAACCTGGATCTACGTGATCTCCATCAAGCCATCCAAGTCGAGACTGAGCGTATGGCCCAGAATGCGGGAAGCGAACCGGAAGATCCGGGATTTTGCGGGCACGCAAGAACACGTACAGTACGTTGATGTTGCCTCGGCCATGTTCGATTCGGGCGGAAACCTTCGCGCTGACCTGTTCGTCGAGGATGGATTACACCCAAACCCGAAGTGTTATGCGTTGTGGACTTCGATTATAAAACCCCTGCTTCTTGAGCGGTTTGGTCTCAACAGCCGCAAAAGCCAGAGGTAGAGACTGCTAAGCACTGGCATCTACAGTGATTTCTTCGATGGCTGCAATTTCAAAGGAGTCGGCTCCTTTTTGTTTCTCGACCACTTTAGTTTATCATTCGCGACGGGAACCAAACCGTGTACCATCCGTGGAGGCTGGAAGTCCGGATGTGCTGAAGTAAATCGTTTGTCTAGCTGGGAAAGAAACTTTTAAAAATAACCGAGGAGATCGCGGTATGGGCAAAGCTGGTTTTACGCGCCGTGGATTCTTGCAGCGAACGGCAGGGGTAGCGGGAGCTTCGCTGGCCGCCAAGTATATTGTGCTCGACCCCGAACCGCTTATGGCATTGCCGCGCATGAATGCGGCCAGCGACAGAGTGCGCTTCGGAATCGTTGGCGTCGGCATGGAGGGGACGGGACTGCTGACAACCGCCATTCAACTGCCGGGCGTGGAATGCGCGGCTGCGTGCGATCTTTACGACGGACGTCATGAGCTTGCAAAAGAGATCGCCGGAAATTCGATCAAGACGACGAGGCGTTACAAAGAACTGCTCGACGACAAAGAGATTGATGCCATCATCATTGCCGTACCCGACCACTGGCATAAACAAATTTTCGTTGACGCCGTGAGCGCGGGGAAGGACGTGTACTGCGAAAAGCCGATGTCGCACAGCCCTGCCGACGGGTTGGCGATGGTCGCGGCTACGAAAAAGACGGACCGCATCACGCAGATCGGCGCGCAGCGAACGAGTTCGGTCTTGTGCGCGAAGGCCAAGGAGCTTTTAGCCAGCGGGGCGATTGGTGAACTAAGTCTTGTGGAAGGGAGTTTGGGGCGCAACGATCCCACAGGCGCCTGGGAATATCCTCCGCCAGCGGATCTTTCTCCCCAAAATCTGGATTGGGACACCTGGCTGGGTACAGCGCCGAAGAAACCGTTTGATCCTTATCTGTTCGCGCGCTGGCGCTGCTGGAAAGAATATGGGACAGGTCTTGCGGGAGACCTGCTGGTTCATCTCCTCAGCGGCATGCAGTTTGTTTTGGGGATCAATGAGGCTCCGAAGCGGGCGTCGGCGTTTGGCGGAATTTACCGCTGGAAAGATGGAAGAAATACTCCCGATGTTCATCCGGTGCTTTTCGAATACGGAAATATTCCGGTGTATATGCGATTGACGCTTGGAACGGAAACAGCCGAAGTAACCCGGTTTATGGGATCGAAAGGAATTCTTGAGCTTACCGAATTTGGATTGAGTTACACGCCGCAACCGGGGGTTGACCTGGCTCCCAGCTACTACTGCTACGGACTTCCCAGCCGGCTGAAGAACGCATACTTCAAACAATGGCACGAAGAGCACGATCCGAAACCCGGGCACGAGCCCGCTCCGAAGACGGAAAGCTATCGCGGGAATGACTATGACGATTTGAAACCGCATCTCTGGAATTTTTTCCAGGCCGTCCGTTCGCGGAAGCCGCTCGTCCAGGACGTCGTGTTCGGCCATAACGCGGCGCTTGGGTGTCACATGGCGAACGAGTCTTACTACCGGAAGAGCCCTGTCTACTGGGATGCCGACTCCCAGAGTATCAAGTCCTAGCGCAGGCATTAGCCGGGTTTCTTCCGAGGAGAAGGGATCGAAAATTCTATGAAGCTTAGCAGGATCGTAAACGCAATGACGCTGGCCAGCTTGTTAATTGGAGCTCAGGCATCCGCGCAATCCGGAAATCCCCCTCCGAAATCTTCACCGCCTTCCAGTGAATCCGAGAAGGCTTTTCTGGGCCGCTGGGATTTGACGCTGAAGGCGCCGGATCGCGAATATCCATCGTGGCTGGAACTTCGGCGTGAAGGCGGACAATTGAAAGCCGACATGGTCGGCCGTTGGGGAAACTCGAGGCCGCTTCCCAAGGCTGAACTGTCAAACGGCAAACTTACTTTCGTTTCTCCCAAGGACGAGGAAGCCGCCCCAGCCGACATGGTTTTCGAAGGCACGCTTGTTGGAAAGATCCTCTCGGGAACGGTGAATGGTCCCGATGGAAAGGCTTGGCAGTGGGCCGGCCGGAGGGCACCAGCTTTGAAGCCAGGCGGAGAACCCAAATGGGGAAAGCCGATCCCCTTGTTCAACGGCAAAGATTTGAGCGGATGGAAAATGAAAGGCCCGGGAACGACGGTGTGGAAGGTCGAGAACGGCAATCTGATCACACCCGGAAACGGACCCGAGCTGATCAACGATTCTAAGTTTGAAAATTTCAAATTACATGTCGAATTCAAAGCGGATGCCAATTCCAACAGCGGCGTCTACCTGCGCGGCCGGTACGAAGTTCAGGTGGAAACAGACTCCGCCGAGGAACCGCCGAGCCATCATACGGGAGGTGTGTATGGATTTCTGGCTCCGGTGCCGGAATTGCCGCGCAAAGCGGGAGAATGGCAGAGCTTCGACATCACGCTGAACGGGCGATGGATCACTGTTGTTCAAAATGGCCAGACCGTCATCGATCACAAGGAAATACCGGGCATCACCGGCGGCGCCCTGGACAGTCGCGAAGAACTGCCGGGCCCTATCTATCTTCAAGGAAGTGAAAAAGGGCACGTAGCCTATCGCAGCATCGTCATTACACCAGCGGAAAAATGAAACCGATCGGTACGAGACTCCGGATCCAATGACTCACTTCTTGCGCGACATTCTTCGGCAGCCGAATGAGCTAAAACGAACCATCGACTTACTCTCAGGAGCGGGCCGCCCTGCCTTGGATGCGGCCGCCGGTGCAATCCGCGGCGCCCGCCATGTCTACCTGACGGGAATCGGCAGCAGTTTGCACGCGGCATTGTGCGCCGCGACTTTGTTTAACCTTAGCGCCAGTCCGGTTTACCTCTATGATGCCGCCGAGTTGCTGGAGTTCGCGGAATTTCCCCCTGATTCTGTGGTTGTAGTGATTTCGCGCAGCGGGCGCAGCATCGAAATCGTCAAGCTGCTTGCGAAGGCGCGTGCAAGTGGAGCGACTGTCATTGCCATCACCAATTCCGCGGACGGCCCCCTGGCGCGAGGGGCGCAGATTCCAATCGCAATTCCTATCGAACTGGATCACGCCATTTCTGTGAATACATACTCCACACTGGCCGCGACTGCTGGAATTCTGGCGAGCGCCGCTGCCGCAACATGGGGTGCGAGTCTCGCCGCCGCGCTTTCCGCTTTATTCATAAAGACCGACACGGCTATCTCGGGTTGGCAGGCCCAGGTTGCCAACACAAATTGGCTCACGCAGCGGGCCGTTACCTATTTTTTGGCGCGTGGATGCAGCACTGGCAGTTGCCAGGAGGCGCGGCTGCTTTGGGAAGAAGGCGTGAAATCGCCCGCGACCGCAATGAATACCGGCAGCTTCCGCCACGGTCCTCAGGAAATGGTTGCGGCGGGAGCGCGATTTGGAATGTGGATTGACCCGGAAAGTATGCGCGAGCAAGACCTGGCGGTAGCTCGGGATCTGCGCAAACTGGGCGCCGCCGTCATGCTGATCGGCCAGGATATTCCGGACGATGCGGGAGACCTGGTGTTTCAGTTGCCGAGCGCGCCCCCCGCCTGGCAATTCCTGATCGACATTATTCCCGCGCAGCTTGCGGCGGAAAAGCTGGCGCGGCTTTCGGGAGTCGACAGCGATACCTTCCGTTATTGCTCCTTTATTGTGGAGGACGAGTACGGCTTGCTGCCGGAAGAAAACAAGCAAAGGGAAAAACGGTGATTGGCGCCGTTGACATCGGGGGAACGAAGATAGCCGTTGGCGTGGTTGACGACCGCGGGAAAGTGCTGTCGCGGCTGGAGTCCCCGACCGACCCTGCAAGGGGATATGCAAACGGGCTCTCGCGGATCATCGAAATGCTGCGCCGGACTTCCCGGGATGCCGGCGTGGAAATTTCCGGCATTGGGATAGGTTCTACCGGGGTGATACATCCGGATAGCGGCGCATTTGGAGATGCGGATCTGCTGCCGGGGTGGCAGGGAAACAATCCGGTGCAGGACCTGGCGCGGGAATTCAAGGTCAAGGTTGCGCTGGAAAACGATGGCGACGCCTCCGCCTTGGGCGAGGCAGGCTGGGGCGCGGGAAAACTGAAATCGCGATTGATTTACGTCACTGTCGGCACAGGCATCGGCGGCGGGATCATCCTGGACGGACATCTCTATCGCGGCGTGGGTATGGCCCATCCCGAAATCGGCCACCATGTGATGGATATGTCGGGACCGGAATGCACCTGCGGGTATCGAGGTTGCTGGGAATCGCTCGCGACCGGGCCCGCGATGGCCGCCTGGTTCAACGAGAAGTCCGCGGAAGTTCAAAAGACTCGCGAAAACTTAAGCGCCGCGCAAGTCTGCCAATTGGCGAAAGCCGGAGACGCGTTGGCCAGGCAAGCCGTGGAACGCGAAGCCTATTACCTGGGTCTCGGTTTGGCTAACCTGATTAATCTATTCGTGCCGGAGGTAATCGTCCTGGGCGGCAGCATGATGAAAAGCGCGCCGCTTTTTTTTGATGGTATTCGCAAGGTCATTCACCAGGGTTGCCGGTTCGTTCCTCATGAAAAAACGGAACTGGCCCTCGCTTCGTTGGGAGAGGACGCCAATCTCATTGGAGCGGCGCGCGTTTGGCACCACCGCTTCGGCTCTCTCGGCAAAACGGCCTAGTCAATCGCCGCGCCACGGGAGGCGCGGCAGTCCGTCGAACAGGTTGATGGTTTCGCCAAACACAAAAACGTTTCGGAGGATCGGCGCGGATCAGGGTTTCCAGTCGTGCGAATAAGCTGGGAACCCAGTGGGCCGGAGAACATCGAATCTAACAAACAGCGGCACCCCGGCCTGGCTGAAAGTCAACGCGGCGGTGGATTCCGCCCCGCCGGCGATTTCAGGAAGTTCTACCTCCTGGCGTTCCAGCGGGATTTCGCCTGCACCGTAGAAAGTTCCCCTGAGCTTGTAGCCGCGAAGTTTGTACATCGGAATGTCACGCCTGGTCTTCAGCCTGAGCTGGAAGTTGTTCAGATGGTTCTCCACGGTTAAGGATTCGACCGGACTCGATTCGCTTCGCAAGACATCGTAAGAAGCTTTGTGCGCGCCACACACATTCACGACGCCGTGAACATTTTGCTTCAACGCGCCAACACCGCTGTAACCAACATGGGTGCGGTAGTCGTTGTAGCAAAAGAAAATGGCCCCTGCCACGAAATCCTTGGAGCGAAAAACCGCGTCGTGGGATCGCAGAATCTCGATTCTGTGCCCGTCACCTTCCGGACGGTCGGCAGTACAAGCACAATATCCGTACTCGGAAATAACCACGGGCTTAGCGGGAAATGCGGCGTGAATCTTATCCAGGTACTTACCCACATCCACTGGAGTTCCAGGAGCCCAGGTTCCGAAGTATTCGTTCGTTTCGATGAAGTCCATCAATCCAGCGACGTCGCGTTCCGGAGTCTGGTCGAGCGAGTTCGAGGCATAGGAGCAGAGCCGATTGGGATCAAGCCGCTTCGCTTCCGCCAACATATGTTTGGCGAATTGATACGCCGGTGGATTTTGCCCGCCAATCTCGTTGCAGAGACCCCAGGCCACAATCGAGGGGTGGTTGCGGTCGCACGCGATCATTTCCCGCAATTGTTCCAGCGCGTTTTGCAGGATGTCTGCATTGGGTTCCGGTCCCATGCCTGCAAAAGTATCGTAGCCCCACGCCGGGATTTCACTCTGCATCAGAATCCCGTTCCGATCGCAGTAATCGAGAACTCTTTTGTCCTGGGGCCAATGAACGCGCGTGAATACGCAATTCAAGTGTTTCAAGTCGTCGTGATCGTGTGTGATCCATTGGCCGGGCTCCGCCATCCCGAATTCCGGATTGCTTCCCGCCATGCGCTCGACGCCCATCAACTTCACGCGCTCTCCGTTCAGATAAAGGCCGCTGCCCTTAGCCTCGAATTTACGGACGCCGAACGTGACCGTGAATTGATGAGTTTCTTGTCCGCCGCCGATTGAAAAAATCAGCCGATAAAGATTCGGATGATCGAAATGCCACAACTTCGCCTTGGCGAGTGTTCCCGAATGTTTTGATGCCTGAGTCGTACCGCCTTTGATGGTGAGCCTCGGAGCATCGGAACTCGTCAACACCTCCGAGCCGGTATCATCATCGATAATTTGAAAGAAGACCTTGCCTATCCACTCTTTCGAACTCGTGTTTCGAAGGTAAGCGGTAATGGCAATCTTCGCGCCCCCACTTTCGAGGTCGGGATCCGCTTCGATGTCAACACGCTCCACAAACGTCTTCGGGGTAATCAGGAGTTGCACCGGCCGGTAGATGCCTCCGTCATGCGCCCAGTCACTGGAGCGCCCTCGCGGCACCATGTGGTCATCGAACGCATTATCAACTCGCACGGCAATGGTGTTCGAACTTCCCAGCCGCAGGAGGTGAGTAATATCAAGCGTGAACGCAGTGTAGCCTTTGCGGGCATGCTCTCCGGCCAATTGCCCGTTCACCCATATTTTCGCTGTGTGGAACACCGCCTCAAACTCAAGGCGTATCGCGGAGTTCTGCCAATCAGGCGAAGCGTCGAAAGTCCGCAAATACCACGCGGCCCCTCGATAGTCGGCAAAACCAGCATCCACTTGCCAAGTGTGAGGCACGTTCACTTTGCGCCAGGAGCTGGCCGGTTGGTGAGCTTCGTACCAACGCTGCTGTTCCCCGGCAGCCTCGGGATCGGTGCGAAACCACCATTCACCGCAGAGACTCACGGCTTCTCGCACCGTCACGTCCGCCGCGTGAGGGCCAGACGCAGTTGCAGGCAGTCCAATGGCGCCCGCGGCCAAGGTCCCGGCTTGCGTCAAAAATTTCCGGCGAGAGTGCATCGCCACCCGCCTTTTCAGGCTTTTATTGCCCGGGAAGAATGTAGCTTCCCTTCAAACGGATATCCGCGGAAGAACTTCCCACCAGAACGCCATACTCTCCAGCTGGTGCGTACCACGCATGCTTGTTCGTGTCGTAGTAGGAGAAGGCTCGCCGGTCCAATTTCACACTCACTAGTTTCTTTTCGCCGGGCTTAAGGCCGATTTTGGCGAAGCCTTTCAATTCCTTCAGCGGCCGAGGCAGGCCATTCTGTGGATCGCCCACATAGACCTGCGCAATTTCCGCGCCCTCGCGGTCGCCGGTATTCTCTACCTGGAAAGAAACTTCCGCGGTCGCACCGTTGTCTTTCCGCGACGGCACTACTTTCAAGTCGCTATAGTTGAAAGTGGTGTAGGAAAGTCCGAACCCAAAAGGGAATTGCGGCGTTACCTTGTTTTTGTCGTAGCCGCGATAGCCCACGAAAATTCCTTCCGTGTACTCCACATGCTTGTCGCCCTTTTGCGGGTAATAACTGTGAAAGGTCGGATTCTCCTCCCACTTGCGTTCAAAAGTAGCCGGCAATTTTCCGGAGGGGCTGTAGTCGCCAAACAAAATTTGAGCCAGCGCTCGCCCACCTTCCTGTCCCGGATACCAGGCCTGGAGCAAAGCAGGCACTTTGTCGAGCCACCGGCTCATATCCACGTTGCCGCCTGCGTTTAACACCACCACTACATTTTTGTTGATTGCCGCGGCTTGTTCGATGAACTCAGCCTGCCCTTTGGGCAAGCGGAAGGTCCGGTCGAACCCTTCGGACTCTGTAGTGGGGCCAAAGCCCATGCAAAGAACAACGGCATCCGCTTCGGTCACCATTTTTTTTGCATCCTCGCCAAACGCAAGGGAAGCCGACCCGATACCGAATCGCATCGTCGCCGTTCCGATGTCTTCGAAATATTCCAGGCGCAATTTATACACTTTGCCGGCCTGCAGGTGCCTCACATAGGTATTCAGGGTCTCGGCATGTGGTTTCCAGTCGTCGATTGCCAACTGATCGTCAATGAACAACCGAACGCCGTCGTCCGCTGAAGTGTAAAACCGATAGTCATCTTCAGTTTTGGGAACGAAATACCCGGTCCAGCGCGCGGCGAAATGGTCGACGGGCCCGCCGTCCATAAAACTTCCGGCGCCCCATCGGAAATCGATCCGCTCGTCGGTGCGGGTAAGCGCCGGATCGCCTTTGAAATCTGGGCTCGCAAAATACTCGCCGCGCAATCCGGGCTTTCCCCCAGGAGCGGTCACGAACTCGGTTTTCTCAACGATGGCATCAATCGAAGGCGTTTCGAACAAGCTCAAGACGCGCACGTCGCTTCCCGCTGCGTTGCTGATGCCTTCCAGCAAACTGACGGAATTGTATGGCGTCGTCAAAGAACTTCCGCCGCCGCCGCCGACCGAAGGAAACGCGTTGGGGCCAAGAACCGCGATCGTGTGCAACTTTTTCCGGTCCAGCGGCAAAGTGTGGCGTTCATTTTTCAAAAGCGCCATTCCATTGCGCGCTTCTTCCAGCGCGATCTCGCGGCCTGTTTGGTTAAACAGCGGGATGCTGCTGTCCAGTTGCGGCCGGTCGAAGAAACCGAACTCAATCGCCGTTCGAAGGATTCGCCGCACCTTTTCATCAATCGTGGCAAGCTTTACGTCTCCACGCTGCAGCGCGGGCAGAAGCGTGCTCGAATTCATGTACACCGCCGACGGCATTTCCAGATCCAGGCCGTTGTTCGCGGCGCCGATTCCGTCGTGGGTCGCTTCCCAATCGCTCATCATGATTCCGCGGAATCCCCATTCTTTTCTGGCGATGGTTTCATTCAGCAGCCGGTTCTGGGTCATGTGCATGCCATTCACCAGGTTGTACGCGTCCATCAGCGCGCCAACCTTGGCTTCCTTTACAGAGGCTTCAAACGCGGGAAGATAGATTTCCCGCATGGTTCGCTCGTCCAGATCCGAGCTGTGATCCATGCGGCCATACTCCGAATTGTTGGCGATGAAATGTTTCGCCGTTGCCATTACCCCCTGCGACTGAATGCCCTCGATCACGCCGACCGCCATGCGTGACGCCAGAAAAGGATCCTCTCCGAAATATTCAAAATTCCTTCCATTCAGCGGTGAGCGATAGATGTTCATCCCTGGAGCGAGAATGATGTGCACTCCCCGCGCGCGAGCGTCCATTCCCATTGATACTCCGACACGCTTCGCCAGGTCTTCATCCCAGGAAGCGGCCAGAGCAATGCCGGCCGGATAAGCCGTTGTTGGTCCGTAATCGTGAACTCCCATGGGTCCGTCGGACATCTTCAGTGAAGGTATGCCAACCCGTGGTATGGGCCGCGTGAAAAAATCATTGATTCCGCCAAGGAGGAGAATCTTTTCATCCAGGGTCAATTTCCCAAGCAGCGCTTCAACCCGTTTGTCGATGTCGGCCCGTGGCTGCGCATTCTGGGCCGTGACGATGGCCTGCAATAGCATGGCCGCCAAAACAATCACACCCAGCCTGGCGATCTCCTGCAGAGTTTTCTTGACCAATTTCATTTCGACTCTCCTGCCGGTGATAGACAATTCCGGATTTGTTGAAATGCGCAAGGCTTTCTTTGATTCAGATTCCCGGCAGCCGGCGTTTCGGATTGGCGGCCGCTACGGTTTCGCGAATGATCAGCTCGGGGCCGCAATAGGGAAAGCTATTGAAAACAGTGGCTGAAACCGGTTTCACACATCGCCATTTTTGTAAGCTCTTCCCATCCACTCCGTCAAGCACTTCCTCTCAAAATTTAAACCTGCCGGAAGCGTGAAATTTTCCGCTTTTTCTTCTTGCTGCAAACGATCTGTGGACCGGCCCCGCGCGTAGCATAGTCTGGCCGAACTCTCCGTCTCGCCGCATCTTGTGCATTCATTGAACACGGCTTTACCGAGCAGTCGAGGTCGACCTGCGAACGACCAGTTCTGTTTCCAAGTAGTAGTCCGCACCTTTTCGCCGTTTCAACTTTAGCATCCTGTCCAATGCCTCGAAGGCAGTCGTCCCTACGCGCTCGCGGGGCACCCGGATGGTAGTCAGCGGCGGCCGTGCCAGAAAAGCAAAGGAAATGTCGTCGATGCCGATAACGGAGATATCTTCCGGAATCCTCGCACCCGCCTCTTCGAGAGCACTCATGGCGCCCAGGGCGATAAGGTCGCTTCCGCAAAAGATCGCCGTGGGTTTATCGTTGGTGGAAAGCATGGCGCGCACCGCCGAAGCACCTGCGTCGACGTGATAGTTACTGTTGATCACCGGGAATGGGTCGAGGTTTCTTTTTTTCAATCCGGCAACCAGCGCGTCCTTGATGGTGATGGCCGTATGGTTGTCGTCTGGTCCAGCAATCACCGCGGCGCGGCGGTGACCGAGCCCTGCGATATGCTCGATGGCCTGCTCGATTCCCCGCTGATAATCAATCGAAATGGTGCTCACAAGCTTCCCGGCTGGGCCCACGTTGCAAAACACCACACCAATTCCTGCGTCCATGAGTTCTGAAACCGTGGGTTTATCGATCGAAGAGGTCATCACCGCGACTCCGCGGACGTCACTTTCGATCAGCTTCCGCAGAATGGATTTTGTTCGCGGTTGGTCGTATTGCGTGTTGCAGAGAATGACGTCAAACCCGCGATCCCAAGCGGCAGCTTGGAATCCACGGATGACTTCGGGGAAATACGGGTTGGCGATTTCCGAAATCACCAGCCCGAATAAGTCGCTCCGGCCAGTGGCCAACCGCCGGGCATGTACATTCTTGAAGTATTTCAATTGCCTGACAACTTCTAAAACGCGCCTCTGCGTCTCCACGGAAATATAGCTTGTCTTGTTGAGGACTCGGGAGACCGTTGCAGGAGAGACTCCGGCGCGTTTGGCCACTTCCCGCATTGTGTGGCTCATCCGTTTTCCTCCACGAAAATGGTCTCCGCTGCCAGGCTGACGCTGCGTTGTCAAAATTTTGGGCGGCGCCGGAGCGCGCTTTCCCCTAACGATGGTCACTA